>JBDHRU010000039.1:0-14623 GCA_039807765.1 Nitrosomonas sp. | reverse complement strand
CCCCGATCAGTTATCTGCACGGCGGCTACGGTGGCATTTTTCCATTGGTGGAAGAAGCGTTGCATGAAATGGAAGTTGGGCATTCCTGTTCGGTCGCGATGGAGCCGGAAGATACCTTCGGCGAATACGACGCCGAATTGATACGCGTCGAGCCACGCAGCTCATTCCCGATAACGTGGTCGTCGGTATGCACTTCGAAGGCGGCGCGGAAGACTCTGACGATTTCATTATCTACAAAGTGACCGACGTAACTGAGGATTCCGTGACTGTCGACGGCAATCACCCGTTCGCCGGTATGAAACTGAATTTTGCCTGCACCATCACTGATGTGCGCCCCGCTACAGCGGATGAAATTGCGCACGAGCATGTGCATGGCGCACATGGTCACGATCATTAGGAATGTGCGAAAAAATACTACACGATCACTATGTTAAAATCAGGCTCAAAAAGCTCATTTAGCATCCGTGAACTGAGCTTTTCTGTCTAACCTGCCTTTTCGTGTGATCTTAGTGATCACCGGGCACATCCAGCGCCTTTTTCAATCGATATAGTTGCTCCAACGCTTGCCGGGGGCTCAGTTCGTCCGGCGCAAGATTTCGCAGCAGGGCAATCGCCGGATGTTCTTCCTGTGGAGAATCAGGATCTATTTCCGGTTCGGGAGTTGAAAAGGAAAACAGATCCAGTTGCGGTTCTCTTCTTATGCTTTCCTGCTCCAGTTTGATCAAGTGTTTTTTCGCCAGCTTAATCACCGCTTCGGGCACCCCCGCCAGCGCCGCGACTTGCAGTCCGTAGCTTTGGCTGGCCGGGCCTTCAGCCACCTTGTGCAGAAAAACGATACGATGTTTGTATTCCACGGCATCCAAATGCACGTTTTGCAATTGCTTGAACTCTGCCGCCAGTTTGGTCAATTCAAAATAATGCGTGGCAAACAGCGTGAAGCTACGACTCTTGCTCAACAAATGACGGGCAATGGCGAATGCCAGCGCCAAGCCATCGAATGTCGACGTACCGCGCCCGACTTCGTCCATCAGCACCAGGCTCTGCGCCGTGGCGTTATGCAGGATATTGGCGGTTTCGGTCATCTCCACCATAAACGTCGAGCGTCCGCTGGCCAAATCATCAGCCGCGCCGATGCGGGTAAAAATCTGATCCAGCATGCCGATGCGCACTGCCTTCGCCGGTACGTAACTGCCGCAATGCGCAAGCAAGGCGATCAATGCGATTTGCCGCATGTAGGTGGATTTTCCACCCATATTGGGACCGGTGATCAGCAGCATGCGCGGCTTACCGGTATACTCATCACCCAACTGCACATCGTTGGCGACAAAGTTTTCCACTTGCTGCTCTACCACAGGATGACGGCCGATCTCGATCATCAATTCACCGTTATCGGACAATTCCGGCGCAGCGTAGTCGAGCGCTTGCGCACGTTCGGCAAAAGCGCACAGCACATCGAGTTCCGCGATACCGGCAGCAATTCTTTGCAACGCTTGCAGATGCTTTACCAGCATATCCAGCAGCCCCTCGTACAAATACTTTTCCCGCGCTAGCGCTCGGTCTTGCGCAGATAAAGCTTTGTCTTCGAAAGCTTTTAGCTCCGGCGTGATGTAACGCTCGGCGCTTTTCAGGGTTTGCCGGCGGCGGTAGTCAGCAGGGATTTTTTCGCTGTGTGCATGCGTGACTTCGATATAAAAACCATGCACGCGGTTATATTCCACCTTCAGATTTGGAATACCGGTGCGCTCCTTCTCGCGCATTTCCAGTTGCAGCAGAAACTCGCCGCAATTGTTCTGCAACGCACGCAGCTCGTCGAGCTCGGTGTCAAAACCGTCGGCAATGACATTACCTTCGCGCAACACTACACCAGGTTCCTGCAATAGCGCTTTGCTCAGCAATTCGGCGACGGCCGTGTCGATCCGCAGCACGTCGATTAATTGTCCGATACGCTCGCTGGCACAAGCGGTGACAGCTTCAATCACTTGCGGCAACAACCGCAAGCTATCGCGCAAACCCGATAAATCCCTGGGCCGCGCCGATCTAAGCGCAATACGCGCCGTGATTCGCTCGACATCGGCACATTGCCGCAACAGGACGCGCACTGCCTCAAAATGATTCTGCCCATTTTCCCCGATCAATGCGGCGACGCCATCGAGCCGTTGTTGTATCGCGTTACGATCACGCAACGGATGATGTAGCCAAAACTGCAACAAGCGGCTGCCCATATTGGTTGCGCAAGTGTCCAGCACTGACAGTAAGGTGGGTGACCGCTCACCACGGATCGTTGCGGAAATTTCCAAGTTGCGGCGCGTTGCGGCATCCATACGTACATAAATGCTCTCCCGTTCCGCTTGTAGCGATGCGATATGCGGAGCGGCAGAGCCTTGCGTCAGGCGTGTGTACTCCAGCAGCGCACCGGCAGCGCACAGTGCAGCGCTTAAATCCTCGCAACCGAAACCGCTGAGGTCATGCGTTTCAAATTGCCGTGTCAGGCTATTGAATGTGCTGTCACGATCAAACTGCCACAACGGCAGGCGCTTCACCGCCCAGTTTTTTCCTTGCACTTCGGACAATGCCAGCGGCTCGGGCAGCAAAATCTCCGCCGGTTGCAAACGCTCCAGCTCGCTGAGCAGATTGTGCGGTGCAGTTTCCAGCACGCGCAATTGTCCCGCCGCCAGATTCAGCCAGGCTAGTCCCAGCGTTGACTCCTGTATCAATAACGCCAATAAAATGCAATCGCGTTTATCATCAAGCAATGCCGCATCGGTCAGCGTCCCGGGTGTGATGATGCGCGTCACTTCGCGCGCCACCGGTCCTTTACTGAGTGCCGGATCGCCCACTTGCTCGCAAATCGCCACCGATTCTCCCGCTTTGACCAGCTTGGCCAAATATTGCTCGGCCGCATGATAGGGCACGCCGGCCATTTTGATCGGTTCTCCGGCGGATGTGCCGCGGTGTGTCAATGTTATTCCCAGCAACTTGGCCGCTTTTTCCGCATCGCCGAAAAACAACTCATAAAAATCCCCCATGCGGTAAAACATCAGCATGTCCGGATATTGCGCCTTGATACGTAAATATTGCTGCATCATCGGCGTATGCGGGTCTTTTGGCGACTTCATCAGTTTAGGAAAAACAGTGTTGCGGCGGAAAATGCTTCATGTGAGTGAGAAATTATTTCGATCAGGTGAATTCGCCTCTTAAACTTCTATTGCAATCTCGATTTGTAATCAAATGAACAACCGGAGGAATACGGTATTTGATACCGCCTAAGCAAACGTTTATATTATAGGCAAATTGCTTAGGATATTCCGGGAAATTACTCGGCAACCATAAAACCCATGAGTACCCATTAAGCATTGCTGAAACCGGTATTTTTCTTTTGAATAGGCGCTTATACCATGCGAACAGTTCTTTTTTTATTATTACTGGCTGTACCGCTCACCATCCAGGCTGATGCTGTGGCGCAAGCGCGCCAACTGGAAAAGGCTTTAGCTCGCCTGCAACAAGAATCTCAATCTATCCAACAGCAATTCATGATGATTCAAGAGTTACGCCGCAACGAGTTGTCCGAACCTAGCATGACTGTGCCACAGCCTAGAATACCCGGACAAAGTGTCCCGATTCCTAACTACGATGACTTGCTGCAATTAAAACAAGAAAAGGAGCAGCGAATCGAGAAATATACCGCCGACCTGAATCGACTATACTCGCGCTATAACGAACTGGAAAATGAAAAGCAGACGATCTTGGAACAAATCAATTCGCTGGAACAAAAGAAAAAAACGGAAGAAGAATGACTGCTAAGAAGCGCTGAAAAACTACTGTACTTATTCGTCTGGTTTCACCTTATCCAGCCTAACCCACCATCTTTTTCAGAGCTTCCTAAACCGCTACTTACCTTCAAAATTCTTAAACCAGACGTCATAAATTTCGTCCGACCATAACGATTTTATCCAGATAATCACATCATCCACTTGCTGCTCCGTCAATTTACCTTCCCAGGCAGGCATCGAACCAATCTCTGGCGGTGTTCCCTTGAGGATGGTTTTTTTCAAAACTTCGGTCGAATGATGCCAGGCATGCGCTGTGCTATCCAACGGCGGTGGCGGATATTTTCCATCCGCACCGGGCTTCCGCCACTCGGGGGTCGCTTCGCCGTTCGGTCCATGGCAACCAATACAATGCGTATTATAAATGCTCTCACCGCGCTTAATTTGCGCCCGATCGAAATTCCGTTTTACCAAGCCTGTCTTATTATCAACCCGATGTTGCTTGGATGAAGCAAAAGCACCGGGCTGCTCGGAATTACTGCAACCAAGCATTCCAGCCGCAGTCAGACAAAGCAGTAAATTGCGCATTGTCATGAAAAAACAACTATTTCAGGCGCATCACAGAGCTGTTTTGCTCACGTTCCGGATTAGCCGGTTCAGTTTCCACGGCTTTCTTGCCATGAGGATCGTAGCGGTGGTAAATCGTCGTATCCTTACGTGCTTGATCCCGTTCGGTAATCAACAAAACGTTATAGGGATCCACACGCCCGCTTTCCATACCCGGTGTTCCATGCGGCATATCGGGGACGGATAATCCAACCGCTTTCGGTTTTTCTTTCAGTAGGCGGATGATATCCGGCGCCGGCACATGCCCCTCAATCGCATAACCATTGACTAAAGCCGTATGACAGGAACCAAGCGATTCAGAAACACCCGATTTTTTGCGGATATCCTTATTGCCGACATCGTGTGTTTTTACGGTAAAACCATGATCGCGCATATGGTCGACCCACTTAGCGCAACAACCGCAAGTCGGGCTTTTGTAAACATCAACCGTCGTTGTGGCAGCCGCTTGCAACACGACACTGAATAAACCGGCTGCCATTATTGATTTCGCACACACACTTCCTTTTCGTATTTTCATTTCTTCTCCACTGTTATTGTTCCACGCATTCTCTTGAAATGGCCAGGTAAAGGGCAAGCAAAATTGACCGTTCCAGCCCGGGTGAATTGCCAGATAAATTCTTTTTGTTCTCCCGGATCCAGTTGCATCAAATACGCTTCCAAATGCTCTTTATCCGGATACTTACGCCGCATTTCGGCCACTCTTTTCAACTCAGCCATCGATCCCATCAACATTTCATGCTTGTGTTCGCCGCCATTTTTAATCACAAAACGGACTGTTTCACCTTCCACCGCCTTCACATCAGCCGGCAAAAACATATTATCCATTTGTGTCAGCTTGATAGTACGGGACACTTTATCCGCATCACCCGGTTTGCCAATATCATCGACTGCTGAATTGGGATTGCCTGTACTCGAAAAACCATCGGTTGAAAACAAGATCAAGATCACAAATGGTATAATTCTGTTCATAGAATTCTCCCGAAATAATTCCCGAACCTGAATCTCTTTATCCGCTTTGGTTAGAATCTGGTTATGCTAAATTGTTCCACTTCTTTTGTCTAATATTCCGCCATTAGCACCCTGCATTTTATCGGACTAAAAAGATCATTTCCGTCTCTGAAATCTCACAAAATATGAATCAGAAACAACACTATAACGCCAATAAGTTGCAGAAACGCTTGCGGCGGCTGGTTGGTACCGCGATCGCTGATTTCAATATGATCAAGGCCGGCGACCGGGTAATGGTATGCCTATCCGGAGGCAAGGACAGCTATGCTTTATTGGACATTCTGCGCAACCTGCAAGCACACGCGCCATTGGAATTTGAGCTGATTGCGGTCAACCTGGATCAAAAGCAACCCGGTTTTCCTGAGCAAGTATTGCCCGCTTATCTGACGGAAATCGGCATGCCTTTCCGTATCGTCGAACAGGACACCTACAGTGTCGTCAAGCGCGTCATCGCGGAAGGAAAAACCACCTGCAGCCTTTGTTCGCGCCTGCGCCGCGGCGTACTTTACCGGGTTGCCAGCGAACTAGGCGCCACCAAGATCGCATTGGGTCATCATCGTGATGATATTCTCGTCACTCTGTTTCTGAATATGTTTTATGGCGGAAAGCTGAAAGCCATGCCGCCCAAACTGGTCAGTGACGACGGCAAGCATATCGTGATCCGGCCGCTGGCTTACTGCAAGGAAAAAGATTTGGCGGCGTACGCGGCCATAGCGAATTTCCCGATTATTCCGTGCAATTTATGCGGATCGCAGCCGAATTTGCAGCGCCAGGTGATCAAGGAAATGATGCAGCAGTGGGACAAAAAATTTCCTGGCCGGCTGGAAACCATGTTCCGTTCCTTACAGAACGTTCAACTATCGCATTTGGCCGATACCTCCCGCTACGATTTCTTCAACCTGAAAGCGCAAGACCAGCCATTCCTCGATGGTGACACAGCTTTTGACGAAGAAACCTTCGAACCCAATATCGAAGAAATGCTGATTCCTGCAGACGAAGAAACCGACGACAACCCGCTCGTTTCATCCTCTTGACCGGCGGTTTCCGCGCACGGGCGGAATCCATCTGAATGTCATTGCAACCAGACCGGCAAATAGTACATAAATCATCGTCAATACAGATTCCGGCACGTCATAAAACAGGATGCGATGCAGCCAGTGCTGAATAAAACTGCTCTCCGCGGTAGTTTGGCGTAATGCGTTTTCCCACACAGTTAGCGGACAAACGGCGCCCATCAGCGATTCGGCTACAACGAATAAAATTGCAGCAAGATGCAAATAGCGAAACCACGGGTTTCTGACAAGCCTCCATTTTAACCACGCACCCAGCCAAATCGCCGGCAGACTGCCGACGACAAACACCACATACAGAAAATGAACAATTAGTACGATGTCAGCCAGCGGCATTCTTTAAGCCGAATGGACTATTGCCATCAACCGGCTTTATCCGGCGATTGCACCTGCGTGCTTTCCTTCAGCAGTGGAACCACCAATTTCTCCAGTTTTTTCAGATTAACCCGACCGACATAGGTTTCGACGATCTCGCCGGAGCGATTGATGATTACGGTATAAGGCAGAACAGACAAGCGATTACCGGCTGCTTGCGCCAGTGGCCAAGAATTCAAGCCGCCGACCAGCACCGGATAATTAATACCGAATTCCTGGCTGAACTTTTTGACCATGTCGGCTTGATCCAGCGCAATGCCGACAAACAGCAATCCTTGGTCACGGTATTTTTCCTGCGCTTCAACAAACTCCGGTATTTCTTCTTGGCAAGGCGTACACCAGGTAGCCCAGAAATTCACCACCATGACCTTTCCGAGCCACTGCGAAACCGCCTGATTTTCTCCGTGAATATCCGGCAAACTGGCCGCGAGAATCGCTTTGGCGCCTTGCTGGCTTTCTTCGCTGGATAATGGTGTTTGTTGCGCTTCCGTCAGCACGGATCGCAGATATGAACCTGCTACCAGCGCAAACACCGCTACACAAAGATACAAAAAAATCTGTTTAACTTTTGACATCACAACATCCTTAGATAATTTTCCAGCTTCCAGATACTTGCTATTAGGTTTTAGTGCGCGCAAATACAGCGCTAAAAGTTTGGATTTTGGCATTGCTGCTTAACTCCATAAATAATTTTCCGGCTTGAAGAAACTCGCTGCCGGGTTTCAATGCACGCCTTGGGAAACGCTGATTAATTCGGCGGACGAGATGAAGCACGAGGCGCACGGAACACAGCAACCGAGACATATCAATAAGATAGGCGAGGATGCGAGTACCGCGCAACAAAGTGATTCGCTCGTATAGTCAATTAATCAGCGTTTCCCTAGATCAAAACTGCGTTCAGCACCGTTAAGAAATCATTTTTATTCAAGAAACCGATCACTTTAATATCCGGAATATCGTTACCCTGACGATCAATGAACAGGATACCGGGCGGTCCGAACAATTTGAACCGTTTCAGCAAAGCCGCATCATCCGGCGTGCCGTCGGTCACATCGATTTGCAGCAGCACAACCTCTTTCAGCCGCGCTTGTACTTTGGTATCGGAAAGTGTAAAGCGATCCATTTCCTTACAAGAAACGCACCAGTCAGCATGAAATTTGACCATAATCGGTTTGCCTTTGGATTGGCGGATTTGTTCATCCAATTCCGCAACCGTTTTCACCCGCTGAAAAGGCAAGGTAGAATAACCGGAAGCAACCGCTTCATTACCATTGGCGGTGTTTGTTGCGGCTAAGCCGAGCTTTGAAAGCGGCTGCAACACATCACGGCTGCCGGACAAAACACCGATCAGCATGGCAACGCCGACCAGCAACGCGATCACACCGATGCCCTTGAGAAATTTCTGCAAACCCGAAGCGCGCTCCGGTAATGGATCGATCGCATGCAGATAAATGGCGGAAATGATCAACAAAGCCGCCCACAATAGCATATGCACCACATCGTTGATCACCGGGGAGATGATCCAAATCGCCACAGCCAGCAACAACGCACCAAAAAACCGTTTGATCGACTCCATCCATGCGCCGGCTTTCGGCAATAACGCGCCGGCCGATGTGCCCAGTAACAATAGCGGCACACCCATACCCAATGCCATGACAAACAATGCCGAGCCACCCAGGATTACATCGCGCGTCTGACTGATATACAACAAGGCGCCCGCCAGCGGTGCCGCAACGCAAGGTCCGACGATCAGCGCCGACAATGCGCCCATACCGAATACACTGGTCAAATGCCCGCCTTTGAGATGCCCGGCTTCCTCGGAGAGTTTAGTCTGCAAAGCGCCGGGCAATTGCAGCTCATAAAAACCGAACATGGAAAACGATAGCAACACAAAGACCACGGCAAACGTGCCCAGCACCCAAGCATTTTGCAATGCCGCCGACAACATCGCGCCGGATAACCCCGCCGCCACGCCGGCAATGGCGTATGTAATCGCCATTCCCATGACATACGCCAGGGCCAGAATAAATCCATGCTGTTTGGTCACATGTTTGCCGCGATTGGCAATAATGCCGGACAGAATCGGAAACATCGGAAACACGCAAGGCGTAAACGCCAGCAACAGACCGATACCGAAAAATCCGGTCAGGATCAACCAAAAATCACCGGTTTGAAACAATTGGTCTATTTTGTACGACTCGGTTTCAATGGCAGGCGCTTTGGATGGCATTTGAAACAATTCCGCCGTGGCATCACCGGCTTTTGCCGCCACCGCCGGACTACTTACAGCCTCGGCAACCGCGCCAACGACAGCTTTGACTGCCGGCAAGGTCAGATCGACGGCCTTATGAATCGGCGCATAACATACGCCGACCGGCTCATTGCAGCCCTGATAAGATGCCGCCAGCGTAAGCGGCTGCTCACCGGCAGAATCCTCGCGTTTCAGCGAAATGACAGCCTGCACCGGATTGTAATAAACTTCTGTCTGACCAAAGGTCGCGTCTTCCTTCATTTTACCCGGCGGCAGCGTGACTTTTTCAATCGTCATGCCGTCTTGTTTCGGCTCAAACGCGATTTTGTCGCGGTACAAATAATAATCCTTGGCCGGTGTCAGGTTCGCGATCAGCGTATTGCCATCGCGCACCTCCACCGATAGCTTGAATGCTTCGTCCGGCGGCAAAAGCTCTTGCGCATTGCCCTGGCCCAGTTTGATGCCCAGTCCTTGCAATTTCTGGAATAAGCTAAAAGAACTACCTTCCTCGGCATACACCTGAGGATTGGCCAAACATAAAATCAGTAACAAAAATTGGATTGATCGCATCGGTATTCGGTATTGTTTAATCGGATAGCGGTGTTTCAGCGTCGACCCACTGTAAATAGGCAGGCAATCCGCCGGTTATAGGAACCATAATCACTTCAGGAAGTTCATAAGGATGCATCATCTTGATCAACTGTTCAACTCGGTCGTAATGTTGCCGCCGGGTTTTGATCAAAACCGGGATTTCCCCGGTTGATTCAATTTCGCCTTGCCAGCGGTAAACTGAAACGCACGGACTCAGCACATTGACACACGCAGCCAACCGCCGATGAATCAAAGCTTCGGCCAATTGCATAGCCGACTTCTCGTCAGGAAAATTGGAAATGATCAGTACAGCTTCCATCCGGATTATCAGTTGATACGAAACGGCTAATTTTACCTTGCCTAACGATGCATTGGACAGCTATGATTTTTAACTTCGACAATCTGGGCAGGCTATGCTATCAAGCATATACTTACTTAGAAAAAATTCAGCGAAAGGATAAAAAATGAAAGGACTATTCAATTTAGTCATTGCACTATCGATCATTACCCCGGTCACGGTATTTTTCGGCTACATCATCATGGATGAAGGCGATCAATTTACTACTGAACACTATATGGTAACCGCGCTAAGCACGGTTCCATTCGTTTTTGCTTTACTCGTCAAGTTTCTGATGTCAGGTGCGGATAAGCAATAACAAATAAACAAATTTCCCGGAAAATATTAAAAATCCGCGCGACCGATGCTGCACAGGTTGCGCGAAAATGTTTGCTCCCGCTCCGACGATTCTCCTCACTGGTTATTCAAGCGACGGCTCCTTGGGTTAATTGTCAGCTTAATCGAATCCACATACTCACCGTTTCTTCAGCAAAAAAATAAATTCCTGTCCGACTTCGGATAACGACAGCAGCTCATTTCCAGTTTGTTCGGCGAAAACCTGAAAATCGATTACCGAACCCGGATCGGTAGCAACAATTTTTAGAATTTGTCCGCTGACCATCCCGGCCAGCGATTGTTTGGTGCGCAAAATAGGCAGCGGGCAATTCAGGCCGCGCGCATCCAATTCTTTATCTGCTTCGTGCATTTTCTCAGTCGTGTCAATTTTTGGCGCACTACTATAATGCGTCCGACACCAAATTCAAAGCCGGTTGAAAGAATAAAGGCTTACCTGAATCAGGGTTGCAGTGATTGTGCAGTGTTTTCCGCAGTTTCCTCAGAGGGGCGGTTTCCTCCAGGCTTATTGGCGCAGTACAGAGCGATGGGACCTGCCAAGGTTCGATAGCAAGCCATTTCCCGCACCGGATCGAATCCGGCATTCGCCATAAAAACCGGCAACAAGCCGAGAATATGATCGTAAATCTCTTCAAACCAGCGCATGACACACGAGACCAGCCACATGGCGGTATCGTGCGGCGCGCCGAAATCCGCAACGTGCAGTTCACCGCCCGGCTTGAGTACGCGGAACGCTTCCTGCAACATTTGTTGTTTATCCTGCCGCGTTAAATGGTGCAGCATCAAACTGGCAAACACACGATCGAAACTCGCATCGGGATAAGGCAAGCAAGCCGTCGAACCCTGTTGCAGCATGATGACCTCTCCTACCTTCCCAATCTTTTCTTGTGCGATGCTCAACGCCTGAAAATCTATATCCAGTCCATAAACAGCCATGCCCGGCTCGGTTTGTTTGATCAGCAGTGTCAACGTCCCAGTACCGCACCCCACATCCAGCACAATCTGCCCAGATCGAATGCGCGCTTGTGCAATCAGCGCCGCCTTGATTCCCGTTTCGGGAAAAAAGCGCCGTATCATGGGATCGTACCAGCGTGTCAACCAGTGAAAATGAAATGCCGGGATATAGCGGGAGTGTTTTTTCATAAGGGTATATTCTTTAATTTATTTGCCTAAGGAAGCGCTCTAACCAATTGACTACAAATTCCCCATTTGAGTAATGGGAATATGCAGCTTTTCAAACAACCTTTACCAACCTTGTCACTGGGGTCGAGGCATTCTTCAGTCAGCAGTTCAGCGATACCGTCACACTGAATGTGACGCTCGACTGGGGAAACCGCTCGATCCTGGCTATGTGAGCGGCGGCTTCACCCTCGACAGCAACAATTTCGCACTCCATGAAATGAGCTATGCCGGCATCCGCAATGCGCTGATCAATCATGTTTCGACCAACGATCCAACCCTGGCGACGATGCCGCTACTATCGCCGCCTTGCCGGCGGCCGCACGCTTGCCGATCCGTTCGTTGCCATCTACGGTGGCGTTAATCCGAGGTTACGCCCTCCGTGTGCATGGCGCCGACTCGAATAGCGGCGCGCTGCCAAATCCCGATATTGGCTTGAAAACCGCCGGCGGCGCCAGTGTAGCAGGCGGCACACTGTTGCACGATATATCGGTGACTACAATGGTGACGTTTACGCAATCACTGCTAGTGCGCCAAGCCCATTATGATCATTGCTTGCGCGTAACGATACGGGTTCCCATTAAGTTAATGCACAACCCCGCCATGATCAGCGCGGCAGCGATTACCTTCCAGGCATGAATCGGCTCTCCCAAAACCAGTGCCGAACTCGCAAACCCGAATACCGGCACAAGTAGCGAAAACGGCGCTACCGTCGCCGCCGGATAGTGGCTCAGTAACCAGTTCCACGCCGCAAAGCCCAGCAAAGTAACCGGATAAGCGTTATAGCCGACGGCGGCGGCTGAACGCCAGGTGAGTCCGGATAAGCCTTCGAGATCCCAGAAGTTTTGTTCAAAGATGAACGACCCCAGCAACAGCGGCGGCCATGCAACAAAACTTCCCCAAATGACCAGCGCTAGCATATCGATCTTGCCAAGCCGTTAGGAAATCAAATTGCCCGCACCCCACGAAGCCGCCGCTGCAATGATCAGACCCATACCCAGCGCCGAGATATCACCGCCCAGATTGGCAGCAACAAGCCCGATACCGGAGAATGAAATAATCGCTCCGGCAATCCGCAAAACAGAAGGCTTTTCATGCAGAAACATAACCGCCAGCAAAATGGTAAAGAACACCTGCACTTGCAGCAGCAACGAAGCGAGACCCGCTGTTGTTCCGGCAACCATGCCGGAAAATAGCAAAGTGAACTGCAACGCGAACATGACAAACCCGAAAGCCGCCACTTGCCGGAAATCGATGCTAGGTCGCCGGATGAAAAAGGCCGCCGGAAACGCGGCAAAAAAGAAACGCAACGCGCACAGCAGAATCGGCGGCAGCTCGTCAAGCCCCGCCTTGATCATGACGAAATTAAATCCCCAAATCACCGTCACCGCGATGGCCAGTACTATATGTTGCAGGTGCATTATTTTTTTGCTTAAGAAATCATCAGGAATAATCTGTTTGAACTGCGCTGTGTTTCTTCGATGACGGTAACAAAAGCAGCCAAACCAAAGATTTTGGGGACGTTATTTATGTCAATGATAAGATTTGACTCCCAGAGCGATTCGCACCGTCATTTCCGCACAGGCGGGAATCCAGGATTATAGATGGCTTCACGAGAGTGTTGGAGTTCTTACGTCACTCCAACCGAGCGTACTTCCTAAACTTTTTATGTAAATACGCCCTATTCTGGAAAATGGTGAAACTGTTTCGACGGCTCTCTCACCTTTCCATTGCGCAATGGCTTTTTTGGCTCGCTCATCTGTGATACGAATCGGCCGATTAACCAGAAAATGATCAATCTCAGCATCTTCAGGATAAATATTATCAATATAAGGATCATATTTTGTAACGGTAATCGGTATACGGCTACCATCTTTAGTCGCACTGATTACGAAACTACCACCTTGCTGTGCCTGCAAAATCCCAAATTCCGGATAATCATCGCACCAAACTTTAATATTCTTGAAACCAGCATCAGCAATAATTTGCAATAAATCCGCCTCTGCATAGACGCGCATCTCAAGTGTTGAACCTTCTCCCCCATGCCAGGTTAATCGATCATATACGTCTATACTCTGATCTTTGCGTTGATTAACCAACAGCATACCTTGCTGATCCCGCACAATTCCAAATTGATTCAAATAGGGGAAATGTTCAACCGTTTTTGACAACATCGTATAAGGGACTGTCAACAACATCAATCCATCCGGTTTTAACAAATGCCAACTGTTAACAAACGCAACATGACGGGGTGGTGAAACATGTTCATAAACATCAGAACTAATCAGTAAGTCGTAACTACCGACTGTCATATTTTCTATATTGCAAATATCTAAAAATGGTTCTGCATGGTAAAAATAATTTGTGTAGTCAAATAGATTCTTAAGTTTATCAGCATAATGTGGTGCATCACTCAACCCTATCGTTTTTTGGTTCCGGTCAAAAGAAAAATCAGCAAGTGGAATTGGTTTGCCATAAAAATGGTATGACAGTGCAAACATCAGTGCACGAAAACAGACAATCGATCCACAATGCTAGCACGCCCCTCCCTCGCTGTGGAAATCTCGCACTACCACAGACTGTTTACCACAAAGATTGCAGGTATATTGTTTGTAATCCGGTGCAGACATATTGAAGAACCAAGGATGCTTGGTCTGAAAGGAAAGGGTTTAGAAAAGATAAATCACCTTTTCAATGAGCATCAGAATGTACTGAAAGCTGCCTCGACTGTCAAACACTGTGATAATCGGTCGAAAAATGACCGCAAGAATAGGACAAATCCTGTCATTGCTCATCCATAAAGATGGATGTTTTTTCATTTCACGCACAAGATAACCCCTAAATTTTAGTAATTGCTCCAGATACTTGATGCTCTGCTTGACCAGTTAAAAATAGAAGAAACTGGTAATGATAAAGCATTGTTTGATCAGCCCACACAATGCAAAACGGTATCCTAAGCCCCCCGGAAAGTGGATATGACAAGCGACGTAAAATTCGGACATCCATCCTACTTTCACCATCATTTCCACTCCATCCACCGTGGCGGAATCGCTTTCGTCATCGC
>JBDHRU010000038.1:0-14696 GCA_039807765.1 Nitrosomonas sp. | reverse complement strand
TCGCTGGCATTACCCACCAACAGCCGCTGCAAATTGCGGGTCTTCGAATCAAAACTGGAAAGATTATTGAGTTTTTGTTCTATCGGTTCCCAGGCCGGCTGAGGATAAATCAGCAGACATCGGGAAGGATCAACAGTCACAATCAAGTGCCCTGCGCAAGAAGACGTCAGTTCGCCACGGTATCTTGCCGGTATCGCAAGTCTACCTTTTGCATCCAGACTGAGTTGCGTGACGCCACGAAACATGCTGTCTCCTCAAAATACGGAAAATTCACGAGGCCCACCAAATTTTCCCACATTCTCCCACCACTTCCCACTTTAATCAAAAAACCCCTGCTAGTCAAGTGAGAAATTGGGTTTTTATAGTTATGCGACAAAGACTTAAAGCCGCAGCGGATTGCCACTGGAAAGACGATAAAATGTTCAAATAAATAAGATAGATAGGAGAAAAACGAGAGAAAAGTTGTTAATTTAACGATAAGAATGGAGCGAAACGGGATTGTTTTCGACAGTAAAAAAATGCACACTGCGCGGTTTCAATTTCCCACTTTACTCCCTGATGACACCCGCTTATTGGACTCAAGCCACCCAAGAACTGGCCGCCCGCGATACCGTCATGCAGCAACTGATCGCACAATTCGCCGATGCCGCACTGGAATCGCGCGGTTGCGCCTTCACCACGCTGACACGTTCGATCGTCGGCCAGCAAATTTCCGTCAAAGCCGCCGAAAGTGTGTGGCAACGAGTCATCGCCGCCATCCCCGACATCACGCCGCACACTATCGCCGCCGCCGAACAGGAATTGCTGCGATCGTGCGGTCTATCCGCGAAAAAAGTCATCTACCTGCACGACTTGTCGCGGCACTTCCGCGAGGGGGATTTGAGCGAAACCACGTGGGAAAATTTGGACGATGAAAGCATCATCAAACAACTGATTCACGTCAAAGGGATCGGCCGCTGGACCGCTGAAATGTTCCTGATCTTCCACCTGCACCGCCCCGACGTGCTGCCGCTCGACGACATCGGCCTGCAACGCGCCATCAGCTTGCATTATTTCGGCAAGCAAGCTGTCGATAAAAACACCCTGATCGAAGTCGCCAAGCCTTGGCAACCGTGGCGCTCGGTCGCCACCTGGTATTTATGGCGCAGTTTGGATCCGCTGCCGGTGGCGTATTGAAAGAACCGGCGAAGCGATATGCTGTCAATTGCCTAAATGTTTAGTCCCACGGTATACCGGAATGGGTTAACAAATCACTCAAAGGGACGTTACACGCCCTTTAGCTTTACGTTAGGCAAAAAATACATGACATCGATTACACCGTTGCTTGCCGAGATTCAATCGTGCACAGCATGCGCCGCACATTTACCTCTTGGCCCACGCCCTGTTCTTCAAATTCACTCATCGGCCCGTATTCTCATCACCGCACAAGCGCCGGGCAGGAAAGTCCATGAGACAGGTATCCCTTTTAATGATGCCAGCGGTGACAGATTGCGTTCCTGGCTTGGATTGCCTCGCGAGGTTTTCTACAATCCAATGCTGGTTGCCATCCTCCCAATGGCATTTTGCTTCCCCGGCACCGGCCGCTCCGGCGACTTGCCGCCTCGGCCGGAATGCGCGGCGCTGTGGCGTTCAAGGCTATTGGCTCATTTAAAGGAAGTCCGCCTCACCTTGGTTATAGGCAAATATGCTCAGGCGTATCATGTACCCAAATCAGGCAAGTCGCCGCTGACGCAAGCAGTTAAGAACTGGCAAACGATGTGGCCGCATACCGTAACATTGCCCCATCCCAGTCCGCGCAACAATCTATGGCTCAAGCGCAACCCCTGGTTCGAATCTGAATTATTGCCCGCTTTACGGCCGCTGGTTCAGCGTGTCATTACCACCTAACTGGTGTTTGTATCCCGCATGACTTCTCTACGACTTCTCTGCTTCAAGCATGATCAATTCGCGCTAGTCTCCAAACTGTAAGCCACACACCGCAGCAGCTTTCTGTAAACCTTTCCGGCTTCCGCTATCTTCTTCCCTCCGGGTATTCGTTTATAATCCCTAAATCCTATCCGGTTTGTACCTCATGATCGACTACCAATACTTTCAGAAATCGCTCAATCATTTGCAGGCGCAATTTCTAAACTACCAATCGCTGGATACGGCATTGCCTGAGTTGATGCAGGAAGCGGTTGCGGAGTCGGTGATTCAGCGCTTTGAGGTGTGTTATGACTGCTTGTGGAAGGTATTGAAGCGTTACCTGGTTGAGGTATTGGGTGTTCCGGAAGTACCGAGCAGTCCGAAACCGATTTTCCGATTGGCTGCTGAAAACAATCTGTTGCCTTCCGCTGTAGAGCGATGGCTGGATTATGCCGAAGCGCGTACCCATACCACGCATGATTACAGCGGTGAGAAAGCCAAGGCGTGTTTGTCGCTGATGGGTGATTTTATTCGCGATGCGACGGTGCTTTACCAGTCGCTCAACAAGCAAACAGGGCAGTAATGCAGGATCTTGACATGACGCCGGATCAGCGCAAAATCCTGCTCGATCTGCTGCATGACCATCTGCCGGGCGTGACGGTCTGGGCTTACGGTTCGCGTATCAAAGGGACGGCGCGCCCGCAATCCGATTTGGATTTGGCGGTTTTTGCATCCGCGGAGCAAAAGCGGGCTGTCGCTTCTTTGAAAGAAGCGCTGGAAGAAAGCCGGTTGCCGTTCCGGGTTGATTTGTTCGTTTGGGATGAAATTCCGGCGCAGTTTCGCGACAATATTCAGCAGGCGCATGTGATTCTGGTCAATGCGCGTTCGTCATAATACCCCTTTAAGGTTTATCATTCGATTTTTACTCATTCACCACCCGCGAGATTCATGGAACTCATCTACTTCGACCACAATGCCACTACCCGCGTCGACGACGCTGTGCTCGACGCCATGCTACCGTATTTCCAGCAGCAGTTCGGCAATGCCTCGAGTCGTCACGGTTACGGCATCCATGCGCGGCGGGCGATCGATAAGGCGCGCAAGCAGGTGGCGGAGGCGGTCGGAGTGCAGCCGGCGCAGGTGATTTTCACCAGCGGTGGCTCAGAGGCGAACAATTTGTTTGTCCGCGGTGCGGTGGATAGTTTGAAGCCGGGTAATCTGTTTATCAGCGCGATCGAGCATCCGTGTGTATTGAAACCGGCGCAGGCTATCGCACGTCGTGGCTGCGACCCTTGGGTATTGCATCAGTTGACGGTCAACGTGGACGGGCAAGTCGATGCCACTGCTGCCGCTACTGCGATGCAAGCCAATAAACCAGGGGTGGTATCGGTGATGTTGGCGAATAACGAAACCGGCGTGATTCAGGATGTCGCCGCGATTGCCGGACTGGCACGCTCGCGCGGCGCTTATGTGCACACCGACGCGATTCAGGGTTTGGGTAAAATTCCGCTGGATTTTTCAGCGCTCAACGTGCATGCGATGACGTTATCCGCGCACAAGATTTACGGCCCGAAAGGCGCGGCGGCGTTGATCGTCGACAAACGCTTGCTGCTGAAACCGTTGATTTACGGTGGCGGGCACGAAAACGGCCTGCGCTCCGGCACCGAGAATGTGCCTGCTATTGTGGGATTTGGTGTGGCGTGCGAATTGGCCGTCGCGCGCCTGGCAGAAACCGAGCAGCACACCGCCCGCTTGCGTGAACAACTTGAAGCCGGGTTGCTTGGCATGGGCGCGGCGATTTTCGGCAGCGCTGCCGCGCGTATTCCGAATACCTGTTATTTTGCGCTGCCGGATATCGAGGGTGACACACTGGTAGTCAAGCTCGACAAAGCCGGTTTTGCCGTTGCCGCCGGGGCCGCGTGCTCCAGCGTGAATCCGGGACAAAGCCACGTGCTCGCTGCAATGGGGATCGATCCGCTGCTGGCGCGGTGCGCGGTGCGCGTCAGTCTTGGCCGTGATAACACGATGGAACAGGTCGATGGTTTTTTGCGCGCGACACAACGCATTGTCGCGGAATTACGGCAAACCAGCAGTATTTCATTTTAAAAACACATTGCAGCGCGCAAACTTCGCTACAATGCCGGACTGATCAAACCGCCTGGCAAAATCGATCCCGACATGACCCATCAAACCGAGAAACCGATCAAAGCGATTATCCTGAGCGCCGGGCAAGGGCGGCGATTGCTGCCGTTGACCGAGAATACGCCGAAATGCCTGCTGCAGGTTGCCGAAAAACCGGTGCTGGGCTGGCAGATTGATGCGTTGTTGGCTGTTGGCGTAACCGACATTCCCGTCATTACCGGCTTCCAGGTGGGATTGATCGAAGACTTGCTGCAGCAGCATTATGCGCAGTGTCCAGGCATCAAAATCCTGTTCAATCCTTTTTACGAAGTGGCGGACAATCTCGCCAGTTGCTGGATTGCGCGCGGCGAAATGGATGGCGATTTTCTGATTCTGAACGGCGATACGGTGATCGAAGCCGCATTGCTGAACAAGGTCTTGAATTCGCAGGCTGCGCCCATTACACTCAGCGTGGATTTCAAAGATAGTTACGACGCCGACGATATGAAAGTGCAACTCGACGCCGGCGGTTGGGTGTGGCAAGTCAGCAAAATCGTACCGCCGCATCAGGTTAATGCGGAATCGATCGGCTTGATTTATTTCCGCAGCGAAGGCGTGCAAACATTCCGGCAAGCCGTGGAAGAAGCGTTGCGCCATCCGGCGGAACTGAAATCGTGGTATTTGTCGATCATCGACCGGCTCGCCAAACAACATTTGGTCAATTCCTGTTCGGTCCAAGGATTGCGCTGGTGCGAGATCGATTTCATTGAGGATTTATCGCGTGCGGGCATTATTTTTAGTCAATGATTTGGCATGACACAGTTGCCGATTCCATCAGAGTTTAACGCGACGATGCGCAAATTCGGCGCACCGCACACGATCATCCGCTCGTATCATTACTGGTCGGTGCTGCTGCGTCCGGCGCAAGTCACACTCGGCGCGCTGGTGCTGGCTGCGCATGAACCGGTCACGGCATTTTCTCAACTGAGCCCGGCGAGCTTTGCCGAATTGCACGAAGTCACCCGCGATATCGAAACGGCGCTGAGTAAAGCGTTTCATTACGAAAAAATCAATTACCTGATGCTGATGATGGTCGACCCCGATGTGCATTTCCATGTGCTGCCACGCTACGCGCAGCCAAGGCTGTTTGCCGGGCTGGAATTCACCGATGCCGGCTGGCCGGTGGCACCCAATTTGGGGCACGTTAATGCCACTGACTCTACTGTCAACCGGCAAATCATCGATTTCATACAATCTTATTGGCCATGAACGATACCGGACAACCGGCTGCAGCCGAAGAAAAAAAACCGTACGTCAAGGAATTCCCGCTGCGCGAAGCGCATCATCTGGTGCGCGATCTGATGACGCCGAATCCGTGGATCTATTGGAGCGATTTCCTGTTTCATATCACGCTCGGCTGGGCGGCGTATTTTACCGCGCTGTTTTCCCCGTTGTTTTCGTTGTGGCAATTGGGTGGTTTTGTGGTCGCCGTCCTGGCGCTGTACCGCTCGGCGATTTTTGTGCACGAGCTGGCGCATTTGAAAAAAGGCACGTTCCAAAACTTCCGTCTGGTATGGAACATCATCTGCGGCGTGCCGTTTATGATCCCGTCGTTTACTTACGACGGCGTACACAACGACCATCACAAGCCGGATGTCTACGGTACCAGCGCGGATGGCGAGTACTTGCCGTTTGCCACGCGCCAACCGGAGGAAATGGTGTTTTACGTATTGCTGTCGTTTCTGATCCCAATTGCATTGGCAGCGCGCTTCGTGCTATTGACACCACTGTCATATTTAATTCCTCCACTGCGTAAAATCATCTGGGAGCGCGCGTCGTCGCTGACTATCGATCCCGCCTACCGGCGCGCGCCGGATGCCATCCGCAACGATTTCAACTGGCGGCAGCAAGAACTCGGCGCTTGTTTATTCGGTTCCAGTGTCATTGCGCTGGTTTGGTTCGGGGTGTTTCCGGTTGCGGTGCTGGTATTGTGGTATCTGATCGCGGTGGCTATTTTTATCCTCAATTCGCTGCGCACACTGGCGGCGCATGCGTACCGCAATCCCGGCGACCGCAAAATGACCTTGCCGGAGCAATATCTGGATTCGGTCAACATTCCCGGTAATTTTCTGATCACACCGCTATGGGCGCCAGTCGGGTTGCGTTATCATGCCACGCATCATTTGTTCATGAGCATGCCCTACCATAATTTAGGCCAGGCGCAGCGCCGCCTGGTCAATAATCTGACTGACAATTCGCAGTACATCAAAACTATCCGTAGCGGCCTGTGGCCGGCATTGAAGCAAATCTGGCGCGAATCGTCCGAAGCTGTAGCGAAAGCGCCGCAACAATAATTCGTCAGTGCTGAAAACCATTCCAACTACAAAAAATTTGCAACCACCTATGACCAAACTGGTATTGCTGCGGCATGGCCAGAGTATCTGGAATCGGGAAAAGCGATTCACCGGCTGGAGCGATATTCCGCTGAGCCCCGAAGGCGAGCGGGAAGCGCAACAAGCCGGGTATTTACTGAAGCAGGCAGGATTCACATTCGATATGTGCTTTACCTCGACATTACAGCGTGCCAAATCCACGGCGCGCATTGTATTGTCAACAATGAAACTGAACATCCCGGTTTATGACAGCTGGCATTTGAACGAACGTCATTATGGCGCGTTGGAAGGCATGGAGCGCTGGGAAGCGATCAAAAAATTCGGTGTCTGGTCTATTCTGGGCTGCCAGATCAAATTTGATGCAACGCCGCCGTACCTGGATCCGCAAGATCCTCGTTTTCCCGGCAATCACCCCGGTTACGCCGCTATCGACAAAAATGAGATCCCCTGTGGAGAAAGCTTGCAGCACACGTTGACACGCATACAGCCTTATTGGGAAGAAACGATCCGGCCGGAAATTCAGCAAGGAAAACGGCTGCTCATCGTTTCCCACCGCAATACCCTGCGAGTATTCACGATACTGCTGGATCAGCTATCGTCCGTAAACATCATGAAAACAAGGCTCGCCACGGCGCGGCCTTTGATTTACGAACTTGACCGGCACTGCAAGACTGTACGGCATTATTACGTGGATTAAGCGATTCCAGCCGACCATGCCGACCATTCACAGTTTCCCGCCCATCGCGGGCGGTCAGGCGAAAGTTCTGATTCTCGGCAGTATGCCGGGGGAAGCATCGCTGGCGGCGAAGCAATATTATGCGCACCGGCGCAACGCTTTCTGGCCGATTATGACGCAGTGGCTGCAAATCGATGCGCAAGCTTCGTATGAAGAAAAGATCGCCGCGCTGCAGTCGTCGCCCATTGCACTGTGGGATGTGCTCAAATCCTGCAAACGTGTTGGCAGTCTGGATTCAATGATCGAAAGCGGCACACAAATCGGCAACGACTTTCTATCCTTTTTTTCTATCCACCGGAAAATTACCCATGTGTTTTTTAACGGTGGAACCGCAGAGGCGGGTTTTAAGCGTTATGTATTATCCGGCAGCAGCCTTGACGTGACATTCGCACGCTTGCCTTCCACCAGCCCCGCCAATGCGCGTTTGTCATTCGACGATAAATGCCGGATCTGGCATGAAATGCTGCACTCCGCTGTTAAATCCTGACAGTCCATGCAAAAATGCGGCGAACCCTTGACGGCAAAGCACGGGATGCGATTTACTTACGCTGATATAGTGTAGTTATGATTAATGATACCCAGCCGAAAGGAATTTACGTGATGAAAAAGCTCATTATTATTGTCCTCGTCATATTTGTCGTCGGATACATTAGCCTGATGGTTCAATATTTTTAAAAAACAATAACACAAATCATTGCTTGCACAACAAGGCATACAATGACCAGGAAAAAAGTGCATGATCTTTCCTGAATACACTGTGGTTTGCCAGTCAGGCTGAGCGCGTCGGGGTGATATGCCTTTATTTAAAACAAACTGTTTTCTTTTCATCCTGCTGGCCATTGCTACCTTGGTGTGCTACCACCGGCTTGACCAATATCAGCAAACCGGACCTGAGTTGTTGACCGGAAACTGGAAATTCCGGACAACGGAAAGCAGCCGGATCGATATTACGGATGAGGGTTTAACCCTTTTTTCCAGTGATGCAAAAATTGGCGCCAGCGCGCACCGGGATCTCCGGATGGTAAAACCCGGCACTGTTTTATTGGTGTCCGCCGATATGAAGTGCGATAACGTGAAAGCGGGCAAGCACACCTGGAACACTGCAAGGCTTCTGTTGGCGCAAAATAATGGAAAAAAAGACCGCTGGGATCTGCCGCATGCAGCAGCGGCTCTGACAGGAAGCCACGATTGGAAAAATTACCGCAAGGCTTTCACGATTGCACCGGATACTGAGAAAATCTGGCTGTTTGCACAACTCAGCCAAGCCACTGGATCGCTGCAGATAAAAAATATCCAGGTTTACCCGGTCTACGAAAATCCAGATTATTTATGGGTGCGAGATATCATTTTGTTTGCTTGGGGTGCTTATTTCCTGTTGTTTGCCGGTTCATTTCTTTTTATCAACAAAAAGAATTTTTTCATTCGCTTACTGCTGATTTCCGTTTTTATATCCATCATCGCCGGTATCACCTTGCCGGGTGATATGAAAAAACAAGTATCGAACGAAGTTAAAGCTCAGTTCGATACCGAAAGCGAATCATTTAAAACTGCCATCCCATGGGATTTATCCAAAGTCTGGCATTTTTGCTTTTTCTTCCTGTTTGGTTTTATTTTATTGTCTATGCTGGACAAAGCGTCAATTCCGCAAGGGATAATCACGGTTCTTCTGCTGGCTGGAGGCACCGAATTGACACAACTGTATATCGAAGGACGAACGCCGCTTGTGAGTGATTTTTTTATCGATGCGGCGGGTGGAACTGCCGGGATGATTTTGGCCGGGCTTTTTATCTCACAGCAGAGTGACGCGCCTGCAAAAAACTCTACTGTTCGGCAATAATTCCAGGGCCGGAATACTTAAAAGACGATAGAGTTACTCTCAAAACTTCACTTGCACACGATATTTAAGTGCCGCTGATCCCTCGGCGGGTACGTCCACTTTCCATAGCGCTGTATTGCTTGCAGGTTTATCGTGCGGATGGCTTTCTTCGACGATTTTCCAATCGCCCGGTATGGGCTCTTGCACCATTACCGTCGCCATTTCCTTTTTGGCATTTTTGAGGGTGATTTCGTAAGCACTTTCAAAACGGGTAGTGCCGCTGCTGCCGGTATTACCGCTGCTCAATTGTTTGAAATCGGTTTGTTTTTTGTTGGCTGTCAGGTCGAATGACTGACCCAATTGCACGCGTACCGGCTCATTCTTGGGTGTATGGTCGATCTGATCTTCACCCACAAATTGAGCATTACCGGCTTTATCGCGCTTATAGGCGCGCAAGATTCCTTTGGGCAGCGGCATGCCTAAGCGGGCCGATGTTTTATTATCAAATTGCAGCCAAACATTCACTTTTAGTTTCTGTCCCAAGTCGCCGTAGCTGGAGGCATAGTAGTAGTCGCTGCCCATCAATATCAGTTCTTTCCTAGCCGGTATACCGGTAGCATTGAGCAGCGCAACCTGCTTGGTTTGATTTTCAGCGATGGTTGTTAACCTTTCCAGAGTGTAGAGGTGGTAGTCCATGAGCGTTTCCTGACGCATCGGCTCAGCCATGGCAGCCGCGGCCAACTTGGCTCTCTGCGCCATCGGCGCGGCGAATTCCTGTTGCACCCGGTGCACATCGCCCGCCACTAATTGCAACTTTGCATTGGCGTAGCGCGTGCCGCTAGTGTTCGTCAGCGTTACCCAAGCAGACAAGTCCAGCTGATTTTCTGCATCATTCAGTTCAGCAACATAATCCGCTTTCCAGGATAAGCCGCCGGTCAAATAACTCAATTCCAATTCCTCCGCCGCCGGGCCGGTGTGACTTCCCTCAATGACCAGAGTAGGCCGGTCACGCAAATTACCAGGCACATTCTCAAAGGTGATACGTCCGGGCAGGCCGGTCTCGATACGATCGGCCATTTTGAGTACTACACCATCACCAGCCGCCAGTACGATGGCGCTCTCCCTGCTCTCCACTCCGGTGGCGGGATTGACTTTAACAATCGACACCATGTGCCCGATGTATTTTTTTAGCAGACTTTGCGGCGTCAGCAAATCAAAGTTAAAGTTTTGCTCCACGACCGTGATGCTGCCCGGATGGGTGATGCTCCTTAATGATACGGTTTCCGGCCGCATAAGCGCGCTGACATCGCGCCATGCCAAATTAAAATCGCCATTGGTCAAGGAAAGGTTGCGCACATCTTTTATTAACGCTAGATCATTGTTGTAGATAGTGACTGCGACGGATTTCTGGTCTTTCAGTGTGCTTAGCTGCTCATCATTGGTCGCCATTGCCAAGGCATGGTTCAATAATAGTGTGCAGCCGGCAACCCACAAAGCAGAATAAAAAACAGAGTATGTTTCGCGCATAGAACTTACCTCTGAAACAAAGGGACAACGCTTCAAAATGAATTTACTTACCCGGCCTGGGCCGCTCAAAAGGTAATACTTTAGCGGTCGGGGCATTTTTTAAGGAATTCAGCAATTCCTTCGGCTCTTGCAACGCTTTCAACAAACCATTCTTACCTAGCACATTCGCCCACATTTTCCGCGAAATCCGCACACAAGCTGCCATTGGATTACCGGCTTGCTGGCGGATCCGGTCAACTTGCCATTGCAAGCCGGTGATCTGCGGTTTGAGATGGGAAGGAGCTTGCGCTATCAAATCATCAATCATTTGCCGGCGCATAACTTCGAATCTCTCAGGTTCTTCCCGAGCAACTTTGCACCAGTGATCAAAATCGAAATCCGACATTTTTTCTTTTTCATTCATGAAAATATTCTAGCACTTCACTGTTAAAACTTGTGAATGGCGCTTGGTAATTAGAATCAAACCAATCCGCAATCGACATTGAAAATATCCTGTTGCTGAAAGCTGGGCTTTGCCCATACGTGAAAAATTATTTATCCAATCTCTCTAACTGGAATCCGCCACACGTAGCCCGCAAGAATGCTGCCGACTACAATCAGCATGATTTTTTGCCATAACTCAGGCACGATTAAGATGGAACTGCCAAATGACAATGTCATCAAGAAATAAACCCAGCACTTAACTCTTAGAGGAATGCTGCGATAGAGCGCCCATTCACGAATGATGGGCCCGGCAATGCGGTTTTCCAGCAACTTGCGATGAAAGTATTCGGAACCGCGGGCAAAGCAAGCTGCCGCCAATAGCACAAAAGGCGTTGTCGGCAACACCGGCAATATTGCGCCCAAGACAGCTAAAAACAACGCCAGAAAACCGGCGCTCAGATACATGGCGCGCACCAGCGGTGAATCGTGCAGACATAACAGATCGGCTGTTTGCTGATCCGCAGCCAGCTGCTGATTCAATTCTGCTTCACGATGTTCAGATTTTTGCATTGTCCGATTCTTTTAAGAAACTGGGAAGCGCTGATAAGTGATGCGCTCGTATAGTCAATTAATCAGCGTTTCCCTAATGAATGACTGGTTATCAAAACTAAGAGTCGATCTGTTCGGTCGATAGCGGATGTTACCAGTTATAATACTCCAGCGTTAATTGTTAAAATAAAGCGGGTTTAATTTTTTCTAGAGGAAATTATGCGTAATATGAAAACACTGTTTCATTTAAGTTTCATCCTGCTAGCCTTTGTGATGTTATCGCAAGGAGCCTTTGCTTATAAAGATATGGCCTCCGCCGACGGACCGGCGCTGCAGAAAATCGACACCAAAGTGGGTAGCGGCGAAGAAGCGGAGATTGGAAAAGTTGTTAATGTGCATTATACCGGCTGGCTCTATGATGAAAATGCGCCGGATAAAAAAGGTAAAAAATTTGATAGCTCCTATGATCGCAAAGAGTATTTTTCTTTCATGCTTGGCGCGGGTCGTGTGATAAAAGGCTGGGATCAGGGCGTTCAAGGCATGAAAGTAGGCGGGCAACGCACGCTGATTATTCCACCATCGATGGCTTATGGTTCGCGCGGTGCTGGTAACATTATTCCACCGGATGCGACGTTGGTTTTCGATGTCGAACTGATCAATCTGAAAGCTGGCTCATCTCATTAAGATAGTCTGTTCATCAGAAGTTCCGGTAAATTTTGCAAATTGAGCTGTTGGATTGATCCACAAAAACTTCCAAGCTCAATTTGCTTTTCTGGCTGGGGAAACGCTGAAAAAGTAGTAAACGATGACTGAGCATAGTATTTTTTCAGTGCTTCCTTATAAATTTTGTCATCAATAACGCATTTGTCGGTCTAAAATGTTTTGAGATTTCGCTAATTCGCTGTAGAAATTGACAGGGTACTTTATGACTCCGACCTCACAGCAACGCCACATTCGTTACAAACGCCTGAGCATTGCGCTTGGTGTCACTGCAGTTCTGGTTGCCGCTTTAGTAGCGCTCACTATATTCTGGCTGCCCGGATATGCAAAATCCCAGCTCGAAGTTCACTTGTCGGACTATCTGCAACGCCCGGTAACCGTGGCGTCCATTGAACTAAAACCCCGTACGCTTGAGTTGACCGTACAAGGTTTTCGCATTGACGAAAAAACGGATGCGAAAGAAGCCCGCCCGGTACTGTTTTCCTTTAACACACTACACATCGGGGTCAGTTTTGAATCGCTGAAACAGCGCGCGCCTATTGTTACGTCGATCACTTTGTCGGAACCGCATCTGCGTTTGGTGCGGAAAAACAAAGATCAACTGAATATCTCCGACATCCTGGAGCGATTCCAACAACCTTCCGACAAGGAAGATACCGCGAACGGGAGCATGCCGTTTTCCATCAGCAATATCGCCATTCAGGGCGGTCGTGTCGAGTTCATTGATCAACACGAAAGTGCCGAGCATACCATTAGCGAAATCAACCTCAGTATTCCCATTGCTGCCAATATCAACAGCACTCAAGAAAACTGGATAGAGCCCCGTTTCAGTGCAAAAATCAACGATGCGCCCCTTTCAATCGGTGGCAAATTGCGTCTTTTCACGGCCGCTCGGGAGGCAGTTATAGCCGTCAAGCTCGATAACGCCAATTTAACGCGCTATAGCCGCTATGTAACTCTGCCCGAAGGCATTCATCTGCTATCCGGTTTTTACGATAGCGACCTGAATCTTAGTTTCGCGCAACAACCGGACAAAGCACCGGAAATTTCGATCACTGGCACCACGTCGCTGCGTCAGTTGGCAATCAAAAATAATGCTGTCGCCGCACCTCATCAAACCAGCTTGAAGAAGTTGAATATTGTGCTGACCAGTGTCGACCTGGGCGGCAAAAAGCCCGCACACATCAAACTGAACATCGACCAGGCGTTGTTGATCCGCGAGGGTGAAAAAGAACCGGTGCTATCGTTTGCTAAATTGGCGATCCCCGATATCACCATCAATAGCGCAGCGCAGAAGATCGGCTTAGGGGCTATCGCCCTGGATGGTTTCAGCACAACCTTGCGCCGCGATGCGCAGGGCAATCTCGATCTTTCCCGGCTTTTTAGTTCGACGAACGCACCAGTGCAAGCGGCGCAAACCACACGACGGTTGGCGGCGCGTATTCCGATTCCGGCGCGCAAACCTTCACATTCCGCCAATCCGGTTAAAGATGCCGGAAAAGTAACGGAACAGTATGGTGTTGCGCGTGCGGATATCAATAAAAACAAACCGGATGCCGCCGAAAAGCCTTGGACGCCGCAGCTAAAAAGCATCCAACTCAAAGCCGCCAAACTGCGCTACGAAGATCTGTCGATGACCAAAGTTACGCCGATGATTGTCGATTCACTCGATCTGGCGTTGGACGACATCGATCTGGATGGTGTAAAGCCATTACAGTTGACCATGCGGGGGCGAGTCAATCAACATGGCAGCATCAAAGCCAGCGGTGCGCTGGCGTGGTCGCCGCTGTCGGCGGATTTGCTGCTGGATCTCACTGCGGTTGATCTGGTATCGCTACAAGGTTGGCTGGGTGACAAGCTAACTGCGTTACTTACCAGCGGTGACATTTCTTTCGCAGGAAACATCAAAGCCAATGGCGAACCGTTGAAAATTAAAGTAAACGGTGACGGAAAGCTGGCGAATCTCAATATTTTCGACAGCAAAAATGCCTATGATCTGTTGCGGTGGAAAAAGCTCGATATCAATCGTTTCAACTTCAGTAATGATCCATTACATGTGGATATCGGCGCATTGTATTTGAGTGATTTCTTTGCGCGTATGACTATCTTGCCGGATGGTAGTCTCAATCTTAAGCAGATCATTCAAACCGGAAAACCTGCAGAACCAGTCGCGTCGGTTGTTGCAGTGGGATCCAAGAATCTCGGTGCGGTCGAGGCAAAAGAGGAAACGCCGGTTCATATCGCCAAGATTTACTTGCAACAAGGCAGCATCAATTTCAACGACCGCTTCATCAAACCGAATTACCGTGCCGATTTGACTGCGTTAACCGGGCAAATCGGCCCGCTCTATCCCGGTAAATCAGGGAAAATCGATATTCGCGGCATGGTCAGTAAAACAGCACCTTTACATATCCACGGCACGATCGATCCGTTCAGCTCGCAATTGCTGATGGATATCGTTGCGCAGGTTAAAGATATCGATCTACCGTCGTTCAGTCCTTATTCC
>JBDHRU010000249.1:0-3043 GCA_039807765.1 Nitrosomonas sp. | reverse complement strand
AAGCGCTTTTATGTGACGGAGAAAGGCATTACCTTGATTACCCCGGAAATGCTGGGACAGGAAATACACAAGGTCTGCTGACCTCGTCAGGACGAACGTAAGGTACCGGACAGCTCTCTAATAACAATAATTAAGCAGGTCTCACCTTTTAAAATGAAACAATTAAATCTAGTTTTACTGTGGCACATGCACCAGCCGGATTACCGGGATTATGTCACCAACGAATTCGTGTTGCCGTGGGTCTATCTGCACGCCATCAAAGACTACACCGATATGGCTTACCACCTGGAAATGCATCCGCGCACCAAGGCGGTGATCAATTTCGTGCCGGTGCTGTTGGATCAACTGGAAGATTTCACCGGGCAATTTGCCAGCGGGAAAATCCGCAGTCCGTTGCTGCGGCTGCTGGCCACACCGGATCTCGAGCATATTTCCATCCAGGACCGGCTGTATGTGTTCGACAGCTGCTTTCTCAGCAACCATGCCACCATGCTGCAACCGTACCCAGCTTATAAGCGCCTGCATGAGCTTTATCAGATGTTCAACCGGCACAGCGAAAGCGAGCTGGTGTATTTTTCCGGGCAATATCTGGCCGATCTGCTGGTGTGGTATCACTTGGCATGGATGGGTGAAAGCGTCCGGCGCAACAATGAATTCGTCATGCACTTGATGGCGCAAAGCCAGGAATTCAGCTACGAGAACCGTTTGCAGCTCTTCAAGCTGATCGGCGAATTGATCAAAAACCTGATCCCGCGTTACCGCAAGCTCGCCGAATCCGGGCAAATCGAGTTATCCACCACGCCGCATTATCATCCGCTGGCACCGTTATTGATCGATTTTGCTTCCGCGCGGGACAGTCAACCGGATGTCGCGTTACCGGAGCACCACCTGTATCCCGGCGGGCGCGGCCGCGTCGCGTTTCATCTGGCTTCGGCAACAGCCAGCCACGCGCAGCGCTTCAACGAAAAACCCGTCGGTGTCTGGCCGGCCGAAGGCGCATTATCGGCAGCATTATTGAAAATTTTCGCCGAGCAAGGCTGTCGCTGGAGCGCCAGCGGCGAAGGCGTACTGGCCAACAGCCTGCGCGCTTCTTATCCCGATGCGCCGTTACCGGACCGCAACCACTATTTGTACCGCCCGTACCGCATCGATGGCGAAATGGGGCATGTCACCTGTTTTTTCCGCGACGATCAACTATCCGATTTGATCGGTTTCGAATACTCCAAATGGTTTGGGCGCGATGCCGCGGAAAATTTCATCCAATCGCTGGAACGCATTTACCACGACACACCGGCCGACGAAAATCCGGTAGTCAGCGTGATTCTGGATGGAGAAAACGCTTGGGAATCGTATCCTTACAATGGTTTTTACTTTCTGGAAGACCTCTACAGTCTGCTGGAAGATCACCCGTACATCCGCACCACGACCTATCGCAACTATATCGCCGATACGGAGAAAACAAATAATATTAGAATATTGCCGAAGCTAGCAGCCGGCAGTTGGGTATACGGAACGTTCTCGACCTGGATCGGCGACAAGGAAAAGAATCGCGCCTGGGATATGCTGTGCGCCGCAAAACACAGTTTCGATCTGGTCATGCAAAGCGATCGCCTGAGTGACGAACAAAAGATCGAAGCCAGCCGGCAATTGGCGTCCTGTGAAAGTTCCGACTGGTTCTGGTGGTTTGGCGATTACAATCCGGCGCACTCGGTCGCCAGTTTCGATCACCTGTTCAGATTGAACCTGATAAACCTGTACCGCCAGCTTAAATTACCGGTGCCTCCGGTGCTGCAGGAATCGATCAGCAAAGGCAATGAGCACAATGAAGCAAGCAGTACCATGCGGCGATCGTCATAACGCTTGATCAATCCCGCCGGTATCGAGTGGCGGGGAAAGCCGGGTTTGCGGTCGCCAGTTTTAAAAACGACTACCAGGATCATTGAATGTCACAAAGTGTATCGTTACTTTTCGGTGTTCATGCGCACCAACCCGTCGGCAATTTTCCTGAAGTGCTTGAAGACGCGCATCTGCGTTGTTACAAACCGTTTCTGCAAGTGCTCCACCGCTACCCCGATTTCCGTTTTTCCGTGCATTTCTCCGGTTGGCTGCTCGATTACCTGCTGCAGCGTTTCCCCGCCGACATGGCCCTGCTGCACGACATGGTGGCGCGGCGGCAAGTCGAGTTGTTCGGCGCCGGGGATACCGAACCGGTGCTGGCGGTTATTCCGGACCGCGACCGTACCGGACAGATCGAAACATTCTCGCAGAAACTGGCAGCAAAATTCGGTCAGCGCCCGCAAGGCGCATGGCTGACCGAACGGGTGTGGGAATCCACCGTCGTTCCGGCGCTGGCGGATTGCGGCATCCGCTACGTCACCGTGGACGACTATCATTTTCTTTGCGCCGGCAAAACACACGAGGAATTGAACGGTTATTTCACCACCGAGGAAGATTCCCATAAGCTGGACTTATTTCCGATTTCCGAAGCGCTGCGCTACAAGGTTCCGTTTTCTCCGGCGGAAGAAACCATCGCTTACCTCGAATCGTTAGCCGATCAGCATACGCAACACACCACCGCAGCCGCGATTTATTTCGACGATATCGAAAAATTCGGCATCTGGCCGGAAACTTATCAATGGGTATACGAAAAAGGCTGGCTCGAGCATTTCATTCAAGGCGTGCTGGCCTCGGATAAAATCAGCACGCAGCATTACAGCGAATATCACGCCAGCGAAAAAACCCGCGGCATCGTCTACCTGCCCACGGTTTCGTACATAGAAATGAACGAGTGGACGCTGCCGGCGCAATCCGCCAACACTTACGCGGATCTGGTGCAGCAGGCCAAAGCCAACGGCTGGTACGAGCACAAGAAAGCGTTCTTGCGCGGCGGTATCTGGAAAAACTTTTTCTCGCGCTATCCCGAATCCAACTGGATGCACAAGCGCATGCTGAGCCTGTCGGCACGGCTCAATGAATTGCCGGAAAAACAGCGCACCGCCTCGATGCGGCAAAAACTGTACGAAGCGCAAGCCAACGATGCCTA
>JBDHRU010000037.1:0-14855 GCA_039807765.1 Nitrosomonas sp. | reverse complement strand
CGCTTGCCGATCGTCATCGCCATCGCCGCATTGCTGTCCGCAACCATCGCCGATCGCATCAGCCTGACGGCGGGATTACAGCTGTTACCGCTGCTGGTTGTTTTGGCGGTTTTGAGCGTGCTGTATTGGTATTGGACGGAATTGTACGATCGCGGTAACTTGAACTTTTATATCGTCATGCAGTTTTATTCGATACTGCTGATCGTTTGGATCAGCTTGCGTTTTCCCTCGCGTTACACACATGGTAACGGTGTTTTTCAGGTAATTGCATGGTATGCAGCAGCGAAAGCGGCGGAAATGCTCGACGAGAAAATTTTTATCTGGATAGACGGCTTAATCAGCGGCCATACGCTCAAGCATCTGATTGCGGCGTTTGCGGCTTATTGGATTGTGCGGGTGTTGCGGAGAAGGGTGTTGGTAGTATGTTATCATCAAAGGCTTAGTCCAAGGTATTACCCGCTGAGAAACAGCTCGGAGAATCCGGAACAACAACACTAGAGATGTGTCGCTCGTTACCGGACTCAATCACAATGGGGAAATCACATTACTTCGTGCGCGCAGACTGATAACCGGCTTTGTTACCGTTATTGTTGCGAAAAGCATTATTGCTGCGATTGCCGGATCCGAAAATGCGGTTGTCATCGAAAGTTCTGCCGCGCTGCCCATTGCGGGCTCTGCCGGATTCGTTGGTTGCTGCTGCGCCGAAGCCGGGACGGTTGTCGTTGCCAGCGAAGGGTGAGCGCTTGCGTCTTTGTGCCACGCTGGGTGCGCTTCTGGGTCCGTTACTCTGAAAACGCGGTTTGATGCGCGGTTCCAGGCCGGGAATGATGTGCGAGGCAATGCGCTGGCCGGTATAGCGTTCGATTTTCGACAGATGTGCACTGTCTTTATTGGATGCGAACGAAACGGCAATGCCGGTTGCTCCCGCGCGGCCGGTGCGGCCGATGCGGTGCACATAATCTTCGGCGAATTTGGGGAGATCGAAATTGATCACATGCGTGATATCGGCCACGTCGATGCCGCGGGCGGCGACGTCGGTTGCCACCAATACACGCAAGCCACCGCTGCGGAGCCGTTTCAATGTGCGGTTGCGTTCGCGCTGATTCATGTCACCGTGCAATGCGGCGGCGGCAAAGCCTTGCGCATACAGATTGTCCGCCAAGGTATCGGCGTCGCGCTTGGTGGCGGTGAACACGATGGCTTGTTTCAGTTTTTCATCGCGCAATACATGGTCGAGCAGGCGGTTTTTGTGTGACATGTCATCGGCATAGTGCAGCCGTTGCTCGATGTTATCGAGCTTGGCTTTTTGTGTTGCCACCTGAATGCGTTGCGGTGTTTTCAAAAGCTTCGCGGCAACTTTGTCGATGGCGTTATCCAGTGTGGCGGAGAACAGTAAGGTTTGGCGCGTGGCCGGTGTTGCGGCGGCAATGGTTTCAACGTCTTCGATGAATCCCATGTCCAGCATGCGGTCGGCTTCGTCGAGTACGAGCATCTGCAAGCGCTTGAAATCGATACGGCCGCGCTGGATATGATCGATCAATCGTCCGGGTGTGGCGACCAGGATGTCGACCGGTTGCGACAGCAGTTTGTTTTGCAGCGGATATGGCATGCCACCCAAGATGCTGACGACATTGATACGCGGCAGGTATTTACCGTACTTTTTGGCGGCATCGGAAACTTGTAATGCCAGTTCGCGGGTTGGAGTCAGTACCAAAATGCGCGGCCCGCGGCTGCGGATTTGCGACGGTGTTGCCAGCAGATGCAATGCCGGCAGCATGAAGGCGGCGGTTTTTCCGGTGCCGGTTTGCGCCGATGCCATGACATCGTGACCGGCAATCAGTTCGGGAATTGCTTGTTTCTGAATCGGGGTCGGAGCGGTATATCCCGCGTCGGTAATGGCTTTGATAATAGAGGGGTGTAGATTTAAATCTTCAAAAGACACGTTGATTTCCTAAAAAGTGAAATAGAACGCGCGGGCAAGAAAATATTGCCAAAATGGTAATGGTGCATAACCTTGCAAGCGCATTAATAAAGCATCGCCGCTAACCAAAGTTGTTGCACATTTTCCGGAAAAAACTTGAAAAAAGAAAGGCCAGGAACGATGAGACCAGAAAAGCCGATCAAAAAATTAAATATTCTGATCAACTTAGGCCGCGCAGTATAACGGGTTCTTCTCAAGCATGCAAATTATTCACTACCTACCGGTAAGTTACTGAATGATAGCTTTGGCGAATTTTCGTTTGCCGACTTGAACGATGACGGTTTCGCCGCGTTTGATTTTGGTTGATTTATTTTCCACTTTTTCACCATCCAGCTTCACCGCGCCTTGCTCGATCATGCGCAGCGCTTCGCTGGTGCTCGCGGTGAGCCCGGTTTGTTTTAACAATTGTACCAATGCGATTTCGCTATCCGGCGTTTGGACGATTTTCTCCGGTATTTCATCGGGCAGTGCGCCGTGTCTGAAGCGTGCTTCAAAATCCGCTAATGCGGCTTCGGCATCCTTCTGACTGTGGAAGCGTGCAGCGATTTCCTGTGCGAGCTTGACTTTGATGTCGCGCGGATTGCGGCCGGCCTCGACTTCTTCTCGCCATGCGCGGATGGTTTGCAGTGATTCGAAAGACAGCAACTCGAGGTAGCGCCACATCAGTTGGTCGGATACCGACATCAATTTGCCGAAAATATCCTGCGGGCTTTCCGTGATACCGACGTAATTATTCAGTGATTTAGACATTTTGTTGACACCGTCCAGTCCTTCCAGCAGCGGCATCGTCAGAATGCATTGCTGCGATTGCCCGAAATGTTTTTGCAATTCCCTGCCCATCAACAAATTGAATTTCTGATCGGTGCCACCCAATTCCAAATCGGCTTTGAGCGCTACCGAATCGTAACCCTGGATGAGCGGGTAGAGAAACTCATGGATGGCGATGGCTTGGTTGTTGCGGTAGCGTTTATCGAAATCGTCGCGCTCCAGCATGCGGGCGACGGTATGCGTGGCGGCCAATTTGATCAGATCGGCGGCATTCAGTTTGTCCATCCAGGTGGAATTGAATACAACTTCGGTTTGTTCCGGTTTAAGGATTTTGAAAACCTGCGTGGTATAGGATTTGGCATTTTCCGCGACTTGCTCACGTGTCAACGGCGGGCGGGTACTATTTTTCCCGCTGGGATCGCCGATCATGCCGGTGAAATCGCCGATCAGAAATAGGATGTAGTGCCCCATTTCCTGTAGCTGGCGCAACTTGTTCAGTAAAACCGTATGACCCAGGTGCAGGTCGGGTGCGGTTGGATCGAAGCCCGCTTTGACACGTAGCGGATTTCCGGAAATAAGCTTACTTTCCAGTTCTGTTTCTACCAATAGCTCGTGACTGCCGCGTTTTATAATTTCAAGATCAGATAATATTGATTTTTTCACAATAATGATAACTTAATGATTTTTATTAATATTATTATAATTTATGGTAATTTTTTGGTACAAAATCGGTTCTTTTCTAGTACAAATTAACTATTTTCATGTTAGACTCGCGCCTGTTTGCAAAAATGAGACAAATGACTGGAGGTACTTCATAGATGCTATATACGTTCATTAGCAGTAAACAAAGGATTCTAGCTCAAAAATCATCAAAACTAACAAAAAAGTCAATTCGCTGGCTGGTAACTTTATCCAGCATCCCACTGTTCGGTATCGTTACGGCATTCGGCATCGCACCTAACTCACCCGTTTTTGAAGAAATTCAAGTTGAAGAGGTGGTTTTGGATCTGCCTATTGCCGAAGTTGCCACTGAAACTCAGAATAATCAGACTTTCTGGCGCCAGGAAAGTATCCGCCGCGGCGATACGATTGCCGCTATTCTGGACCGCCTGGATGTCAGCGATCAGGATTCGACGGATTTTTTACAGGCTGCGCGCGGTAGCCGCGCGATGCGCCAGCTAAAGCCGGGACAGACCGTTTATGCGCAAACCACGGCTGATGGTGAATTATTGACGTTGCGTTATTTCTTCGGGAGCGAAGAGCTGTTCTTGATGGAAAAAACGGATGATGAATTCAAGATGAGCGAACAGCCCGTCGATATGGATACGCGAATTCATATGAAGTCTGGTGAGATTGCCAGCTCGCTGTTTGCCGCGACCGATCATGCCGGCATACCGAATAATATCGCGATGCAATTGACCGAGATATTTGCATCGGAAATCGATTTTTACCGTGATTTGCGCCAAGGTGATCGTTTTACCGTGGTGTATGAAACGTTTGCCAACGATAATGGCAAACGCACAAAAACCGGCCGTGTTTTAGCGGCTGAATTTGTCAATAAAGGAAAATCGTATCAAGCGATTTACTTCAAAGCATCGAATGGCGCGGATGGCTACTATACGCCGGAAGGGGAGAGTTTACGCAAGGCATTCCTGTTATCACCACTCGCATTTTCCCGTGTCACTTCAGGTTTCACCCATGCGCGGTATCATCCTATCCTGAAAGAATGGCGCGCACATAAAGGTATCGATTATGCCGCGCCTACCGGTACCCCGGTCAGAGCAACGGCTAATGGTATTATCACATTCTCAGGTTCACAGAAAGGATACGGTAATCTGCTGTTGCTGAAACATAATGGTAAGTTTGAATCGGCGTATGGCCATTTATCGCGCTTTGCCAGTGGAATGAGCAAAGGAAAACGCGTGAATCAAGGCGATGTGATTGGTTATGTCGGTTCGACGGGTATGGCGACTGGTCCACATTTGCATTACGAATTGCGCGTTGACGGTGTGCAACGCGACCCGACCAAGGTGGTTCTGCCATCCGCCCCGCCGATTGCAAAGCGCGATTTGAACAACTTCCAAAAAGAAACGCACGCTCTGGTGGCGCGTTTAAACATCATGCGCAATATTCATCTCGCTTCATTGGAATAATGAGGTTGCCTGGGTCACCAAGCGGTTTATTGGTTAATCCCTTGGTGACTTCTTTGTAGTTACTGACGTACTGCCCGTTAAGGTCATAATTAATCATTGGAAACGGTTTACGCTATCGGCATTATGTCGGGCACCAGCCTGGATGGCGTGGATGCTGTTCTGATTGATTCCGGTCAAACTGTTCCGAATCTGCTGCAAACCCACTTTAGTCCTTATGATGCCGAACTGCGCGAGCAATTATTGGCACTGCATCATCCCGGTCACGATGAATTGGATCGTGCCACTTTGTTGAGTAACCGGTTATCCCGGCTTTACGCGCAAGCGACCATGGACTTGCTGGAAAAGGCCGGTGTGCCGCTGCAGCAGATCACCGTCATCGGGTGCCACGGCCAAACGATCCGTCATTGCCCTGAGGCAGGGTACACCATCCAGCTCAACAATGCGGCCTTGTTGGCGGAGTTGACGCGGATTACCGTCGTTGCGGATTTTAGAAGCCGCGATATTGCGGCGGGAGGGCAGGGTGCTCCGCTGGTTCCGGCGTTTCACGCTGCTGTGTTCAAGCACGCGATGCATCATCGGGTTATTGTCAATATCGGCGGCATCGCGAATATCACTAATCTCGATCCCACCAAGCCTGTCATCGGTTTCGATTGTGGTCCGGGGAATTTGTTGATGGATGCGTGGTGCTTGCGTCACACGGGTCGAACATACGATAAAGACGGGCAATGGGCTGCTACCGGCCGGGTTATTCCCGCTTTACTGGAGGATTTATTGGTCGAGGATTTTTTTGCTCACCAACCGCCCAAAAGTACCGGGCGGGACTTGTTCAATACCCATTGGCTGGAGAGAAAATTGCACGGCACCGAAGCACCACAAGATGTACAGGCGACTTTGCTGCAATTTACAGCTACCGCGATTGCCCAAGCGATACAAGCGCATTGCCCGTCTGCTGAAGAAGTTTATCTCTGCGGTGGCGGAGCACATAATGGGCTGCTGCGGAATCGCTTGATTGATAACTTACCTGGAAGAACTGTAACACTGACCGATCAGTTGGGCGTGGCGGCGGATTGGGTGGAAGCATTCGCATTTGCCTGGCTGGCGCAGCAGACACTTGCGCGCAAAACGGGCAGCTTGGCGGAAGTTACCGGCGCCGAAGGCAATAGAATTTTAGGTGCGATTTATCCCGCCTGAATCTGTGATCCGATTGAAAATATCGTACGAGATTTATATCGAGAATGATGAACCGCAACCACAGGTACTGGAAGCGCCAGGATTTTTAATGACGAATTGGGCGCCTTGTATGCTTTCCAGGTAATCGATTTCGGCGCCGATTAGATATTGAAAGCTCATGGGGTCGACCAGCAGTTTGACACCATTTTTTTCTGTAATAGTGTCATCCTCGTTAACCGTTTCATCGAAGGTGAAACCGTACTGGAAGCCGGAACAACCGCCGCCGCTGACAAAAACGCGTAGCTTGAGATTCTGGTTACCTTCCTCTTCAATCAACTGCTTAACTTTTGCGGCGGCGTTTTCAGTAAATAAGAGGGGGACGTTATTTTCACTATTCATAGTCGTTTCTACCTTCATTAATCAGTATTGTAGAGATTGCCGATATGCCGATCGCTCATGTCTCTTTTTCGCTCGAGAGGTGCGGCTGATCGGCCGAGGGTGGCAATAATGTTATCATTTTCTCGGATTGCTGCGCATTTCCGGCTTCCGGCTTATCGTGGTGAAGCATTTTGCCATCGACGGAAGCGCCGAGTTGTATTTCTATCGAACCGTACTGCATATCACCATAGACCTTGGCTTTTTCCTGTAATTCCAAATACCCCGGCGCATCGATCGGACCTATTACAGTACCGTTAATGACGACGTTGGCGGCCTTTATTTTACCCGTGATGCTGCCTTCGTTGCTCAGCACCAGGGTACTTTGCTCATCATCCGTTGATATGATGTTACCCGTAATATGCCCGTCGACTCGTAAGCCGCCGGTAAAATGTATATCGCCGGTAATAGCTGTATTTGCGCCGATCAAGGTATCGATATGATGGTGAAGCTGGTTTTTCTTTTTTCGGCCGAACATTTTTTCTCCTTCACGATGCCGGTTGGACAGTTTCTGTTACAAGGGGTTTTTTGTCGCCATTTTTATAAATCTGTACTTGAATATTTTCTACCGTGGCATCCGGTGCAATTTGGAAGCTTTCTTCCAATCGATGGAAAAACTTGAAATGAACAGGGAAATCCTGCTTGGAGTTTTTGCTGGTCAGGGGGACTGCTTTGCTTTGCCCGTTCTGCAACAGTTTTACCTTAAACCGTAAACTTCCTTTGAAGTCACTCGGTCTTTCTCCGCCTTGAATGAGGGTCAGCGCGTAGCGATATTTTCCCGGCGTTTCTGTTTCTTTCAAGCTGAATTGATAAATGGAAATACCGCTTTTTGTGTTGCTGGCGACCAGGTGCTGGAAAAATACCAGCTTTTCTTTTAACTGATCGTTTTCGCTGGCCAGCGATTTTACTTCTTCGGCGAGATTCTCGTTGGCGGTCGTGCTGATTTGCAGTTGCTGAATCAGATCACCGATCTGCGTGCACAATTGCTGTTTTTTGGTGTGCCTGCAACCGCTCGGATCGAATAAATACGTTGACTTCTCCTCAATCGTGTCGCTGTGATCGTTTATTGATTGCTTACCGGCTTCGTACATGCTCCAAGAGAGCAGTGCAAGCAAAGAGCAGGCTGCTATAGCGGTGAGTAAATAAAATTGCCATGAACGGTGCGGGCGAACTACGACGCGCGGGGACAAAATTTGAGGTTTTTTCTGAAAAAGCTTCATCATTGTGCGATACCCTGCCGATTGGTGCTCGAATCTACCCGCGCTGGATAACCGGCGTAGAACGCATGCTCAAGGCAGCAGCGGAACCTGGTGGATGCCGAGGGTCTCCGGCAAGCCGAACATGATGTTCATATTTTGTATCGCCTGACCGGCTGCGCCTTTGACCAGATTATCGGTAACCGAGAGAACCACAACCGTGTCGCTGTTTTGCGGCTGGTGCACGGCGATACGGCATAGATTGGAGCCGCGCACGGAGCGGGTTTCCGGATGCTTGCCGGCAGGCAGCACATCAACGAATGCTTCGTCTTGGTAGCGCTTTTCGTACAGCGCTTGCAAATCAACTTTCTTGGTCAGTTTTGCATATAGTGTTGCATGGATGCCGCGAATCATCGGTACCAGATGTGGAACAAATGTTAGACCAACTGGTTTTTGAGCGATATTAGCAAGCCCTTGTTTAATCTCGGGCAGATGCCGGTGTCCCGGGACACCATAGGCTTTGAAATTATCCGATGCTTCGGCGTGCAGAGTATGTACTTCGGCTTTCCGTCCCGCGCCGGAAACGCCGGATTTGACATCGGCGATCAGGTGCTTGATATCGATAACACCAACCTCTATCAGCGGCAGGAAGCCTAGCTGTACCGCCGTCGGATAACATCCCGGATTGGCGATCAAGCGCGCATTCTTGACTTGCGCGCGGTTGATTTCCGGCAAACCGTATACCGCTTCCGCTACCAGATCAGGGCAGGCATGCTGCATGCCGTACCATTTTTCCCATTCCGCGACATCCTTAATACGAAAATCAGCGGCCAGATCGATCACCTTAACATCGGCTTTCAGTAATGATTCCGCTTGCTGCATAGCAATACCATTCGGCGTGGCGAAGAAAACCAAGTCGCACTTGGTGAGTTTTGCCTCGGCCGGATCGCTGAATTTTAGGTCGATATGTCCACGCAGATTGGTGAATAAATCCGCAACGTGCATGCCCGCTTCGCCGCGCGAGGTGATGGTTTTGATTTTTACTTTGGGATGTTGCGCCAATAAGCGCAATAGCTCTACACCTGTGTAACCGGTTCCACCGACAATGCCGACATTGATCATCGTAACTCCTGTTATATTTCCTCGGTATTGATTTTATTTAGGGAAGCGCTGATTAATAACTATACGAGCGAATCACTTCGTTGTGTGTGGTACTCGCTCCCTCGCCTATCTTGTCGATGTCTCGGTTGCTATGTTCTGTGCGCCTCGTACTTCATCTCGTTTGCCGAATTAATCAGCACTTCCTTAATTGATGTTCAATAAAAAAGCCGCCCGAGAGAGGCGGCTTTTTGATAATTCCTGCGAATAAAAAATTATCGTTTGGAGAATTGCTTGCGTCGCCGAGCCTTACGCAAACCTACTTTTTTCCTTTCCACTTCACGTGCATCTCGGGTAACCAATCCTGCTTTGCTAAGAACGGATTTTAAAGTTGCATCATAGTCGATCAAAGCGCGAGTGATGCCATGGCGTACCGCGCCAGCCTGACCCGATTCACCGCCACCATGAATATTCACCATAATATCGAAAGTATTGGCATTATTTGTAAGTTCCAGCGGTTGTCTTGCGATCATGCGGCCTGTTTCGCGGGAGAAATAATCATCGATCGGTTTATTATTGATGACGATCGCACCTTTTCCGGGTTTGATGAAAACACGTGCAACCGCACTTTTACGTCGGCCGGTACCATAATTATATTGAATAGCCATGGATATTAAGCTCTAATTTCGAGTGGTTTAGGTTGTTGCGCGGCATGAGGATGCGTGTCACCGGCATATATTTTCAATTTCTTTAACATCGCGTATCCCAATGGGCCTTTAGGTAACATGCCTTTAACGGCTTTTTCGAGCGGCCGTGTTGGAAAACGTGCATGCATTTTCTTGAAGTTGATGGCATAGATTCCACCTGGGTAGCCGCTATGACGATAATATATCTTAGCTTCGGCTTTATTACCCGTGACACGTAACTTGTCGGCATTGACTACCACGATATAGTCGCCGGTATCGACATGCGGTGTATAAATCGGTTTGTGTTTACCGCGTAAACGGTGAGCGATCTGCGAAGCAAGGCGACCCAATACTTTATCGGTCGCATCGATAACAAACCAGTCATGATTTACTTCGTGTGGTTTGGCTGAAAATGTTTTCACGAAAACCTGTCCTGCGTATTCAAAAAGAGCCGCAGATTTTAAGTCAGACATTTACAAAAGTCAAACGCAAAATGTATTGTTTTTGCCGGGTTGGCGTATTTTTGCAAGATCCGGGATGAATACGATTTGCTTAAGGGTGATGGATTTTAAGCCAATCGCCGCTATAATCTCAGCAATTGGAGATGTTTTCTTCTATCCGGACGTATCAATCATAAACATGCCGAGAGATTCGCTTTGAAAGACAAACCTGTAGCTAATTCATCCATTGCATCAACGACTCCGACAGCCCCGGCCAATTTCATCCGCAATATCATTGACGAAGATAACCGCAGCGGTAAATGGGATGGGCGGGTGGAAACGCGCTTTCCGCCGGAGCCGAACGGTTATTTGCATATCGGTCATGCCAAAAGCATTTGCCTGAATTTCGGAATTGCGCATGATTACAGCGGCGTATGTCATTTACGCTTCGACGATACCAATCCGGAAAAAGAAGCGCAGGAGTATGTCGATTCGATTTGCGACAGCGTGTCCTGGTTAGGGTTCGATTGGGGTAAGCATCTGTATTATTCGTCGGATTATTTCGACCAGATCTATGAGTTTGCCGAATTTCTGATTACGCAGGGCAAAGCCTATGTCGAAAGCCTGACTGCCGATGAAATCCGCGAATACCGCGGCACCTTGACGAATCCCGGCAGAAACAGTCCTTATCGCGATCGCCCGATTGCCGAGAATCTCGACTTGTTTCGCCGCATGAAAGCCGGTGAGTTTGCCGACGGGCAATATGTGCTGCGCGCCAAAATCGATATGGCGTCGCCCAATATCAACATGCGCGACCCGGTGATTTACCGCATCCGTCATGTGCACCACCAGCGTACCGGCGATCAGTGGTGCATTTACCCGATGTACGACTACACTCATTGCATTTCCGATGCCTTGGAACGCATCACACATTCCTTGTGCACGCTGGAATTCGAGGATCACCGCCCGTTGTACGATTGGGTGCTGGATCAGTTGGCGGACAAAGTACCGTGCCACCCGCAGCAGATCGAGTTTGCTCGCCTTAATCTGACGTACACCGTGATGAGTAAGCGCAAATTGATCGAGCTGGTGGAGAAGAAATTGGTCGACGGTTGGGACGATCCCCGCTTGAGTACGCTCGCCGGCGTGCGCCGCCGCGGCTTTACGCCACGTGCGATCCGCTTGTTTGCCGAGCGTATCGGTATCAGTAAAGCGGATTCGTGGATCGACATGAGTGTGCTGGAGGATTGTTTGCGTGAAGACCTGAACGAACATGCGCCGCGCCGCATTGTCATTCTCAAACCGCTGAAGTTAGTCATAGACAATTATCCGGAGGATCAGCAAGAAGATTGCTTTGCTCCCAACCATCCGCAAAAACCGGAGTGGGGCAAACGCACGATTCCGTTTTCCAAAGTGCTGTATATCGAACGCGATGATTTCATGGAAGTGCCCGCAAAAGGCTATTTCCGCTTGGCGCCGGGCGCGGAAGTGCGCTTGCGTTATGCCTACTTGGTTAAATGTGTCAACATCGAAAAAAATGCCCAAGGCGAAATTGAAGCGATTCACTGCACTTACGATCCCGATACCAAAAGCGGCACGTCGGGTGCCGACAGCCGCAAAGTCAAAGGTAATATCCACTGGCTGTCCGCAAGTCATGCACATGTGGCGGAAGTGCGATTGTACGATCGGTTATTCAGCGATCCGCATCCGGATAGCGGCGGTAAGGATTACAAAACCGCACTGAATCCCGATTCCAAGCAGGTCATCAATGCCTATGTCGAATCCGCTTTGTGTGAAGCGCAGCCCGAGCAAGGTTTCCAGTTCGAGCGCAACGGCTACTTTGTTGCCGACCGCATCGACATGAAGCCCGGCAAACCGGTATTCAATCGCGCTGTGACATTGCGCGATTCGTGGGGGAAGGGCGCCGGTTCTTAAAGGAAGCGCCGAAAAAGGTAGCGAGCGACGATCAGGTAAGGCGAAATCAGGTGAAAAAGCGCAGTTTATGAGTGATAAATGAGTATTTTGAGCCTGATTTCAACGCAGTATGGCTGAGCGTAGTCGTTTTGTTAAAGCTTCCTTAAAGAGATGGAGTGAGAGGCATGATCCGGCAGATTCACCATAAACATAATCAGCATGCTACTGTTCATCCCGAGCCTGACGGAGGAAAGGATCAAAACTTCATCAATCAGCTTATTGCATTATTGTTGCAATTTCCGCAGATCAAATTGGCGCTATTGTTCGGTTCGCAGGTAAGCGGTAACGTACACCCGGACAGCGATATCGATCTCGGTATCCTGGCGTCAGCGCCACTCAGCGCAGATTTCAAGTTGCAATTGATGCAAACGGTTGGAGCCAAATTCGGCCGTCCGGTTGATGTCGTCGATCTGTATCACGTGCCGGAACCGATTACCGGCCAGGTTCTCAAGGGAATCCGCCTGATTGGAGACGATACAACGTGCGGTAATTTGTTGTACCGGCATCTGCTGAACGTTGCCGATTTTCTGCCGCTACAGCAAAGAATATTGACGGAGAGACGCAACCGATGGATCAAGTGATCATCGCCGAAAAACTGGAATCGCTGCGGCGTTGCGTACAACGTATCGAGGATAAAACACCGAAGGATGCGGGCAGTTTGATCCAAGATATTGATTTGCAAGATATCCTGATTGTCAACCTTACCCGTGCCGTACAAATCAGCGTGGATATCGGAAGCCATATTATGAGTTCGGCGAATCAGCCGATGCCGCAAACAATGGGTGACGTTTTTACCAAGCTGCAAGAACTCGGCGCCATTTCGCTGGATATAAGTGAACGATTAAAAAAAGCCGTTGGCTTCAGAAACATCGCGGTGCATAACTACGAAGCGATCAACTGGCAAATTGTGTATGTCATTTGCCAGAGCTCCTTGCGGGATTTCCGCCAGTTTGCGCAGGAGATTTGCCGGTATGCGGTTTTGTAGTTACTAATAAAAACGGGAGCCTAAGCTCCCGTTATGAATTGGATTATAAATTGCTTATGCCACGATTGCTTTCTTGCGGCGCGCGGTAAATCCCAATAAACCCAATCCAGTCAGTAGCATAGCGTAGGTAGATGGTTCTGGAACAACAGCTATAGGTGGTGCAGTAAAGCTGACTTGATCTTCTAATACAAACCAACCATAGCCTCCATCTGGCATGCCGGGAAAGTCAATTGTACCTGTCTGATGCAGTAAGCCAGAAATACCTGAGAATGTGGTTGAGCCTAGGAATGCGAAATCCCTGGTGCGCTATTGAGCAAGCGACAAGGATTCCGGATTGAATCGGCAGGGATGCTATTTGTCATCGGGATTCATGATGTTGAATGCCAACGCTGCGACTGCGCCACCAGCAAAATCAGCCACCATGTGAATCCAGATATTGTTCCAGCTTATCAAACCCATCAGGGGAGCGCCAATCGCTACGGCCGGATTAAATGCGCCTCCTGAAATACTGCCGACCGAAAATGCGCCGGCCAGAACGATGAAGCCGATTGCCAGACCGTAGAACGAGTTGCCGCTGGTGCCCTTGGCCGTGGCGACATTGAGCACGACATAGGCTAGTGCAAAGGTAAACAGGAATTCTGCAATCAACGCCTTAGTCACATCGATAGTCGGGCTGGCAGTGCCGGAGCCTACCATATATACGGCTGTAAATGCGGCAGCAGCTGCGCCGGCAAACTGGGCGAGCAGATAAACCGGTACTTCAGCAATGGAACAGCGTCCGCGCATCAGGACGGCGAGTGTGACAGCAGGATTGTAGTGTGCTCCTGAAACATGACCGCCCGCATACACCATGACCATTAACACCGAGCCGATGGCCAGCGGTGCGATCACCCCGGTATTTCCTGGGATGACGGTCAAACCGATGGTCAGGATAAGAAAAAAAGTGCCAATGAATTCGGACAAAAATTTTTGCATGATGGAGTTCCTCTATGACATCAAAATTGCATGTTGTAACCATTGAAAAATAGATGAATAATCTCGAGTGCGTGACCCAATACGAGTGAACAGGCGAGATCAGTTTCACTTGTACTGGAGATTGGCAGGTAAGTCAAAGGGAGATGGATGGCATTCCTGAATAGGGTCTGTGTTTCTCATACCAAAAGTTATTTGAGAAACTATATATAAGTCTGAAGTTATTTGAACTGATAGCCTACAAACGCATCGTTAACGCAATTCTTCTGCGCTTTTCATCCACTTCCAACACCTTGACGGTGACGACTTGCCCCACCTTGACGACGCTGTGCGGGTCCTTGACGAATTTATCCGCCAGCGCGGAGATATGCACCAGGCCGTCCTGATGCACGCCGATGTCGACGAACGCGCCGAACGCGGCGACGTTGGTGACCACGCCCTCCAGCACCATGCCGGGGTGCAGGTCTTGCAGCGTTTCGACGCCTTCCTTGAACGTCGCGGTTTTGAACGTCGCGCGCGGATCGCGGCCGGGTTTTTCCAGTTCGTGCAGGATGTCTTTCACGGTCGGCAGACCGAATTGCGCGGTGACGTACTTTTCCGGGCGGATCGATTTTAACGCGGATGAATTACCGATCAATGCCGTGACATTGAGTTTAATGTCATTGAGAATGTGCTCGACCAATGGATACGATTCCGGGTGCACGGCCGAAGCGTCGAGCGGATTGGCGCCGTTCGGTATGCGCAGGAATCCGGCGGCCTGCTCGAAAGTTTTCTCGCCTAACCCCGGTACCTTCAGCAATTCCGCACGCTTGGCAAAGCGGCCTTTACCGTCGCGGTAAGCGACGATATTGTGCGCGATTTTGCTGCTCAGTCCGGCCACATAGCGCAACAATGCCGGGGAGGCAGTGTTGACATCCACGCCGACGGCGTTGACGCTGTCTTCTACCATCGCATCGAGCGATTGCGCCAGCTGGTTTTGATTGACGTCATGCTGGTA
>JBDHRU010000248.1:0-3077 GCA_039807765.1 Nitrosomonas sp. | reverse complement strand
CGTCATTGCGTTTTTACAACAGGCCAAAAGATGTTACGTAAAATCTTCATCGCCAATCGCGGCGAAATTGCGGTGCGCATCATTCGCGCGTGTGCCGAGATGGGTATCCGCTCGGTGGCGGTTTATTCGGAGGCGGATCGTTTCGCGTTGCATGTCAAGAAGGCCGATGAGTCGTATTGCATCGGCAGCGAGCCGATGGCGTGCTATCTGAACATCCATGCGCTGGTCGATCTGGCATTGGCGACCGGTTGCGATGCAGTGCACCCGGGCTATGGATTTTTGTCCGAGAACGCGCAATTCGCGCGCGCCTGCAAGGAACGCGGACTGATTTTCATCGGTCCGGAACCGGACGTGATCCATCGCATGGGCGACAAAACCGAGGCGCGCAATGCGATGATCGCTGCCGGGATTCCGGTGACACCCGGTTCCGACGGCAATCTGCATTCGGTCGACGAGGCGTTGCAAGTCGCCGGAGAAATCGGCTATCCGGTGATGCTGAAAGCGACGTCCGGCGGCGGCGGGCGTGGCATCCGCCGTTGCGACAACGCGGAAGAACTCAAACGCAATTACGCCCGGGTGATTTCCGAAGCGACCAAGGCTTTCGGCAGCGCCGACGTGTTTCTGGAAAAGTGCATCGTCAATCCGCGCCATATTGAAGTGCAAGTGCTGGCCGATCATCATGGCAATGTCATTCATCTGTACGAGCGCGATTGTTCGATTCAGCGCCGCAATCAGAAACTGATCGAAATCGCACCATCGCCGCAACTCGACGAAGCGCAGCGCCAGTACATTGGCGGCTTGGCGGTGATCGCGGCGAAATCGGTCGGCTACACCAACGCCGGAACGGTCGAGTTTCTGCTGGACGATAGCGGTCGTTTTTATTTCATGGAAATGAACACGCGCGTGCAGGTCGAGCACACTATCACCGAAACCATCACCGGTGTTGACATCGTCGAAGAACAAATCCGTGTCGCCGCCGGTTTGCCGCTGCGTTTCAGGCAAGACGAGATCGTGCGGCGCGGTTTCGCCATTCAATTCCGCATCAACGCCGAAGACCCGAAAAACAATTTTCTGCCGAGCTTCGGCCGTATTTCGCGCTATTACGCACCGGGCGGCCCCGGCGTGCGCACCGATACGGCGATTTATACCGGTTACGAGATTCCGCCTTTTTACGACTCGATGGTTGCCAAAGTCATCGTCAGTGCGTTGACCTGGGAGGATGCCATCAAACGCGGCGAACGCACGTTGCGCGATATGGGGTTGTTCGGCATCAAAACGACGATTCCGTATTATTTGAAAATCCTGAAACACCCGCAATTCCGCAGCGGTAAATTCAACACTGGCTTTGTCGAGCAAAATCCGAATCTGATCCATTATTCCGATAAACCCCGGCCGGAAGTACTGGCGAGCGTCATCGCCGCGGTGGTTGCGTCGCACACCGGTTTATAATATCCGACCTATTGGATAACGAAGGAAAATTCATGCAAAAAGTTCATATCACCGATGTCATTCTGCGCGATGCGCACCAATCCCTGATCGCCACCCGGATGCGCACCGAAGACATGCTACCGGCCTGTCAAATGCTCGACAACATCGGCTACTGGTCGCTGGAATGCTGGGGTGGTGCGACTTTTGACGCCTGTTTGCGCTTTTTGAAGGAAGATCCCTGGGAGCGCCTGAGCAAACTTAAAGCCGCCTTGCCCAATACGCCGCTGCAAATGCTGCTGCGCGGCCAGAATCTGCTCGGTTACCGGCATTATTCCGATGATGTCGTGCGTGCTTTCGTCAAACGCGCCGCGGCCAATGGCATGGATGTGTTCCGCATTTTCGATGCGCTCAATGACGCGCGCAACCTCAAAACCGCCATCGAAGCGACCAAAGAAGCCGGTAAGCATGCGCAGGGCACGATCTGCTACACCACCAGTCCGGTGCACGACACCGCCAGCTTTATCACGCTGGCCAAAGAACTGGCCGCGCTGGGCTGCGATTCGATTGCGATTAAGGACATGGCCGGCCTATTGACGCCTTATGCGACCGGTGAACTGGTCAAGGCATTGAAAGACACTGTCGATGTGCCAATTCATCTGCATTCGCACACCACTTCCGGTTTGGCTGAAATGTGCCAGCTGAAAGCGATCGAAGTCGGTTGCCGGTATATCGACACCGCCTTATCTTCGTGGTCGGGTGGCACCAGCCATCCGCCAACCGAGAGTTTGGTGATGGCGTTGCAAGGTACGAAACACGACACCGGATTGGATCTGCAGAAGCTGCAGGAAGTGAACGATTATTTCGCGCAAGTGCGCAAGAAATACCACCGTTTCGAGAGCGAGTTCACCGGTGTCGATACGCGCGTGCACGTGTTCCAAGTACCTGGCGGCATGATCTCGAATCTGGCCAATCAATTGCAGGAACGCAATGCGCTGGATCGCATCAACGAAGTTTATGCGGAAATCCCGCGCGTGCGCAAAGACCTGGGCTACCCGCCATTGGTCACACCAACGTCGCAAATCGTCGGTACACAGGCGGTGCTCAATGTACTGACCGGCAAACGTTATGAAACCATCACCAACGAAGTCAAGCGCTATCTGCAAGGCGGCTACGGCAAAGCCCCGGCGCCAATCGACGCCAAATTACAAAAGCGCGCCATCGGCAAGGAAGACATCATTGACTGCCGCCCCGCCGATTTGCTGAAACCGGAATTCGAACACCTGCGCCGGGAAATCGGCCATCTGGCGTTGAACGACGAAGACGTGTTGAGTTACGCGATGTTCCCGGAAGTCGGCAAACAGTTTCTGGAATTGCGTTCAACCGACAACCTGGTGCCCGAACCACTGGAATTGGCGGCAACAACGGCCAACGGTGTACAAAAAGCGCCGACCGAATTCAACGTCGCGCTGCACGGCGAGTCGTACCACGTCAAAGTCACCGGCACCAGCCCGAAAAATCAGTCGTTGCGGCACTTCTATTTCATGGTCGACGGCATGCCGGAAGAAATCGTCGTCGAAACCCTCGATGAAATCGTACTCGACGGCGGCACCCAAGGCGCGGTCAAAAGCACCATCGGCAGCAAACGCCGC
>JBDHRU010000247.1:0-3093 GCA_039807765.1 Nitrosomonas sp. | reverse complement strand
AACGGGTTGCCAATTCCAATTCCGCGGCGGAAATCAGCGCATCGAAAATCAGATAATCATATTTTGATTTCAGCAATTGCGCGGGCTTCTGACGTTGCCTGAATGCCATTGCAAGCATACGGCAAATTTCTTCCACGCCTTCCACGATCACGGTTGTGAACGACTCATTACGTTTGCTATTAATCGCCTGAACCACGCCGATCAACTCCCGGTTATCCGCGCTCAGGATCGGTACCGCCAGCATCTGCTTGGTTCGATAACCGGTGCGTTTGTCCACTTCGGGGGAAAAAGCAAGTGATGGATTAATTTTTTTTAACTCGCTTTTATCGTAAACATCCGCAATATTGATAACTTGCTTCTGCAAAGCGGCATAGCCGATAATGCTGTTTTCCGTCACCGCCAGTTTCAGATCCTGAAAAGAATCAAATCCTGCTTTAACCCGCGAAACAAAAAATGATTTGTCGTCGCTCAGCGAATAAATGGTAAACCGGTCCGCATTGAGCAGTGCACAGATATCCTTGCTCACCTCCAGCACGATTTCATCTACATCGCTGGCTGCTTGAATCTTATTGACAACGCTCTGCAGGTGCTTGGAAAAAACCGACTCATTTATGCTGCCGGCAATATTTTTTTGTGGCTGTGCCGTTGCAATTGTACTCATGGCATTACTTCCTAAAATTCGAATAATTGATTGTTCTCAAGGCGGCGTGGATTATATTTTCCGGCGCATTGCTGTATTTCTTCCATAATGACGTCGGCTTCACCCGGTTTCAGGTGCGTAATGAATATTTCCACATTCCGTTCCAGTTTTTCCAATTCTTCCGCCAGCAGGCTGGGACATAGATGCCGGGATCTAACCGCAATATCCCTTTTCTGATTGCAGAAGGCGGTTTCAATGATTAAATACTTCAGATTCTTGATCTTATTAACGGCCGGCCACAGCACATCATTAGTCGTAGTATCACCGGAAAAAACGAGACTGGAACAACCTGAATTCAATTGATAACCGACGGTGGGAACGGTATGACTTACAGGTAATGGTGCAATCGTGCGCCCATCGAGAAAAGTCGAATCGCCCAGTGACAATACCTGGTAACGCATATACGGAGAACTGTCATTGGGTATTTTTGTAAAATCCGGCCAGAGATGCCAGTTGAATAAATGCTTTTGCAATGTATCCAGCGTAGGCTGAATGGCATGAATCGTTATCGGTCTGTTGCGCAGTGAACCGATGGTATCAACGAGAAAAGGAATAAAAGCGACATGATCCAAGTGCGCATGTGTGACAAAAACATGATCGATTTTGATCATTTCGGCCAAGCTCAGATTACCGACACCGGTTCCGGCATCGATCAGCACATCGTCATCCAGCAGCATTGCCGTGGTTTGTTCGCCGCTCCCTATCCTTCCGCTACACCCCAAAACCCTGAGCTTCAAAAGACCCGTTCCGGAAATTCATCACTTCATCAATAACACGGGAGTTTTTGCCAGTTGCATCACTTTGCTGGTTACCGATCCCAGCAGCAGACCTTGTATACCGCTTTTGCCACGCGGCCCCATGACAATCTGGTCAAATTGTTCCTCACTGGCAAACCGGACAATCGTTTCGGCCGGATCACCCACCACAATGTGATGCTGATAAGCAATTCCTGCCTGATCGAGTAAAGCGCGCGTGTCCTGCAACTCTCTCAACCCTTCCTCCTGGTGATACTGCTTAATATCCGCCTGATTGATGAACAACGAGACATTGCCATGCAGCGAATATTGCACATTCAGCAAATGCAGTTCCGGTTTTTCCTTGTACCACTCCAATAAAGCAATGAAGTCGGCTACTGCTTTACCGGCGTTATCCGAACCATCGACAGGTAATAAAATTTTCAGCATGATCAATCTCTCAATTTTTTATGCAAATCTAGTGTTTGCGTTTATCATCAGCCAAATCTTCCAATGGCTCCGGCTTAGTGGATTTCCGCGCAGCCAGTAATTTACCGGCGGCAATGACCAATAAGGCGACCGAAACCGGTGCAATCCACTGGAGATACTTCGCCTCGTTATTGACCCACTCTTTGGTAACCACATCGGTAACCGCCATATCACCGGCGATCCACCCCAATAATCCGGCGCCAATGGCAATCGTCACCGGATAACGATCCATGACTTTCAGCACCATTTGGCTGCCCCACACAATGATCGGCACGCTGACGACCAAACCAAAAATCACCAAACCGATGTCGTCCTTGGCCGCACCGGCGATGGCGATGACATTGTCCAGACTCATCACTGCATCCGCCACGATGATCGTTTTGATCGCACCGATCAACGTCGTGCTGGCATCGATCTCATGCGACCCTTCCGCTTCCGGCTGCAGCAACTTGATACCGATCCACACCAGTAACACGGCGCCGATGATCTTGAGATACGGCATGGTCAGCAGACTCAGGGCAAAAAAGATCAGTACCACGCGCAGTGCGATGGCGCCGAAAACACCCCAAAAAATACCCAGCTTACGCTGCTGTTCAGGCAAGCGCCGGCACGCCAGCGCGATCACAACGGCATTGTCGCCGCCAAGTACGATATCAATTGCGATGATTTGTAAAACTGCAACCCAGAATTGCGGACTATCAAAAGCCATTTATTTGTTCCTGACAAAAATTTCCAACCGATAAAATATGATAAGAGGATGCTCTATTCCTGCTGTTGAACCCCGAGGAACTTCAAGAGCTCATTTTTCTGCTGCAAGGTATCGTTATAACCCAGCTCGATCAAATCGCGGCAGAAGGGTACTTCAAACAGCACATAGCTGAGTAACGTCGAGCCGTTCGGCCCCATGGCGCCAATCGCACGGTACAAATACCGCATGATCCATGGCAATGTATGCGCATATTTTTGCGCGATCTCGTTGATTCCTTCGCTCGGTGCGATCATCATCGATTCGACCGGACGCAGCGGTACATTTTTGGCTTTAAGCGCTTCGGGCGGAATTAATTTCAGCGTCTCATTGATACGCAGCAAACGTTCCAGATCGACATCCAGGCTATCCACGAAAATGCTGTTCAACGCATGACCGGCAATCTGCGCAAAAGGCGGATAACC
>JBDHRU010000246.1:0-3119 GCA_039807765.1 Nitrosomonas sp. | reverse complement strand
TCGTATTCCGGTTCTTTTTGCACGGTAACCTGTGTAATGCGGTATCAAGAAGCTGTTATCATAGCTTCCTCGTTTGAGATTCGCTTATATTTTCATCCCGATTGCATGACATGAATAACTTGACCGTTTCCGATACCCGATTTTCCTATTCCATCAGCACACTGCAGCAAATCGCTCGCGACATTCTGCAGCATGCCCAAAAAGGCGGCGCCAGCGCCTGCGAAACCAATGTTTCCGACGGCTTCGGCCAGACCGTTACGGTACGGCGGAATGCGGTGGAAACAATCGAATACAACCGCGACAAAGGATTATCTGTGACGGTGTATATCGGGCAAAAGCGCGGCAATGCCAGCACATCGGATTTCTCGCCGCAAGCGATCAGCGATACGGTGACGGCGGCGCTGTCGATCGCGCGTTATACCGCGGATGACGACTGCGCCGGGTTGGTGGAAGCGGAATTGCTGGCCCAAAACTATCCGGATTTGAATTTATATTATCCTTGGCAAATCAGTGTTGAAGAAGCGATTGAATTGGCGAAAAGCTGCGAGCAAGTCGCGTTCGCAGCGGACAAGCGCATTACCAATTCCGAAGGCGCAACGATTTCCGTCAGTGAGTCGCAATTTATTTATGCCAATAGTTTAGGATTCATGGGGGGATACCCATTGTCCCGCCATAGCGTTAGCTGCGCAATGATCGCCGAGCAGGGTGACAGCAAGCAGCGCGATTACTGGTACAGCGTGGCGCGTGACGCCGCCGATCTGGAAACGGTGCAAAGTATCGGGGAAAAAGCGGGAAAACGCAGCGCGGCGCGCCTGGGTGCGCGCAAAATCGATACCCGTGAGGTGCCGGTTTTGTTTGAAGCACCGATCGCTTCCGGTTTGATCGGGCATTTCGCCAGCGCGGTGAGTGGCGGCAGCTTGTATCGTAAATCTTCTTTCTTACTGAACAGCATCGGACAGCAGGTTTTCGCACCGGATATCCAAATTCTGGAACGCCCGTATCTGCACAAAGGATTGGCGAGCAGTCCGTTTGACGACGATGGCGTCGCCACTGTCGATCGCAACGTGGTGGAAAACGGCGTCGTACAAGGTTATTTCCTAGGGAGCTATTCCGCACGCAAACTCGGTATGCGTACCACAGGTAACGCCGGCGGCGCACATAATCTGATTATGCAAAACGGCGCGGCAATGAGCTTTGATGCGATGCTGAAGCAGATGGGCAGCGGTCTGTTAGTGACCGAATTACTCGGTCACGGCATCAATGCCGTTACCGGCGACTACTCACGTGGCGCTTCCGGCTTCTGGGTGGAAAATGGCACCATTAGTTACCCGGTCGAGGAAATCACTATCGCCGGCAATTTGAAGGATATGTTCCAAGGCATTGCCGCACTCGGCAGCGATGTTGTGGTGCGTGGATCGAAACAGTGCGGCTCGGTGCTGATCGATCGCATGACTGTCGCCGGAGGGTGAGGGAGTATTTGCGGACATATTCGTACGGTGTGAGACCTTTCAATATTTTGTGAAGCATCAGTGAAGTTGTTTTTATCACAGGCTTACGAATCGCTGAGCAGGCTTCCACCTATCCAATTTGCTAATACCATCAACCTCTACTACTTTAGATTGGATCGAAAAAACGAGGAAACTACATGATGACTTGTAGTTTCCTGTGTAAAAATTATTAAGACAATGCTTCACTATTAGTTACAACTCCACCAGCAGTGTCTGCTCAAATATCCTGAACCATCCGGTAATAGCGTACCTGAACATTTGATTCCGCAAGCAGCATTAGCATCACTACTGCCACTAGCTATTTGCATTAAGAGGTCTTGCACTTTCCCTGTGCTCGTATGCCCAGGTATATCTTTCTTATTGTATGCCTTGCTGGGTGTGATCAACTCGTATGTAGGGTCATTATCGGTACCTTGTACAGCGATAATATAACTTGTGTTCTCACTAAATGTGATAGTTACTTTTTCTTTAGAGAGTGCTGATTCAACCCTATTAACTGGAACTTTCTCATCGGCAAGCAACAATGCATCGGGCGAAACATCAATTTTCACTAATTTTGCCACTGTTAGGAATGCAAATAATATTAAAAGACCCAATACAATCATAGACGGCACTTTTACATATCTCATATCTTTTCTCCATTTTTTAGTAATTTAAAGTTAATCGCACGAAAAAAGTACGATCGGGGATGTAGCGGGGAGCTATTGGTTCTGATACATAAAATTGTGAGTTTCTAAAATAAAAATCTTCATTGAAAAGATTTCTCGCCTCAGCGCTAAGTAACCCTCTTCGTGAAGGTAATCGATATCCAACTACTGCATCCAGTAAGAAAAAACTGTCATGTCCTTCTGTTTTTCCAATATTTGGATCAATGGATTGAGGGCTTCCTCTACTAAGATTTTGGTGAACAAATGTTCCCGTAAGGGTGGAAAATAAACCATCGGAATTAAAATATTTAATACTGACGGGAGCGCTTAATGTTTGGATTTTATTTGGATCATTGCCTATTGCATGACGTGTGAAATTCTCGAACTGAAATTCACCTGTGGCCGACCAGTTTGAATTGAGCGCTATGTAGGCATATGAACGATAAACCTGCTCTTCTTGTTTATCTACGCCCTGAATCGTTTTATCATCATCAGCAATTATTAATCTGGCCACCGGAACCCTCAAGTTACGTATTGATGCTTCAAGGCCGACATATAAATTATCCAATAAGCGAGTATCTAATCCTATCCCTTTACGTGTCGACTTCGTTCCATTAGGGTCATCAAAAAATTGATTAAAACCAGCTACCTGAGTTGGCTCGATTGTTTGTTGCGAAGCCAAATCATTTTTTACAGTCTCAAACCAAGCCAAGCGTAGTCGTGTATTACTTGAAATATTCCATTGCAATCCAAACTTGGGATTAATTGCTTGTATAGGATTTATCACTTTAATCTTGTAATGCTTTCCGTCATTTATGAGAACATTATCAATAGCGCTATCTAATGTTTTAGATGAATGATAGCTAAGACCTAATGTAGTAGTTATGTTTTTTGGTAAATTCAAGTTTGAATACGTATAAGCATTATTGTGTTCGTTTATTCTGTCTGTTTGTAGATATCTCAA
>JBDHRU010000036.1:0-15095 GCA_039807765.1 Nitrosomonas sp. | reverse complement strand
ATTGAGAGCCACGTTTCTTCGTTAATTCTATTTTCTTCAAGCGCACGCTTTGCTGTATCCAGATTCGGATAATTAAGACCATAAAAGCGATAGTAGCGGCTTTTCTCATTGATCCAACCAATCCTAAAACTGCCCAGTGGCGTTTTGTCATCTTTTGTCATTTTTGACCAGGTGGTACCGTAACGCCCAATCGCCACATTTTTAAATACCGCTTGAACAGTCTCTCCTCGCATCACCAACAGCATGTGCTCCGCGGTATCCACATCAATCCACACATCATCCTCATACGCCTGTACTGAGCGATGCATAACCGATAAGCAAACCAACCCAATCAAAAAAATTACTAAGTTATGAATAAATAAGCTTCGCTTAATCACTTTTCAGGTTATTGATAGTAGGGATAATTAATTATGTCATAATTTCCTCATCTGGAAATCCCTATTAAATAGCTATGTGCCTTGCTATTCCTGCTTATGTAGAACAATTGACCGCTGACAATCACGCCATCGTCAATCTGAGCGGCATCCGCAAAGAAATCTCACTGATTCTGGTTGAAGATATTACCCCGGGGGATTACGTCATCGTACATGTTGGGTTTGCACTACAGAAGCTGGACCCGCTGGAAGCGGAGCGCACACTGGCGATGTTTGCCGAGATTTCTTCACGCGATCAAGATCTATCTTGATGCAGTGATGAGCACATCGCCATGAAGTACATCGATGAATTTCGCGCAGGCGTTCTAGCACAGCAAATCGCCGCCAAGATCGCTGCAGAAGCAGATCCCTGCCGTCACTATCATTTCATGGAATTTTGCGGCGGTCACACCCATGCTATTTCGCGTTTCGGCATCGTCGACTTACTTCCTGGCAATGTGCGTATGATTCATGGTCCTGGTTGTCCGGTATGTGTCCTGCCTATCGGCCGTGTACAAAACGCAATTCAATTGGCGCAAACGCCAGACGTGATACTGTGCAGTTACGGCGACATGCTGCGCATACCGACTACGCACGGCATGAGTCTATTGAAAGCGAAAGCACAGGGCGCGGAAATTCGCATGGTATACAGCAGCGCGGATGCGGTAAAAATCGCGCAACAAAACCCGCAACGGCAGGTCGTTTTCTTTGCTATCGGATTTGAAACCACGACACCGCCTACAGCTATCGCAATCAAGCAAGCGCAAGCGCTCGGCCTGAAAAATTTCTCGGTTTTTTGCAACCACGTGCTGACGCCATCGGCAATCTCTCATATCCTGCAATCACCTGAAGTACGTGAATTCGGTTTGGTTCCCTTGGACGGCTTTATCGGCCCGGCGCATGTTTCCGTCGTGATCGGCAGCCAGCCTTATGAATATTTTTCCGAAGAATTTCAGAAACCGGTTGTCATCGCCGGGTTTGAGCCGCTTGATGTCATGCAAGCAATTTTGATGCTGATACGCCAAATCAACACAGGTCGCGCTGAAGTCGAAAACGAATTTACCCGCGCGGTCTTACCGGCAGGCAACATCAAAGCACAGGCACTGGTCGCCGATGTCTTTGAATTGCGGCGCACATTCGAATGGCGCGGCCTAGGATGGGTGCCTTACAGTGCACTGAAAATCAAATCACGCTACGCCGGTTTCGATACCGAACAGCGCTTCACGATCTCGGCACTTTCCATTGCCGACAACAAAGCGTGCGAATGCAGCGCCATTTTACGCGGCGTTAAGCGACCACAGGATTGCAAAATTTTTGGCACCGTCTGCACACCCGAAAATCCGGTCGGCTCCTGCATGGTTTCTTCGGAAGGTGCTTGCGCCGCTCACTACCGCTACGGCCGGTTCCGTGAAAAAAACGATGCCGTAATCAAGGAAAATTAATGTCGCAGAAAGGCTTCGTCAAATCCGGATACACGCGCGCACTCGATCTGAAAAACGGCTGCGTCGAAATGGCGCATGGCAGCGGCGGACGCGCAATGGCGCAATTGATTCAGCAACTGTTTGTAACCGCATTTGATAATGAATTTCTGCGTCAGATGAATGATCAAGCGTGCTTTCCAAGCTTCAGCGGCCGCATGGTGATGTCCACCGATAGCCATGTCGTCACCCCCTTATTCTTCCCCGGCGGGGATATCGGTAGTTTGTCGGTGCATGGTACCATCAACGACATTGCCATGGCCGGCGCAAAGCCCTGCTATCTGGCCGCCGGTTTCATTCTGGAAGAAGGCTTTCCGTTAGCAGATCTCAAACGCATCGTCGATTCCATGGCGCAAGCGGCGCGATCTGCGCAGGTGCCGATTATCACCGGCGACACCAAAGTAGTGGAAAAAGGCAGTGGCGATGGCGTGTTTATTACGACGACCGGTGTCGGCATGGTGCCGGAAGGCATTCACATTTCCGCAGAAAATGCGCGCCCGGGCGACAAGATACTGGTATCCGGCACGCTGGGAGATCATGGCGTTGCCGTCATGGCACAGCGCGAGAACTTGTCGTTTGAAACCAGCATCGAATCGGACACCGCGGCCTTGCACGGACTGGTAGCGCAAATGATCGCCGTCACTCCCAACATCCGCGTATTGCGCGATCCCACGCGCGGCGGACTTGCCACCACCCTGAATGAGATTGCCCAGCAATCGTCGGTCGGCATGATGATTCATGAAAGCAGCTTGCCGATTCAGGAGCAAGTTCAAGCGGCGTGTGAGTTTCTCGGCTTGGATCCTTTGTATATCGCCAATGAAGGCAAACTCATCGCCATCTGCCCTGCGCACGATGTCGAAAACTTACTGCGCACGATGCGCGCTCACCCGCTCGGCAAAAATGCCGCGATCATCGGTGAAATCATCGAGGATTCGCATTGTTTTGTGCAAATGCAAACCAGTTTCGGCGGCACACGCGTTGTCGACTGGTTAAGCGGCGAACAGCTGCCGCGCATTTGCTAAGATCCAGAAATTGAAAATTCTGTTTCTCACACACAGTTTCAACTGCCTGACGCAACGACTGTTTGTTGAATTAACGCAGTGCGGGCATGAATTATCCGTCGAATTCGATATCAACGATGCTGTCACTTGCGAAGCCGTCGAATTGTTTCAACCCGATCTGATTATCGCGCCGTTTCTGAAACGCGCCATCCCGGAAACAGTTTGGCGTCAACGCACCTGCTTTATCGTACATCCCGGAATTGTTGGAGATCGCGGCCCTTCGGCGTTAGATTGGGCAATTATAAACAACCTGCCGGAATGGGGGGTAACCGTATTACAGGCCAATGCGGAAATGGACGCCGGCGATATCTGGGCGGCGGAAGTTTTCCCGATGCGGTTCGCCCAAAAAAGCAGTTTATACCGCCACGAAGTGGTTGAAGCGGCAGCCCGCGCCGTTTTAGCCGCGATCATGCGTTTTGAATCCGGTGTCTATCGACCGGCGCCATTGGATTATTCACGCGCCGATGTTCAAGGGCGCTTACACGCCCCCATCCGGCAAAGCGACCGCAGTATCGATTGGCAACATGACAATACGCACACGATTCTAAGAAAGATCCACGCCGCCGATGGATTTCCCGGTGTTCTCGACACATTATTCGGTGAATCTTATTATCTGTTCGACGCATGCCGCGAAGAAAGCTTGACCGGTAAACCTGGAACCATCATAGCCAAGCGCCACAATGCCATATGCCGCGCCACAACCGATGGCGCCATCTGGATTGGTCATTTGAAACATAAACAAGACACCGAACCGGCTCTCAAGCTGGCGGCCACAACCGCCTTACAAAACCATTTAGCCGGTGTACCGGAAATAGCGGATGATTCCTTCGTGAAAACAGGCGCCAATACGTACCGGGACATCTGGTTCGAGCAAAAAAATGCCGTCGGCTATTTGCATTTTGATTTTTATAACGGCGCAATGGATACCCGTCAATGCGAACGCTTGCGTGACGCTTATCTAAAAGCAGTCAGCCGTGATGTTCGCGTTATCGTACTCATGGGTGGTCCGGATTTCTGGAGCAACGGCATACATTTAAATCACATCGAACACGCCGCCAGCCCAGCCGATGAATCATGGCGCAATATCAACGCCATGAATGATCTGGTGCATGCCATCATCACCACCGATCACCAGCTCACGATTGCCGCACTGCAAGGTAATGCCGGTGCCGGCGGTGTATTCCTATCGCTGGCGGCCGATTATATTTTTGCACGCACCAGTGTGATTCTAAATCCGCATTATAAAAGCATGGGAAATCTCTATGGCTCGGAATATTGGACGTATCTACTACCCCGGCGAGTCAACGCACCGCAAGTGAATTCACTGATGCAAAACCGTTTACCGGTCAGCGCGCAGAAAGCCCGTGAGACCGGACTGATCGATGATTGTTTTGCATTAAATCCGGAAAAATTCAAGAAAAAAATAACAAGCATCGCTGAAACCCTGGCTGCGAATCCCGATTTTTTCCCGCTGCTGAAACAAAAGGAGCAGCAGCGCATAGGGGATGAGCAGAAAAAACCTTTACAAAGTTATCGAGACGAAGAACTCCGTCGCATGCAACTCAATTTCTACGGCTTTGATCCCAGCTATCATGTGGCACGTTATCATTTCGTGCATAAAATACCGTATGGTTGGACGCCTCGTTATCTGGCACGGCATCGTTGTCTCTGATTAAGCGCTGAAAAGCGGACGCGCCTGGCCATGCTGAACAACAAAAAAACATCACCACTAGCTTGCCGGCATGTTCAATCTGTAAGTATCCACTAGATTGGGATCAAACTCCGGTGGCTTTTCAGCTGGCGGTATCATACCAGGACATTGCTTGATGGCCGCCCACTGCTGAATCGCATCATATTCACTTTTGAGCTGCGCATACTCGGCTTCTTGCTCCTTGGTTCCGCCTAGCGCAAACAAAGTCGCCCAGGAAAGCGACAAATCCGTACCCAGAACCCATTTATCGTTAGCTTGTGTTTTACCATCCTGTTTACCCGTCAATTGGCCGACTCTGTTTTGAATCCGCTCAATCTCCGCCGATAGTTCATCGCAATTATAAGTTTGAAATTGCGCTGATGAGATATAAGGTGCTTGATGATTTCCTGATGATGCTACGCAACCGGATAGCAAAATAGCGGCAATAAAAAAAATAGTAGCAATGAGTTTCTTCATAACAACCGCTTCCCTCCCACATTATTACACTGACAGACACCAATTTATTTTGATGAATTGTACACCGTTATCCGTTTGCTCAAGATTGCATTTTATGTGCAAGAAATCTCAGCATTTTGTTTACAAACAAATAAATTAATGGACTTCGAAGATCATTTTGAATTTCCCAATTTTAACCCTTTGACGAATATCGTTCTCATATCTTTATTAGCTGCAATCCCCGCGACAATTCCAGCTGCGCTGCAAAAAAACTGGTTACGTCCGTTCTATGGCGATTCAAGTTGTAGACCAACAAACCGCTATCTGCATAAGCTTAAAAAAGTTTAGCGAATGCGTTATGTATAAGAAGTATTATTCAAATATATTAATTGGTTAAAACAAATTATAAGAAATGAGTATCCAGAATTGTGATTATTTTCGAGAAAAGCGGCATAGCGAAAATGATGCGGGCAATAAAAAACCAGCTACAGGTAATTTGCCTGATTTGTCATGGAAGCATTTCCTTAGGATTATTCTGCTCTGGATCTTTATTGCTCTAATCTTCTTCACAATTTTGATCGTTATCAACCCCGACAGCAAATGCAAGCCGTTGAAAATCAGTCAACCGTAAAGAACATACCGCGCAACTGCGTTTCATTGCTGCCTAGCGGATCATCGTATATGTTTGACCCAGCGATGAATCGAACCGATGTGCTTTATTCAGGACTGAAAATAGAAAATAATCATGATCACCCGATGGTAGTCATACTGACTGATCCAACGAGTTCCAAACGGCTCTCAGCTCTATCAATCGCTCCAAGCAATACTACCCACAGGTCACTTTGCCAATTGGTCAATATGGAATGTATGTTTTACTGGGATCGACCTGGTGTAATGTAGAAACGGGTTTTTCTGACGGTGCGAATGTGACAGTAACTGGTGGAATCTCAGTCAAGATTGGCTCTACAATTTTTATGCAATTCAGCGGTTCCGGTATTAACCCGGTACAACTTGCTCTTGCCTACAGCATGTCAAAACCGGCAGGCTCTCAAAACGAAATACAGCCATCAGAGATAATTGGAGTTGGTAGAATTGATCTAAGGCAAACCCGCGATGGTCATTATTTCAGCTCTGGCACTGTCAATGGGATACCTGTTGTGTTCATGATAGATACTGGAGCAACAACTGTATCGATATCCACAGAAATTGCCTCACGAGCAGGTATACAAAAATGTACCCCACAGCAAACGGCGACCGCAAATGGTAAAGTCAATGCTTGCAAGGCTATTGTGCCTGAAGTAGCCTTCGGAAAATTCAGGCTGCATAATGTTGAAGTCATGGTCATACCCAATATGCCTGCAAATGCGCTGCTAGGCATGAACGTATTGCGGAATTTTCATATTGAGCAGATCGATCAGGTAATGAAAATATCTTCTCGTTGATTTTATAGCATGGATAGAGTGGAGCAGTGGCTTAGGTGGTGAGCTTAGTTAATGCAAGAATCTTTTGACTCAGTGAATGAAAAATCCGAGTAAAGAATTACTGATATCCTTCCAAATCATTCATGGAATCGTACTTAAAACAATCGCTTTTGCTTAAGTGAAATAACATTTGATTGCGAATGATTAGAATATGTATCCCAATTAGGTGTGTAGTCGTCTGCTTGATTCCCCCACCCAACCCAGCCTTTCCTTGGACCTCTTGCAAAAAGCTCAATATATGGACCGGGACTGCATGCTTCTATAATTTCATACTGCTCATCCGGTTTCCGGCTATGCTCTCTCTTCTGAGTTGAAATAATGTTTTCTTGACTTCTCCCGGGTTGTAAGGTGCGAGCATTCTTCCCTCTTACGCCAAAAAGAATCATTTCGGTGACATTTCTAAAATAAAAACCGACACCTCTTCTGTCTGGCCCTCCATCTTTTCTAACTTTATACCAAATCAAGTTAGTCTTATACGTAAAACCCCAGTGCCCCATCACCTGTAAACCATCTGCTAGTAAGGCATTTGGAACCCAGAGATAGAGATGCGCAGTTTCATTCACGATGGCTTCCACGGGAGATCTTTGATTTCTTGCAATGTCATTGTCGGATACCTGGAAAGCCGTTTATGCTCAGGTGCCATTTTTCCAGTTCTATTTTGGAACTGCCATGGTGGATCCGCCAGAACGGATGCAAATTTTCTCTTTCCAACGCTCTCTAAGAGATCATCTGATGCGTTCATATTATTCATCCTCAATATAATAAAGTGATTTTGAAATCCCAAACACTAGCAGCGGACAACCTGCTCCACTCCCACCCATGATACGCGGCAGAAGCTTGCTCATGTGCGTTGTGGAAGCTCCATAGGAACTTCCCTACCGAGCTCATTGAATATATCCTGAAGATTATCACAGCGCGTGATTATGACGCCCACACTGATTGCACGCAGATCAAAAAGAAGCCGGAAGTTATTCAAATCCCGGTCGAAGAAAGGATCTTTATTGTTCCACTCAATTTCTAGCGCCACACGATTCCGGAAACAATCCACTTTATGCGTCGGCGCATCCATTACATTTTGATCAACGACAACTTGTGTTTGAAATTCTTTCTCAACCCACCCGCGCGCATAGAGATATGTATCTATAAATTCAGAAACCTTTGATTTTCTACCACCTGGATTTGTAATCCAGCTCTTCTTCAAGCGAAAATCTGTCAGAACTGACAATATGTCATTCCACTCGGTAGGAAAATCCTCCTTTAAGATTGCGCAGGCATGCTTCCATTCGTGTACTTCATACTTTTCTCGAACGAAATCCGGAAGCAACTCTTTACCCATGGAATCTCCATTAATCTCATTATCCTTTGCTAGGACTTAGTAAGACCAGTCATGATGCAAGCGAATAATAAAGTTTATGAAGTGCTACTGAAACAACTTTCTGATTTTGTTCCATCATGAGTATAAAAATTTTACAACTCATGATGGATATATTGAATGCTAATGTGATGAAACTACTTAATAACTGCGTTCAATTCGCCTTTAGCATAGCGATTCGCCATACTTTCCAGAGAAATTGGTTTGATTTTTCCAGCTTGCCCGGCGCAGCCGAAGGCTTCGAAGCGTGCTTTACAAATGTCTTTTGCGGCGGCGGTCGCTTCTTTCAGGAATTTACGCGGGTCGAAATTGCTTTTGTCTTTTTCCAGACTGCGGCGGATCGCGCCGGTCATCGCCAGACGAATGTCGGTATCGATATTAACTTTGCGTACGCCATACTTGATCCCTTGTTGAATTTCTTCGACCGGAACACCGTAGGTTTCTTTGATGTCGCCGCCGAATTGACGGATGATTTCCAGCCATTCTTGCGGTACCGAGCTGGAGCCGTGCATCACCAAGTGAGTATTGGGAATCCGTGCGTGAATTTCCTTGATGCGTTGGATCGCCAGGATATCGCCGGTGGGTTTACGGGTGAATTTGTACGCGCCGTGCGACGTTCCGATGGCAATCGCTAGTGCATCAACGCCGGTTTTACGCACGAAATCGGCGGCTTCTTCCGGGTCGGTCAACAGTTGATCGTGTGACAGCTTACCTTCTGCGCCGTGACCGTCTTCCGCTTCACCCATACCGGATTCCAGCGATCCCAGGCAACCCAGTTCACCCTCTACCGATACGCCAACAGAGTGCGCAATATTCACGACATCCGATGTGACTTTGACGTTGTATTCGTAGGTAGACGGCGTTTTAGCATCCGCTTGCAGGGAACCATCCATCATGACGCTTGAGAAACCGCTACGAATTGCGTTAACACAAACCGATGGAGAAGCACCATGATCCTGGTGCATCACAATCGGTATATGCGGATAGGATTCAACGGCTGCCTCAATCAAATGACGCAAAAATGCCTCACCGGCATATTTCCGCGCACCAGCGGAACCTTGCATGATGACCGGACTGTTGCATTCATCAGCGGCTTGCATGATTGCTTGGATCTGCTCCAGGTTGTTGACGTTGAAAGCCGGCAAACCGTAGCCGTTTTCCGCCGCATGATCGAGTAGTTGTCTTAATGATACGAGTGCCATTTAGATCTCCTTATATTTACTTAATAAAATTCTATAGTCATTAGTATATGCGATTATTCCGCATGAATACCGCTTGATTATTTATTTGCGTGATTGCCGGTACGCTTATTCAGGTAATTATGCAACCGGTGATTCAAGTCGCATCAATACCTTGTCTTGTCTTCCACTCACCGACCCTGATAATTTTCATCGTATTGGTACCACCGGTCTTGCCTACCGGTTCGCCGATCGTCATAACCATGATATCGCCCGCTCGCACTACACCGCGATTGAGCAATTCCTGCTCCGCCAGATTCAGAATTTCTTCCGGATCGTTCAATTCCGCACCGAACTCCACCGGATAAACGCCGCGGAACAATGTCACCCGCCGGCGTGTTTCTTCATTCGGACTCAGTGCGAAAATAGGCACCTTGGAGCTCCGGCGCGACATCAGCAGTGCCGTTACACCGCTTTGTGTTAGCGCGGCGATGGCGCGAATCTGCAAACCGCTGGCAGTGTGCATCGTCGCACGGGCGATCGCTTCTTCGATCGTGGCCGGGTTAATATTCTGCATCCTCCGGTCGGTGTTGACCAAATACTCCTTTTCCGCTTCCAGGCAAACCCTGGCCATGGCTTCAACCGCTTCCACCGGATACTCACCGGCAGCGGATTCCGCCGATAGCATCACCGCATCGGTGCCGTCCAATACCGCATTAGCTACATCGGAAACTTCAGCGCGTGTCGGAATTGGATTGGTAATCATCGATTCCATCATCTGCGTAGCGGTAATGACGGTTTTATTATTCGCTCGCGCCGAACGGATCATCCGTTTTTGCAGCGCCGGTACAGCCGCATCGCCGACTTCGACCGCCAAGTCGCCGCGCGCCACCATGATCGCATCCGATGCTTCGAGAATATCGTCCAGCGCCAGAATGGCTTCGGAACGTTCGATCTTGGCCATGACCATGCCTCTGCCACCCGCTTCCTGCAACAATGCGCGCGCCTGGCGGATATCGTCACCGGAGCGGACAAACGATACAGCCAGATAATCCGCACCGAATTCCGCAGCGGTTTTGATGTCCTCCAGATCCTTGCTGGTCAGTGCCGGTGCGCCGAGTCCGCCGCCTTTACGGTTAATACCTTTATTGTTCGACAGGATGCCGCCCTGCTCGACCACGCAAAATACCTGATGTCCCTTTACATACGAGACACCGAGCACAATGCGACCATCGTCGAGCATCAGCGTGGCGCCGGTCTCCAGATCGTTCGGTAATTCCTTGTAATCCAGTCCGACCCGCTCCTGATTACCCAGCTCACAATTAGCATCCAGAATGAACTGATCGCCGACCTCAAGCCGGATTTTACCGTGCTCAAACTTGCCGACACGGATTTTCGGTCCTTGCAAATCGGCCAGCACACCCACCGTAAGCCCCGCAGTGCGTGCCAATGAACGTGTCATTTCGGCAAATTCGATATGCTGTTCGCGCGTGCCGTGAGAAAAATTGATCCGAACAACATCGACACCGGCCCGAATGAGGCGATCCAATATTTTAGGATTGTTACAAGCAGGTCCCAGTGTCGCTACGATTTTCGTTCTTCGAATCATGGTTTCTCGTACTGATTATTTGGCGCGCATTTCCAGTATTTCCACTGCCGGCAGCTTCTTACCTTCCAAGAACTCCAGGAATGCGCCGCCCGCCGTTGAAATATAGGAAATTTTGTCGTAGATGTCATACTTCTGAATAGCTGCAATGGTATCACCGCCGCCTGCCAACGTGAACGCCTTCGTTTCCGCGATCGCACGCGCGATTTTCTCGGTTCCGGCGCCGAATTGATCGAACTCGAATACACCCACCGGGCCATTCCATACTACTGTGCCGGCTTTCATAATGATATCTACCAGTTCCTGCGCACTTTTCGGGCCAATGTCAAAAATCATATCATCGTCGGCCACACTGCCGGCATCTTTCAATACCGCCGGTTCGTTGGCATCAAATTTCTTACCGACGACCACATCGACCGCAACCGGAATCGACGCATTGCGTTTCGCCATTTTATCCATCAAGGCTTTGGCAGTCGGGACCAGATCATCTTCACACAGCGATTTGCCGACATTTTTACCGGTCGCTTTCAGGAAAGTATTGGCGATACCGCCACCCACTACCAATTGATCCACTTTTTCCGACAGCGACTCGAGTACGGTCAACTTGGTCGAAACTTTCGAACCGCCGACAATCGCCACCATTGGGCGCGCCGGATTCAGCAGTGCTTTGGTCAGTGCATCCAGTTCTTCTGTCAGTAAAATACCAGCGCAAGCCACTGGAGCGTATTTGGCGATACCGTGGGTTGAGGCCTCTGCGCGATGCGCAGTACCGAAAGCATCCATGACAAAAACATCACATAGTTTCGCGTACTTCTGCGCGGTTTCTTCGATATTTTTCTTTTCACCCTTATTGATGCGGCAATTCTCCAGCACCACCAGTTCTCCGGCAGCCACATCAAATCCGCCATCCACCCAATCCTTAATCAGCCGCACCGGCTTTCCTAGGCGGCTGGCAATATTATCGGCCACGGGTTTCAGCGAATTCTCTTCCGTCCACACGCCCTCTTCCGGGCGCCCCAAATGAGAAGTCACCATTACTTTGGCGCCTTGTTTGATACAGTGATTAATCGTTGCCATGGATGCGGTAATACGGGCATCCGAGGTCACTTTTCCGTCCTTCACGGGCACATTGAGATCAGCGCGTATGAATACACGTTTACCTTTAAGGTCGAGATCGACAAGTTTAATAACAGACACAGTAAGCTCCAGAATTGTCTTTAAGAAAATATAAAGGATAGCAAACGCTACCCTTTATGTCTTAATAAATTAACTATTTAGATCAGATAGCAATCAAAATCCAGCGCTCGATGCCGATCTGAAAGCACTTAATTACTTGGCGACTGTACGAACCATCTCCAGTACTTTGGTGGAATAGCCCCATTCATTGTCGTACCATGCAACCACTTTGACGAAGCTTTTATCCAGCGCCATGCCTGCTTCGGCATCAAAAATAGAAGTGCAGCTTTCACCACGGAAGTCGGTAGAAACCACTTTCTGATCGGTATAGCCGAGAACGCCTTTCATGGAACCTTGGGAAGCTTCTTTCATCGCTTGGCAAATTTCGTCATAGGTCGCTTCTTTTTCTAGCTCACAAGTCAGATCAACCACCGATACATCCGATGTCGGAACGCGGAAAGCCATGCCGGTCAGTTTTTTGTTCAGTTGCGGTATCACCACACCGACTGCCTTGGCGGCACCGGTTGAAGAAGGAATAATGTTTTCCAGAATACCACGGCCACCGCGCCAATCTTTATTGGAAGGGCCGTCCACGGTTTTTTGCGTTGCGGTTGCAGCATGCACGGTTGTCATCAGACCGCGCTTGATGCCCCACTTATCGTTCAATACTTTGGCAATCGGCGCCAAACAATTGGTGGTGCAGGAAGCATTGGAAATAATGGCTTCGCCTTTATAAGATTTGTCATTCACGCCATATACGAACATTGGTGTATCGTCTTTGGAAGGCGCTGACATGATGACTTTCTTGGCGCCAGCCACCAAATGTTTTTCACAAGTTTCCTTGGTCAGGAATAAACCGGTCGATTCGATAACAACTTCCGCCCCCACTTCATTCCATTTCAGTTCGGCCGGATCTTTAACCGCGGTCAAGCGGATTCTTTTACCATTCACCACCAGCGTATTGCCGTCAATGGCGACTTCACCGTGAAAACGGCCATGCACCGAATCATGTTTCAACATATAAGCCAAGTAGTCCGGCTCGAGCAAATCATTAATTGCGACGATTTCGATATCTGGAAAATTCTGCACTGCTGAGCGGAAAACCATGCGCCCGATACGACCAAACCCGTTAATACCAACCTTAATTGTCATACTAAAACTCCTTAAATAAAAAACTTGTGCTCACTGGCGGATAAGCATCACACCAGTTCGCTTTAATCATAAATGGATGATCAGAGAATGCTTTTGACTGTTTTGACGACATTCTCGACGGTAAAGCCAAAATGCTTAAATAGCACATCCGCAGGCGCTGACTCGCCAAAAGTATCCATACCGACAACCGCGCCGTCCAGTCCGACGTACTTACGCCAGAAATCGGTCACCCCCGCTTCCACCGCAACGCGTTTGACACCCTTCGGCAAGACACTGTCTTTGTAGGATGGTTCCTGACGATCAAATACGTTGGTACAAGGCATGGATACCACACGCACGTGTATGCCTTCCTCGGTCAGCGCTTTCTGCGCATTCATCGCCAGACCCACTTCGGAGCCTGTTGCAATCAGAATGGCTTGCGGCTTGCCATTAACCGCTTCGGACAGCACGTAACCGCCGTTATCGATCAGTTTAATGGTAGCGGCATCACGTTTCTGGAACGGCAGATTCTGGCGACTGAATATCAATGTCGACGGACCGTTTTTGCGTTCAATGGCATGCGCCCATGACACGGTTGATTCAACCGTATCGCACGGACGCCACACATCCATATTCGGAATCAAGCGCAATGTCGCAGTCTGTTCCACTGGTTGGTGCGTGGGACCGTCTTCACCCAAACCGATCGAGTCATGCGTAAAGACGAAAATATTGCGAATTTTCATCAATGCGGCCATGCGCAGCGCATTGCGTGCATACTCGGAGAACATCAGGAAGGTTGCGCCATAAGGAATCAGGCCGCCGTGCAACGACAAGCCATTCATCATGGCACTCATACCAAACTCGCGCACACCATAGTATACGTAGTTACCGCCATTCTGTTTGCTGATCCCCTTGGAACCTGACCATAAGGTCAGGTTAGAGCCCGCCAAATCGGCGGAACCACCGATCAATTCAGGCAACACTGAAGCTAAACCTTCAATTGCATTTTGTGAAGCTTTGCGGCTCGCAATAGTTTCAGCTTTGGCATTGACTTGGCTGATAACGCCATCCACATGACTGCGCCAGTTGGCAGGTAATTCCCCCGTCATGCGGCGATTGAATTCGGCTGCCTCGGCAGGATATTTTTCCGCATACTCAGCGAATTTCTCGTTCCATTCGATTTCCAGTCTCTGTCCCTTTGCTCTGGCATCCCAAGCACTATAGACATGCTGCGGAATTTCAAATGGTGGATGATGCCAACCGATATGCGGACGCGCTGCGGCAATTTCCGCATCGCCCAACGCTGCACCATGCACCGAGTGGGTATTGGCCATATTTGGCGATCCCATACCGATAACCGTTTTACAGCAAATCATGGAGGGTTTGTCATTAACCTTCTTGGCAGCTTCAATGGCCGCCTCGATGGCCACCGGATCGTGACCGTTTACATTAGGTACAACGTGCCAGCCATAAGACTCAAACCGCTTTGGCGTATCGTCGGTAAACCAGCCTTCCACATGACCGTCGATGGAAATGCCGTTATCGTCGTAAAAACAAATCAGCTTCCCTAGACCCAAGGTACCCGCCAGAGAACAAGCCTCGTGCGAAATACCTTCCATCAAGCAACCATCGCCCAGAAAAACATAGGTATAGTGATCGACAATGTTATAACCGGGACGGTTAAACTCGGCAGCCAGTATTTTCTCCGCCAATGCCATACCCACTGCATTGGTGATGCCCTGACCTAGCGGACCGGTTGTCGTTTCTACACCTGGCGTGTAGCCGTATTCAGGATGTCCCGGTGTTTTGGAGTGAAACTGACGGAATTTCTTGATTTCCTCCATCGGCAGATCGTAGCCGGTCAAATGCAATAATGCATAAATCAACATCGATCCATGCCCATTGGAAAGAATAAACCGATCACGGTCAACCCACGCGGGATTGCCAGGATTATGACGCAGATGATGAATCCACAACACTTCAGCAATTTCCGCCATACCCATCGGCATACCGGGGTGACCGGAATTGGCTTTTTGCACGGCATCCATCGCCA
>JBDHRU010000245.1:0-3145 GCA_039807765.1 Nitrosomonas sp. | reverse complement strand
AGGGAAACCAAGAACCATTCGCGCGGCACAACAGGGTTCCCAAATCGATCCATAATTTCAATATCGAGTTTTGCGGGTTCAAAAAATCTGTGAATAAGGTTTTCCAGTTTTACCTGATTGATATTCGAGAGTTCATAACTGGCAACAATCTCAACGTCAGCCATTAGAAAAGTGGGATCTAGCTTGGCATTGATAATGCGTTTTTCAATACTGCCGCTGGTCACACCGATTTTATGAATGACATCGCGGTGTTCCTTAATTAAGGGGTGATCGGATTTGCTACGCAGCACATAAATAGTACCCGTTTCCCTATCGCCCTCTTCGATGACATCGGAAAACAGTGGGCCGGGAGAAGGATCGGTAATCCTGCGGCTGGCTTCATCTTTGTTTAGTGCCCGTTGCAGTGATCTCATTAAAATATCGCTTTCGGTGCCATTGTCGTATATTACACGCAGCCTACGGTCTGGCCGCCCATATTCCGCTATGAATTCCACACCTATTTCTGCAACATAGACTTTTTGGCCGCCGAGGATGAAGAAATCCCCTTGCCGGATCAACGCATCATCTTGGAATTTGCGGGTTATGCGGACACCCGATGCCAATTCTTCTTGCACCTTGGCAAATAATGGCTTGAATTTATCAAAATCCAGGCATGGAGTACGCTTGGCGACCTCTTCAGCGGCTTTGATTTCAGCGCGGGATTTTACATACGTTAACTTGGTGATGTCATTTTCACCGGAATCCAAAACACCCAGCTCGGATAGCAAAGCATCATCGTCAAGATTTTCCAGTTCATTCACAACTGTGGTCGGTTCACCGGTAAGGAGACCATGCTTATCTTTATCCGCTAGAACTGCTCGGCATTCTTCGGAAGCGCGGATTTTATCGAGTCTTACCGCATAAAGCCGCTCAAAAATATCGCGATCCTCGCCATGTGCAGGGGCACGTCCATGTTGTTCAAAAAAACGCTCAATATCTTCAAAACCGGCAATGATGCGTTCTTCGCGTGGCGTGCGGCTTCCCGTGTTTTTAACTTCTACTTCAACGCCAAGCTCGGCAAGAAGCGCATCATCCTCATCGGTAAAACTTACTTTAGCCATTTGCAGCCTCAGCTTTCATTCGCGCCAGAAAGGCAACACCCTCGGCCATTCGTTTTTCCCAGAGATCTTGTGATGTCAGCGATGGAAGCCTTCCACGTTCTTGCTTGAATTTCAGTGCACGCTTGGCCAGTTCTCGCGCTTCCTCGATGGTGAGATTCACTTTCTTACCGGCAATCACCAATGCAACCTGCTTCAGGCTGTCCTCATTCATAGCCTTAGCCAGAATCGCATAAGCTTCACCAAAAGGGTTGATGCGATCAATCAAATCAATATCAAGATCACGCACATCCATCGCAAACTTACGAACCCCGTCGATCAGCGCGGTATTGCCAGCTTTCAATGCATCATCAGTAGAATTGAGGATTTTCTTTGCCTGCTGGGTAAGGTTCAAGGCAGCAATCGCGTGCTGACGCACAGCTTCCTGATCATTTTCATCCAGTTCAGGGTATTTATCTTTGACGATTTTACCCATACGCACTTGCGTGAGTTCCTCTGGCACCATCTCAGAATCAAATAGGCCGCGTTCCAGCGAAGTTTTATCCTGCACAAATGCCGCAATGACTTCATTCAAATCTTCTTGGCAAATACGCGTAGCTTCTTTGCTCTTTGGCTCAACCAATCCTTTAATCTCGATCTGAAACTGCCCGGTTTGCTGGTTAAAGCCGACATTCTCTTTTTTGGGATCGTAACCGCCTTCACCGTAGTCGAAGCCATCTACTGGAACGCTTTGGCTATTCTTGGGCGTAAAATTAAACTTAGGCGCAAGCACCTGTTCCATCAGCAAGCTGGCAGCAATTGCTTTGAGTGTATCGTTCACTGCATCCGTCACCGCATCTTCAGCGGCATCCGGTTCGGCAATCAGGTTAGTGAAGCGTGCTTTGGTTTTGCCTTTAGCATCGCGAGTAGCACGGCCAATAATTTGAATGATTTCCGTTAAGCTGGAACGGTAGCCTACGGTTAGCGCATGTTCGCACCAAATCCAGTCAAAACCCTCCTTGGCCATACCAAGGGCGATAATGATATCCACATGATCGCGGTTATCTTTGGCCGCCGGATCACGCAAGGTATTCAGCACCATGTCTCGTTTGGCATCATCATCAACCAGATCGGCAATCTTCAGCGTACCGTTTGGCGTTTTTACCAGGTGGAAGCCGGTTTTATCGTCAATGCCGCGCCATTCCCCCAGTTCATGAATGATATGCTCCACTTCTTTGATCTTATCCTTGGTACTTTCGCGGGAATTGACGTTGGGAATATGAATGATCGTTTTTTCTGCTGGGTTCAGTACGCTGAGGATTTCGTCGGTATACGATCCGGTATAAAAGTAATAGCCGATATCCAGCTGCTTCAAGTACTGATATCCGTTTAGTTGTTCGTAATAGGTATAAGTTACTACCTCGAATTTGGCTTCATCGTGCGGTGCTAGCACAGCCTCGGCATCGCCACGGAAATAGGAACCCGTCATCGCGATGATATGCACTTTATCCCGTGCAATGAATTGGCCGAGCTGTATACCCAGTTTGTTATCTGAATTTGCACTGACATGGTGAAACTCATCAATGGCAATCAGACATCCATCGAACGCTTCTACTCCGAACCTATCCACTGCAAACCGGAAAGTCGCGTGCGTACAAATCAGTACGCGATCTACGCTATCGAGGAAAGTTTTGACCGCTCCCACTTTACCGCCATTATCATCACCCGGCGCGTTGCAAAGATTCCATTGCGGTACAACTTCCCAATCCGCCCAAAATCCGTATTGAGTCAACGGTTCGTTATTAAAACTGGCACCGATGGTTTTCTCCGGCACGACGATAATGGCTTTTTTCACTCCCTGGTTATAGAGTTTATCCAGTGTGATAAACATCAAGGCACGGCTTTTGCCGGATGCCGGTGGGGATTTGATCAGCAGATATTGCTCGCCGCGTTTTTCATACGCACGTTCCTGCATCGCACGCATACCCATTTCATTCGCCTTCGTAGAGCTGCCATTACAGGAATAATTGACGGAAACTGAGGGAATAGATTTGATGTTAGTCATGATT
>JBDHRU010000035.1:0-15219 GCA_039807765.1 Nitrosomonas sp. | reverse complement strand
CGGCAATTGTTACAGAATAGGGATTTTAGTAATATTTGTTCCCACCCGGACTTGGCTGGCATAATGCGCGTGAGCGGCGGTCAATTGAATTTTGTGAAGTAGCTATACGTTGTATCCAGCGCAGCAATTGATATAACATTTTTTGTTCCTGTATAAAACTTTTGGAATGATTCTTTGGAGAAATTAGCACTATGAATGTTGAAGATTTAATTGAACAACAAATTACTACGCATCCGGTCGTACTCTATATGAAAGGCACACCAGAGCAGCCGCAATGTGGGTTCTCGGCGAATGCTGTGAATATTCTGAAGGCTTGTGGTGTTGATAATATTTATGCTGTGGATGTACTAGCGGATCCGGAAATCAGGCAAGGTATCAAGGATTATTCAAGTTGGCCCACGATTCCTCAGTTATATGTCAACGGTGAGTTTATTGGCGGTTCGGATATCGTGACCGAAATGTATCAGAACGGTGAGTTACAGAAACTGCTTGAAAACTGAAAATGATTTAACCGGTTAATAACGATCCGGTTTATCCATCCGTTACGGATAAACCGGATCCACCGCATCAATTGACCGCGGCAGCAATCGCCCAATAACGGGCAAACTTTCCCACAGCAATAAACAGTAGCGCCCACAGCCAATTGGTACGCAACCATCCTGCCGCTACACACAGCAAATCGCCGATCAACGGCGCCCACGACAGCAGCAGAATCGGCGCGCCATGTCGCCGCACCCATTCGAGTCCGCGGGCATTACCGCCGGCTTTCTTCAGCACGGTCTTTTCATCTGGCAGCAACCGGCCGATCAGATACGAACTCATCCCGCCCAGCGTATTGCCGATCGTCGCCAGAACCAGAGCTTGCCAATGCAAATCCGGATAAGCCAGCAACACGCCTACGAGTACCGCCTCCGATCCGCCGGGAAGCAAGGTTGCAGCTAAAAAACTGCTGGTGAATAACGCCAGAAGGCTTGATTGTTCGTCCATGAATGGTTTGATAGTTGAGTTATATCAGTGTCAAGCAAGTGAGCAGATTATATGGAAGGTAGTCGCTGGTAAATTAAGTGAAATTTTCGTGATACATCGGGAAACATCACATTCAGGCGGATGATTTTCCGGTGCGTTGTTGTCCCGGGGTGATGAAAAATTTGCTATACGGTATGCCTCTCATCGCCAAATATAATTTCTGGAAAAGATCTCAATCGCCGGTTCGGATTTTTTGAAATGTTCCTTCTCGCCCGGTATGGTATCCGACAATTACCCCTGTCAAAGAGTAGTAGAAAAAAGGTATCATATAGGATGCAAAATTTTGATAGTGATATATTTTAGGAGAAAATAAGAATGTCGCAAAAACACCCGGTTATCGCCGTTACCGGATCATCAGGCGCAGGTACTTCAACGGTTAAAAACAGTTTTGAACACATTTTCCGCCGCGAGAAATTGAAAGCTGCGATCGTTGAAGGCGATAGCTTTCATCGCTATGATCGCGAATCGATGAAACAGGCCGTGGCCGAATCGGAAAAGAGCGGCGGCCGCGCGATCAGTCATTTTGGTCCGGAAGCCAACGAATTTGAGAAACTGGAAGCGCTTTTCAAGGAATATGGCGCGAGCGGCGGCGGTCAAACCCGTTTATATCTGCACAACGATGAAGAAGCTAAGCCTTGGCAGCAAAAAGCGGGAACATTCACCCCTTGGTCGCCGATTCCTCCCGGATCGGATCTGCTGTTTTATGAAGGTCTGCACGGCGGTGCGAAAAGCGACACGGCCGATGTTGCCAAATATGTCGATTTGCTGGTTGGCGTTGTGCCGATTGTGAATCTTGAGTGGATTCAGAAAATATACCGCGATACCAGTGCGCGCGGCTATTCTGCGGAAGCCGTTACACACACCATTTTGCGTCGCATGCACGATTATGTGCATTACATCACACCGCAATTTTCGCGTACGCACATTAATTTCCAGCGCGTACCCACGGTTGACACTTCCAATCCGTTTATCGCCCGGGAAATTCCGACATTGGACGAGAGTTTGGTCGTGATTCGTTTCAGACACCCTGAAACAGCGGACTTTCCATTCCTGTTGCGCATGATCCATGACTCGTTCATGTCTCGCCCCAATACGATCGTTGTACCTGGAGGCAAAATGGGGATGGCGATTGAGCTGATATTGACGCCGCTGATTCTGGACATCGTAGCCAAAAGCAGGGCATAGCATCATTTGGTCAACGATCGATTAATTCATGAATCGCGATATCATGAGTCAGTTCATTGATCGGATTCTGAATTAATCGACGCATTGACCATGTATTTTTCACCGATGGCTTCATGTATAGCCCGGTTCCCGCAGGCTTACGACTTAGATGACTCCCTTACTATCCGGTCTCAATCCGCAACAACTGGAAGCCATCACGCTGCCGCATCAATCGGTATTGGTGCTGGCCGGTGCCGGTAGCGGCAAAACGCGCGTTCTGACAACGCGTATCGCTTATCTGATCCAATCGGGGCAAGCGAGCTCGCACGGTATTCTTGCCGTGACGTTTACCAACAAGGCAGCGAAAGAAATGCTGACGCGCATTACTGCGATGCTGCCGGTCAATCCGCGTGGTATGTGGATCGGTACGTTTCATGGTTTGTGTCATCGCATGCTGCGGACTCATTATCAAGACGCCGGTTTACCGCAAGTATTCCAGATTCTCGATTCTGCCGATCAATTGGCTTTAGTCAAACGCATTTTGAAAGATTTATCGGTTGATGAGAAGAAATTTCCGCTGCGACAGGTGCAATGGTTTATCAATAATGCTAAGGAAGCTGGGTTGCGTGCGGCTTATGTTGTCGTGGAAGATACTTATTCGCGCCGTTTACAGGAGTTTTACCAAGCATATGAGTTGCAGTGCCAGAAGGAAGGCGCGGTGGATTTTGCCGAATTGCTGCTGCGCTGCTATGAATTGCTGAGCCGTAATGAAGTCCTGTGCCGGCATTATCGCGAGCGTTTCCGGCATATTCTGGTGGATGAATTCCAAGATACCAATCCATTGCAATACAAATGGCTGAAATTGCTTGCAGGTATGGGAACCTCAAATGCGGCAGCGGTTTTTGCCGTCGGCGATGATGACCAAAGCATTTATGCATTCCGTGGCGCTTATGCCGGCAACATGCGCGACTTTGAGCATGATTTCGGCATCGCCCGGACTATCAAATTGGAACAGAATTACCGTTCGCACGGTAATATTCTGGATGCAGCCAATGCCCTGATTGAAAACAATAGTGAACGTCTGGGAAAAAATCTTTGGACGGCGGAGGGTAAAGGAGAACTGTTGCGCGTTTACAATGCGCCGAATGATTTCGATGAAGCCGCTTTCATCGTCGATGAAGTCAAAACCTTACATGCGGAAGGCATCGCATTGTCGGAAATGGCGTTGCTGTATCGTTCCAATGCGCAATCGCGCGTGCTGGAGCATAGTCTGTTCAATGCTGCAGTGCCGTATCGTGTTTATGGTGGTATGCGGTTTTTTGACCGCCAGGAAATCAAGCACGCGCTGGCTTATTTGCGGCTGATTGCCAACCCCAGCGATGACAGCGCGTTGCTGCGCGTGATTAATTTTCCAGCGCGCGGCATCGGTGCCCGCAGCTTGGAACAGTTGCAGGAAGACGCCAAAGTACTTGGCGGCAGTCTGTGGATTGCCGCCGTACAAAAATGCGGCGGTGAATCGGCAGTACTGCAAAAATCACTGGAAACGTTAAAAGGCATCGCGGCATTCGTGCATTTGATTCTGAGCATGCAGCAGCACTGTAGCGCATTACCGCTGCCGCAGATTGTTGAGCATATGCTGACAAGTAGCGGATTGCTGGTGCATTACGGTAAAGAGCGTGAGGGCACGGAAAGGCTGGAGAATTTAAACGAACTGATCAACGCTGCGACCAGTTTTGTGCATGAAGCGGAGAGCGACAGTCTAGCGGAATTCCTCGCGCATGCTTCGCTGGAGGCCGGTGAACATCAGGCCGGTAGCGGCCAGGATGCGCTGCAACTAATGACAGTGCATGCCGCCAAGGGCTTGGAATTTCATAGTGTTTTCCTCAGTGGTCTGGAAGAGGGATTGTTTCCGCACGAAAACAGCTTGAATGAGATCAACGGTATCGCTGAGGAAAGACGGCTGATGTATGTAGCCATGACGCGCGCACGCCGCCGCTTGTATCTCAGTTTTGCGCAGAGCCGGATGCTGCATGGCCAGACCCGCTATCACATCGCATCGCGTTTTCTCGACGAAATCCCGCAACAATGCTTGAAGTGGTTGCAACCGGCGCCGCGATCGAATTCGTATGCCTATGCGGCGAATAACGGCGGATATAATGCCGCAACGACCGCAAGAACCTCATCTTACAGTCCGGTGAAACCGCTTAGCGGGGGATGGCAAATCGGGCAGAATGTGTCACATGCTAAATTCGGTACCGGTGTCATCATTAACTACGAAGGCAGCGGCAGCGATGCGCGTGTTCAGGTCAATTTTGATCACGCTGGCACAAAGTGGTTGTTGCTCGAATACGCAAAATTGACTGCGATTTAACTTCCTTAGATTCAACGATTATTCTGATCTTTGTCTTTTTGCTGATTTTCTGGTGCAACCGTTTCTTGTTTGGTTTCATGTTCGCGCTGTTCCGGCTCAGCGTCAGTATCGCTCCAGTTGGTTTTTTGATAATCCGGTTCGGATCCGTAATTCTTGAAGCGAATCGGTTCTCCCAGAAAAATATCTTTGTAACTGACGTAAATGGACGCGAAAATGGTAGGAATCAGAATGACTAGACCGACGCCGTAAGGCATTATGCTAATAACAGTTAGAATAATGAGCACGAGACCGTACAACTGGAACGGAATAAAGTTTCTTAGGCATGCAAAAAAGCTAGTTTGCATTGCCGCCACCGGCGGCATGCCATGAAACACAACCAGCAGCGGCGAGAACCAAGAAGCCATCATCAGCGGAATGGAAAGTGTCAGTGCAACCAGGAACGACGTTAGGAAATTGCTCATAACGCCCATCAGTTCACTTTCGTCGACCCGCTTGCCATACAACATCATGTCGGTCATTTGCGTGCCGCCGATCAGCATGACCAAGCCAAGAATGAAAATTTGTCCAATCAGATAAATGCCGCCGATAGTGATCAACGGCACGGCATTGGTTTTGAAAGCGGCAAACAAATGCGATAACTCAAGCGGTTTGCCCTGCTCCATGTCTTTACATCCCAGCATAATACCGGCCAGAAATACCGGGGAAATCAGAGTGAAAACAAACTGCCCCGCCATCGGGATCAGCGATATCGACATCCCGATTAGCAAGAGGGTGAAACAAACAAAAAACCAAGTCAGCGGCACTCTACTGAATAGATAGAATCCACTTAAGATCCATTGTAACCCTTGTTTTGCGTGAACTTGATGAATTTCCATTAATGCTTCTCCAGTTTAATTTCGGTCAGCGGCTTCAGTGATGCGTTTATATCCAGAGCTGTTGCAGCTTTGCTGAATTATTTCGATGGCTTATTAATATTTCCCTGAAATGCGCCGGATCCTTGGCGTGTGTCAATTCTCCCGGTCGTGGCAAGTGATAGTCGTACAGCCGGGAGACCCAGAAACGCAATGCGCCGGCACGTAACATAGCGGACCAAGCCTGGTGTTCGGTTGCAGTAAGCGGCCGTACGGCATGGTAAGCTTCGATCAGCGCATGCGCGCGCAATTCGTCCAGAACTTTATCTCTGGTCATGCACCAATCGTTGACTGTAATTGCTAGATCGTACAGGAATGCATCGTTGCAGGCGAAATAAAAATCGATGACACCACCGACGGTAAGTTCGGTAAAAAGGATATTGTCCCGGAATAAATCGGCGTGGATAACGCCGCCGGGCAATGCGCAAGTTTGTTGCGAGCATTGAAAATCCAATTCTGTTGCAAGCAGCGACTTTTCATCTTCAGATAAAAAAGGAGCTATTTCCGGTGCTCTGGCTTTCCACCATGTAAGTCCGCGCGGATTGGTCATTTTTCCGGAATACGAACTGCCCGCCACGTGCATGTGCGCCAACATTGCGCCAACTTCCGCGCAATGTTCCGCTGCCGGGTGCATAACGGATTGTCCCGGTAAACAAGTGACGATCGTCGCCGGTTTGCCGTTCAATTCACCCAGTAATTTCTGATCTAGCATGGGAACCGGCGCCGGACATGGAATATGATGCCGGGACAAATGCGCCATCAAATTCAAATAATACGGCAGTTCGTCATAAGTCAGCTTCTCAAATAATGTCAGTACAAACTTACCTTGCGTGGTCGTGACAAAATAATTGGTATTTTCGATTCCTGACAGAATACCCTGCAGTTGAATTAGTTGACCAAGCGCGTAATTTTTTAGCCAGACTTTGAGTTGGCTGTCGGTGACAGGTGTAAAAACTGACATCAGTTAGCAGAATAAAAAGCGAGGATGATAGAACAGTACAATTTCATTGCGTCACTTTCTTGCGCTTTTTTATCGACATTAGAATCTCATGAATTGCCACATCGGTGGACTGACATCGATACCGGCATCACCTGGATGCGTATGAGCACCCCGGCTAATATTTTTTTTCAAATAATACGGTGGACCGATACGCGGGATCACCTTGATCATCATCAGTTCGCCGTTGATGCGATGCTCCTCAATGGTGTCTTCGCCGCGCTTGATAATGGTTACCTGCGTTTCCAGCTCGGGATCCGATTGAATATCCGGCGGTAGCGGCGGGGGATCCGCCAATTCCTTGGGTAACTCGGGAATCTCCGGTAGCGGTATCAGATTATCCGGGTGTGCAGGTTTTTTCGCTTGCTTCGGTTGCTCCGATTGCGCTACGACCGGCAGCGCGGAACTGAGCAGTATGATAAAAATAAGCGAGTATAAGTACGTCATGTTGGTCCCGGAGGGTCAGGATAATGAGGTATTCTACCTAAAATCATTGCCGACGGTTAAAGATTGAGTTGAATTTCCCGCTCAGCAGCGCTCGGTTCAAATCCGCTGCTTTCATAATATTTAAAAATCGCACGGACGATCTGATCCGGTTCATCAATGATTTGAATCAGCTGCATATCGTCTGCTGATATGAATCCTTCGGTGATCAAAGTATTTTGGAACCATTCCAGCAAACCGCGCCAGAATGCCGAGTAAACTAGAATGATCGGCATCTTGCGGGTTTTACCCGTTTGCACCAGTGTCAGCGCTTCCATCAGCTCATCCAAAGTACCGAACCCGCCGGGGAGGACGACGTACGCCGTGGCGAATTTAACAAACATATATTTGCGCGCGAAAAAATGCCGGAAAGTCTGACTGACATCCTGATAAGCATTGCGATGCTGTTCGTGTGGCAATTGAATGTTCAAGCCGACACTGGGCGATTTGCCATAATAGGCGCCTTTGTTGGCAGCTTCCATAATACCCGGCCCGCCGCCGGAAATAACCGCGAAACCGGCATCGGAGAGCCGTTTGGCAATTTGCTCGGCCAATTGGTAATGCGGGCTATCGGGACCGGTGCGCGCGCTGCCGAAAATGCTGACAGCGGGCTGAATGGCTTCAAGACGTTCCGTTCCTTCAACAAACTCTGCCATAATTCCAAACAGGCGCCACGATTCTTTTGCCGACCAGGGTTTTTCCACGGATGGATGACGGACCGATTTATCTTGCAGGTTCATAGGAATATCATATAAATGAAAACATTGCTGTTGGTTGACGGCTCATCCTACTTATACCGCGCTTTCCATGCATTGCCGGATTTGCGTAATCGCAACAATGAACCGACCGGTGCAATTCATGGTGTGCTCAATATGCTGCGGCGCCTGCACAAGGACTACCAGGCGGATTATAGCGCGTGTGTGTTTGATGCAAAAGGTAAAACTTTCCGCGACGATTTATATCCCGACTATAAGGCGCACCGGCCGCCGATGCCGCACGATCTGGCGGTGCAGATCGCACCGTTGCATGCCTGCATCCGCGCCATGGGCTGGCCGATGCTGATCATCGATGGCGTGGAAGCTGACGACGTCATCGGCACTTTGACAAAGCAAGCCGTCGAGGCCGGTATGCAGTGCATCATTTCAACCGGTGACAAGGATATCGCGCAACTGGTGAATTCCCATGTTACGCTGGTGAACACCATGAGCAATGAAATACTCAATGAAGCAAATGTGCTGGCCAAGTTTGGCGTGCCGCCACAGCGCATGCTGGATTACCTGATGCTGGTTGGTGATGCTTCCGACAATGTTCCCGGTGTGCAAAAAGTCGGCCCCAAGACGGCGGTCAAATGGCTGACACAGTACGGATCGCTGGATAATCTGATCTCGCATGCCGGTGAAATCAAGGGCGCGATTGGCGACAATCTGCGCCAGGCATTGGCTTGGTTCGAAACATCCCGTCAATTGATCACGATCAAGTGCGATGTCGATTTACCGATCAAGATCACCGATCTTGCACCGCAGCCGCAAGATACCGCGCAGTTGATCCAACTCTACGAACAGTTGGACATGAAAACATCGTTACGCGAATTGCGCCAGCAAATGACCGCAGATGAATCCGAATTCGTACGTGCGAATGAGAATGGGACTATGGCGGCTGGCAACATCAACCACGATGCCACGGTTGACGATCCGGTAACGTACCAAATGATTCTGAGCGAAAGTGAACTGGATGACTGGCTAATCCGGTTGGATGCTGTGCCACTAGTGTCGGTTGATAGCGAAACGACGAGCCTTAATCCGATGCAGGCAAAACTGGTGGGGATTTCGTTTTGTATCGAGAGCCATCGTGCGGTTTATATTCCACTGATGCATCGCTATACCGGTGTGCCGCAACAGCTTGAACTTAATCGGGTACTGAATAAATTGAAGCCGTGGCTGGAAGATGCAGGGAAAGCCAAGTTGGGACAAAATTTGAAATACGACAAGCATGTGTTTGCCAATCACGGTATCCAGCTGAACGGTATTGCGCACGACACCTTATTGCAATCGTACGTGCTCGAATCGCACCGGCCGCATAACATGGATAGTCTGGCGTTGCGTCATCTGGATGTGAAAACTATTAGCTACGATGATGTCACCGGCAAAGGCGCCAATCGTATCGGGTTTGATGAAGTAGCGCTTGATATCGCTACACAGTATGCCGCGGAAGACGCGGATATCGCCTGGCGTTTGCATCAAACGCTCTATCCCGGCATTCGGAAGGATGAGCGGCTGGACTACATTTATCGCCAGATCGAGATGCCGGTTCTGGAAGTGTTGTTTGCAATGGAACGTAATGGCGTTTTGCTGGATTATCAGCTGCTGCATAAGCAGAGCCACGAACTGGGTGGGAAATTACAGGCGTTGGAACAACAAGCGCATGCCATCGCGGGACAACCTTTCAATCTGAATTCACCGAAACAGATTCAAGAGATTCTATTTAATCAGCTGAAATTGCCGGTCATTAAAAAAACGCCGACCGGCGTACCTTCCACCGATGAAGATGTATTGCAGCAACTCGCATTGGATTATCCATTGCCAAAACTATTGCTCGATTACCGCGGTCTGGCCAAATTGAAGTCGACGTATACCGACAAATTACCGCAGATGATAGATCGCGATACCGGTCGGGTGCATACCAATTACGCGCAAGCGGTTGCCGTGACCGGGCGCCTGGCGAGTTCTGATCCGAATTTGCAGAATATTCCGGTGCGCACCAGCGAAGGACGCAGAATCCGCGAAGCCTTCATTGCACCACCAGGGCACAAAATCATTTCGGCGGATTACTCGCAAATCGAACTGCGCATCATGGCGCATATTTCCCAGGATCAACGACTGCTCGAGGCTTTTGCCGCCGGAGAGGATATTCATCGCGCAACAGCTGCGGAAATTCTCGGGATTCCGCTGGATCAAGTCGATCCTGAACAACGCCGCTACGCCAAGGTGATTAATTTCGGCTTGATCTACGGCATGTCGGAATTCGGTCTGGCGGCGCAGTTGAATATTGAGCGCAGTGCCGCGCGTGCGTATATGGAGCGGTATTTTGCCCGTTACCCGGGGGTGGAAAACTATATGCGGCAAACCCGGGAAAAAGCCAGACAATACGGATACGTTGAAACCGTGCTGGGACGGAGGCTATGGTTACCTGAAATCAATCACACCAACGGCAATCGCCGCCAAGGTGCGGAGCGAGCGGCCATTAATGCGCCGATGCAAGGCACTGCTGCGGATATTATTAAATTGGCAATGATTGCGGTGCATAACTGGCTGCATCAAGCGCAATTACGCAGCAAATTGATCATGCAGGTTCATGATGAGCTGGTTCTTGAGGTTCCGGATGATGAAGTAACGTTAGTGAAAACCGCTTTGCCGGATTATATGGGTAATGTTTTGCGGTTGGATGTGCCGTTGCTGATTGAAATAGGTATTGGCGACAATTGGGAGCAGGCACATTAGAGTCCTTGTGCCTGTTGAATCACTATGCTACTTCCCCTTACTTACTCCCGCGTTTCGATTTGCATCAGTGGTTCGCTGGGTGCAATCGCGTCTTTCTTAACTCTTCTGCGGGTTCTTTTAGGGATGATAATTTCTTCCGCTATCATTTCAACTTTATCGGGCGGTGTTTCTATCATTACTAAACCGCTTTTGCTGAAATCCGGTAGTTCTTTGGCCGCAGTGATTTCCGGTAGTGGAGCTGCAACCGGAAGCTCAGGCTGCGCGATTTTATCTTGTACTGCTTGATCAGTTACCGCTGCCACTTTCCTGGCGGATTGCCTCTTGACAGCAGGGACAGGCAGATCTTCGGCCGGTATCGCTTTTTCAATGTTTGACTGCGGGCTGAGTGAATGCTCATCGGCATGAATCATTTCACTCACGGATTCATCCAGCATCGTTTCCGGGTTCTCGATGGTACTCCTGGTTCGAGCGGTATCACGATGTTTATTGCCGCGATGCCGGCGTGTGCGTCTGCGATCGCCATTTTTTGTGCCGACATCTTCAGGGCTTTCAGTTGTGATGGCAGAGACACCGGCTACAGGTAATGTGGATTCTATAAGAATCGCAACGGAATCCTGAGAAATGTCACCGATTTTTTGATGTTCCGCCGCATGGAGGTGAGCTTGCTCGGATTGCGGATCGCCCAAATCCTGCGGTGTCACATTACTCAAGTCAGCCGTATCACTTTGCTTGTTTTGTTTATGCGTGAAAGCATCTTTATTACGCTCATTCCGGTTGCGTCCGCGACGTCCGCGCGGTCGTCCCCGTTCCTGCGGTTGCCTGGTTTTATCCATATCAACCGGTTTTTCTTCATGATCAGCTTTTGTTTCTTCATTATGCGCGGGTTTAAACCAACTGAAGAACTTGTCCAGAAGCGAGGTATCGCGCGCTCTTTCCTCACGAATCGGCGCAGGTTGGGCGGGTGTTATACCTTGAACTGCAGCTTGCGGGCGGATGGATTTGTGCCTTTGCCCGGAGATGGTTTCCGAGACGCTTTCGTCTGTTTGTTTTTCGACTAGCCTGTAACTTGCCACCGACTCATTGGCCTTGCTGTCTTCGTGGCGGATGCGAGTGATATTGTAAGCGGGGGTTTCAATATGGATATTCGGTATGAGGATAATATTGATACGTTGCCGAACTTCGATATCATAGATTTCCGCTCGCTTCTCATTCAGCAGGTAAGTAGCCACGTCCACCGGGAGCTGAACGTGCAGCGCACTGGTGTTCTCTTTCATAGCTTCTTCCTGGATGATTCTGAGCACATGAAGCGCCGAAGAATCGGTTCCACGGATGAATCCCGTGCCTTGACAGCGCGCGCATGGGATATAATTGCTCTCACCTAGCGAAGGCCGCAGGCGCTGGCGTGATAACTCCAGCAAACCAAAGCGCGATATTTTTCCTACTTGGATGCGCGCACGGTCTTGCCGCAGCGCCTCGTGCAATCGGGCTTCGACTTCACGCTGGTTGCGTTGCACATCCATATCGATGAAGTCGATAACGATCAAACCACCCAAGTCCCGCAGGCGCAATTGCCGCGCGATTTCATCGGCTGCCTCCAGATTGGTGCTCAGTGCGGTGTGTTCAATGTCCAATCCGCGGATAGCACGTGCCGAGTTAACGTCAACGGATACCAGTGCTTCCGTGTGATCGATCACAATTGCACCACCGGAAGGCAGTGTTACCTGCCTGGAGTAGGCGGTTTCGATCTGATGTTCAATCTGAAAACGCGAGAATAGCGGCACATCGTCATGATAAAACTTCAGGCGGTCGACATTTGCGGGCATAACATGCGCCATGAACTGGCTAGCTTGCTCATAGATGTCGCGGCTATCAATCAGAATCTCACCGATTTCCTGGCTGAAGTAATCGCGAATTGCACGAATGACCAAGCTGCTTTCCTGATAAATCAGAAAAACACCATCTTGATTATTGGCTGCTTCTTCAATCGCATACCAGAGCTGCGTCAGGTAATTCAAATCCCATTGCAGTTCTTCCGTGCTGCGCCCGATACCGGCCGTTCTGGCAATGATGCTCATCCCTTCGGGTACTTCGAGTTGCGCGATGACTTCGCGCAACTCGTTGCGTTCTTCCCCGCTGATGCGGCGCGATACACCGCCGCTATTGGGATTGTTCGGTATCAAAACCAGATACCGACCAGCCAGCGAGATATAGGTTGTGAGCGCAGCACCCTTGGTTCCGCGCTCGTCTTTATCGACTTGAACGATGAGTTCTTGGCCTTCCTGCAGCAGATCCTGGATACGGCCGTTAGCGGCGCCATTGCCATTTTCGGCAAAGCAGGAGAGGGCGATTTCCTTGAAGGGTAAAAAACCGTGCCGTTCACAGCCATAGTCTACAAATGCAGCTTCCAGACTAGGCTCTATTCGTGTGATGACAGCTTTGTAGATATTGCTTTTGCGTTGTTCCTTGCTGATTGATTCTATGTCGAGGTCAATCAATGTTTGACCGTTGACGATTGCAACCCGTAATTCTTCCGGTTGGGTTGCATTAAATAACATTCGTTTCATTTACAAGCCTTACGTGTTCTATTTATGGATACACTATCCGAAATTTCTCCGGTTAGATTTTTGGGGTATACGTAGTTGTAATGACGAGGTTTGAGTTTGATAATTTTATTGTAATTTCTATTTGCCAATTCAATTCTTATAAGTTTATTTTTCTGTGAGTTAATTGTTTATAAATAATGTTTTTTATCTGTGAATCTGTGACTAAATAAAGCCTCATGATGCACTATCACAGCGGCTTTCTTTCCTTATTACCCCTGTTAAGGTAACAGATTTTACATAAAGTTCCAAACGGAACTTTATTTTATGTCAATTACTGCTTGGGATGCCGTTTGGCAGAAATGATTGTTAACAGCGAACAAATTTTACAGCAACGATTTTAAAAAGAAATAAGTAAAACCTTTATAATTTGCCTGAGTGGCTGCACTTTTTCTTGGAAATAGTTTGAATAATCAAAATTCATCTTAATGAATATACAATCGCTTGCATCCGTAACTAAAGAATGCATTGGAGAAGAAGAAGGCGATCAACGGATCGATAATTTTTTATTCAGACGCTTTCGGAATGTGCCTAAAAGTCACTTGTATCAGTTGCTGAGAAGTGGTCAGGTGCGTGTTAATGGAAAACGGATCGTTGCCAGTTATCGCTTGCAAACGGGCGATGTGATACGGATTCCACCGGTTAAAGTCACGAAAAAAGATGCTTCCAGGCAGATTACGAATATTCCGGGCAATTTTTATACTTTTACCGTTTTATATGAGGATGATGCCGTGCTGGCGATCGATAAACCGGGCGGTATGGCGGTGCATGGCGGCAGCGGCATCAGTTTCGGTGTTATCGAACAACTGCGGGCGCAGAACCCAACCTGGAAATTTCTCGAATTAGTGCACCGGTTGGACAGAGAAACATCCGGCGTGCTGCTGCTGGCGAAGAAACGCAGCGCATTGGTTGAGTTGCATCGGCAAATTCGTGAAGGACTGATGGAAAAACATTATCTGACGATGGTGAAGGGAAAATGGCGGAACACCAAGCAGCACGTCAAACTGGCGCTCGACAAATATGTCACGGCAGCCGGTGAACGCCGTGTGATGGTAGCTGCTGGTTCAAGTAAAGGTAGTAAATCAATACAGTCGCACACGATCTTTACATTGCAAAAAACCTGGCAAAATTTCGGCTTGCTGGATGCGGAAATCAAAACCGGCCGCACGCATCAGATTCGCGTCCATCTGGCGCACCTTGGATTTCCCATCATCGGCGACGACAAATATGGTGATTTCGAGCTTAACAAGCAGCTAGCTAAAAGCGGCGGGCAAAATAAGCTGACACGCATGTTTTTGCACGCACACACAGTGGGAATTACCCATCCACTTTCGGGGATTCGCATGCAATTGCAAGCACCCTTGCCCGCTGATTTGCAGCGATTTATCGATGGTTTGGAAAATATGTGACCCCGTCTCCCGGTCTTGATTCAATCAGCCGGAGTGTTAAAGCGCGGCGATATTCACGGCTTGACGGCAACTTTCCCGGAAGTGAACATGGTGTGCAATACTTCCCAGACATTTTCTACAATTTTTTTCTGCGCCATTTCGTTCGGATGTATTCCATCCGACTGAAAAAAATCGTGTTTGTCACCAAAACCGGCCAATAGAAAAGGCACTAATTTGATTTGATAGCTTTCCGCGAGCTGCGGAAAAATAGCTTGGAACTTTTGCGTATACGTCATGCCATAGTTGGGCGGTAATTGCATACCGGCAAGTAACACCAAAGCGCTATTTTGCTTGCATGCTTCGATAATCGCAGCGAGATTGTCATGAATGGATTTAATCGTTGCGCCGCGTAGACCATCGTTGGCGCCAAGCTCAAGAATGACAATCTCAGGGCGATGCTTTTCCAATGCCTGCCGGATCCGGTTGCGGCCGCCGAGGGTTGTTTCACCGCTGATGCTGGCGTTGACGATATGATAATCGGCAAACTCGGATTGCAACCGCTGTTTGAGCAATGCAACCCAACCGGCTTCCGCCGATATGCCATAATTAGCGGACAGGCTGTCGCCAAAAACCAGCACCGTTTTGCCGGATGCGGCGGCGGGCATAGCAAAAATAAAAAATAGAATTAGGATAATCGGGAAATTTTTTTTCATGTCAGATAGTCGTGTTAATCAACCCATTCTTTGGACACAAGCGCTTAGCAAACAAGTCAGTACCGGCGA
>JBDHRU010000244.1:0-3172 GCA_039807765.1 Nitrosomonas sp. | reverse complement strand
ATCGATTTACCGTCGAGCGATTCGGGGTGGCCGGTAATCCCGAGCATTTGCGGTTGCGACGGACCGTAAATATCGGCGTCCAGAATGCCGACGGCAGCGCCTTCCGCCGCCAATGCCAGCGCCAGATTGACGGCGGTTGCCGATTTGCCGACACCGCCTTTGCCGGATGCCACAGCGATGATGTTTTTGACACCGGGTATCAGTTTGACGCCACGCTGCACGCCGTGTGGAATGATTTTGCTGCTGACCGTCACTTGAACCGTGCCGATACCGGGTATCGATCTCAATGCATCTGCTACTTGTTGTTGCACATTATCCTTAACGCTATTGGCCGGATAACCGAGTTCGATGTCAACGGCAACGTTATTGCCGGTGATTTGAATCGTACCGACCGATTTTTCAGTCACATAGTCTTTATTCGTGGTTGGGTCGATGGTTTGTTTCAGTACGGATTGAATCTGCTGTTCGGAAATGATCACTACGAGGCTCCTTTTTACTACCGCCGGGCGGTTCACGATTTAATCCGGAAATGGTAACAAATATCGGGAATGTACACACAGTTTGTTACAATTAGGGTTTATTTAATCCGACGCATTAGAGCCCATGAGTAAGCGAAAAATTCTGGTGACTTCCGCGCTGCCCTACGCCAACGGCAGTATCCATTTGGGTCATTTGGTGGAGTATATTCAGACGGATATCTGGGTACGTTTCCAGAAAATGCGCGGGCATACGGTGCATTATGTCTGTGCCGACGATACCCACGGCACACCGATCATGCTACGTGCAGAAAAAGAAGGTATCACACCGGAAGCACTGATTGCGCGTGTACATACGGAACATTTCGGCGATTTTACCGGTTTTCACATTCAGTTTGATAATTACTACAGCACGCACTCGCCGGAAACGCGGCATTTCTCCGAGGATATCTATGGCAAACTCAAGAGCGCCGGATTGATTGCGGTACGCGGTATCGAACAACTGTATGATCCGGTCAAGAATATGTTCCTGCCGGACCGTTTCGTCAAAGGCGAATGCCCGAAGTGCGGCGCCAAGGATCAATACGGCGATTCCTGCGAAGTGTGCGGCGCGGCCTATGCGCCGACGGAATTGAAAAACCCGTATTCGGCCGTATCCGGCGCAAAACCGGTCAGCAAATCGTCCGAGCATTATTTCTTCAGCTTGTCCGATGCGCGCTGCGCCGATTTTCTGCGGCAGTGGGCGTGCGATGGCGATCACTTGCAGCCGGAAGCCGCCAACAAAATGCGCGAATGGGTCGGTGAAGCCGGGGAAAACAAACTATCAGACTGGGATATTTCACGCGATGCACCGTATTTCGGCTTCGAGATTCCTGGTGCACCGGGTAAGTATTTCTACGTCTGGCTCGATGCGCCGATCGGTTACATGGGCAGCTTCAAGAATCTGTGCGAGCGTGAAAATATTACCTTCGACGATTACTGGCAACCGCAATCGGATACCGAGCTGTATCACTTCATCGGCAAGGATATTTTGTACTTCCATGCACTGTTTTGGCCGGCGATGCTGAAAAACGCTGGGTATCGCACGCCGACCAAGATATTCGCACATGGCTTTCTGACCGTGAATGGCGAGAAAATGAGTAAGTCGCGCGGTACCTTCATCACCGCCGAAAGCTACCTGAAACAAGGCTTGAATCCCGAATGGCTGCGCTACTACTACGCCGCCAAGCTGAACAGCACGTTGGAAGACATCGATTTGAACCTGGACGACTTCGTTGCGCGCGTCAATTCTGATCTGGTCGGCAAATTTATCAATATCGCTAGCCGCTGCGCCGGTTTTATCAGCAAACGTTTCAACGGTAAACTGGTTTCCGGCGAGCAGTATCAGGTGTTGCAAGCCATCGTGAACGAACATTTTTCCAGCTGGCGTCCTGAAGTCATCGAACAAGCCTTTGAAGAACGAGAATTCTCCGCAGCCATTCGCCAAATCATGAAATTTGCCGACGAAGCTAACGAAATGATCCACAATTTAGCGCCGTGGGAAATTGCCAAGCATGCGGATCGCAGTGATGATTTGCACCGCGCATGCAGTCTTGGCATTCAGTTGTTCTATCTGCTATCGCGTTACTTGAAACCGATCCTGCCCGGTACCGTGCAGCAGATCGAGGCATTTCTCAATGGCGAACCGTTGACTTGGCCGCAATTACGCGCTGATCAACCGGTTTCCGATTTGTTATTGCCTGCAGGGCATAAGATCAACGTCTATCAGCATTTGATGACACGCATCGACACTAAACAAATCGACGCACTGATCGCCGCCAATACGCAAAGCTTGGCCGCATCGACACCCGCATCACCGGCGCGCCATGGAGAAAAACAACAGCATGCTGCGGTACCGGTTGTACCGATTGCTGAAACCATTTCGATCGACGATTTCAGCAAAATCGACCTGCGCATCGCCAAAATCGTCAACGCCGAGCATGTGCCAGGCGCGGAGAAACTCTTGAAGTTGACACTCGATATCGGCAGCGAACAACGTACCGTTTTTGCCGGCATCAAATCCGCGTACGATCCGGAACAGCTAAAAGGGCGCTTGACCGTGATGGTCGCCAACCTCGCGCCGCGGCAAATGAAATTCGGTTTGTCGGAAGGCATGGTGCTCGCTGCGGGTGGCGGCAATCCCGGCGAGTTGTTCATCCTGTCGCCGGATAGCGGTGCGCAGCCGGGCATGCGGGTCAAGTAACACGCTATGGAAGTCGGTACATTGACTGGAATCATCCAACGCTTGGAACTCGACCTGCTGCAAAGTGATCCGAGTGCGCATCCCGGATTGATCGACGAGTTGCTGGCACAAAATTTCGAAGAAATCGACAATCAAGGACACCTGCATAGCCGGGAGGATGTGATCGATTGGTTAAAGCGCAAAGACCCGAATTTGCACTGGGTATTCCGGGATTTTCGCGTCAAGGTATTAACCGGCGATTGCGTGCTGGCGATTTACTCACTGCAGAAGCCGCAGCAGTCCGGCGCTCATGCACCGGGATCGATCCGCACTTCGCTGTGGCAGCGCCAGGGTAATCAATGGAAAATGGTATTTCATCAAGCCACAAAAATAACAGGAACATCCGCATCATGAATCAGGAGACCGCCGTGGAACTCAACGAAGAGCAGCAACAGCAATTTAACGACATCAAAAA
>JBDHRU010000243.1:0-3182 GCA_039807765.1 Nitrosomonas sp. | reverse complement strand
TGGAACAAGCCTGCGGCGACGCCGGTCAACCGCTGACGCTGCGCTATCATCAAGGCTACGATCACAGTTATTACTTTATCAGCACGTTTGTTGGGGAGCATTTGAAATATCACCGGGATGCTTTGTTGTAATTATTGGTTATTTGGATTATAAAACCAAACAAATATAAGAGGATTTATGAGCAATAGCACAGCTTTAATTGTGACGTAATAACTGCGTCATTCCAGATGACTAATTTTGATTAGATCTTATCAAAAGCGATGATGCCAACATCTCTACAAGACTGGGTGCCTTTATGGACGGCTGTAGCTGCAGTAGCCGCTAGTTTGACTGTTTTGTCACAATTGCGTATACATATTTCACGCTTCGCCTTGTTAGATCTCAATCCGAACCGAAGGTCATTGTATACGTAAAACACGATCACGACCGTCCTAGCATTCTAATAATCGTGATAGAGAACATCGGTCGAGACATCGCACACAACGTTCAATTTACGAGTTCCCGCCCCATTCCAGCAAAGGCATGGGGTATTGAACTGGCCGATGCAACCACCGTGGAAGTAATGAATGATGGACTGCTTATTTCCGGTATTCCTGCCCTAGGTCCGGGAGACCCTCGAACAATCACCTGGGGGCAATTTGGCGGCCTTGTTAAGGCAATCTCGACGAATCCAATCAAATTGAGCTACACCTATCGGCATGGTAGCCGCATTTTCACGGGCGAAACACAACTTGAGGTTGAGTCCTACATTGGCACTGATGCACATGAAAAACCGGCTATCGTAGTTGCCCGAAGCACAAAGGAAATCGAGAGTACTTTGAAATCCATTTCGAAAAGCCTTAGTACTCTCGCAGAGAAAGATCGAAATACGGTTTAGCACTTCGTGCCAGCGTATATCTGGTTTATCAACGAAAAATATACAAGATTCATCGCTGCACCCTTCATTCCAGCTCCTATTTCCTCCCTTCAACACAATCTATTTTGAGTGTGTTTGACACACTAACAATCCAGGCCTATGCTTTGGCATATTCCAATGGTCTGGAGATTATTATGTACAACGAGCGACACGTGAGCCTGTTTAGAAACGGGCGCAGCCAAGCGATACGAATCCCGCGCGATTTTGAATTGGAAGGAACCGAAGCGATCATCCGCAAAGAAGGCGATAAACTGATTATCGAACCGATCAAGAAAAAGAGCTTGAAGGAACTGCTTCCGGTTTTGCCGACGCTGAATGAGGATTTCCCAGAGATTGCCGATCCGGTTGCCGAGCCTGACGACATTTTCTAGCATGAGCGACTTTCGTTATTTACTGGATACCAATATAGTTTCAGAGCTTATAAAAAACCCTCAGGGAAAGCTGGCCGAAAAAATGTTGGCTTCAGGATGGGAAAAATATAGTTGCACGAGCATCATCGTTGCTTGCGAATTGCGTTATGGCGCTGCTAAAAAGCAATCGCCAAAGCTGACTTTTAATGTCGAGCAAGTTCTCGCAAGCTTACCGGTATTACCTTTTCAAGATTCTGCAGATACAACTTATGCAATCATCCGAACCGATCTGGAACAAAGGGGTTTACCGATCGGTTGCCATGATCTATTAATCGCTGCCCATGCTTGTTCGTTAAATCTAATTTTAGTCACCGCAAATGAGCAGGAATTTTCTCGAATACCCGATTTAAAAGTGGAAAACTGGTTTAAAGGTGAGTAGAAGAATCAGCAAAGCGTCATCCACCATCATGTGGTTTATGCACTGCCTGGAAACAACCTGCGCCGTAACCAGTCAGAAACTGACGCTGTACTACCACCAGGACAGTTCATTTCCTTGATTCCGGATTTATAACATGCAACCCATAACAGATATCGCCGTAAAGCTTGGTTTGCAACCGAATAAGCTCATGCTATTCGGTGAGCACATAGCCAAGCTGCGATTAAGCACTTTACCAATAAAAGATACTCAACCGAAAAGCAAAATCATATTGGTTTCAGCGATTAACCCAACGCGTGCGGGTGAGGGAAAAACGACGGTTTCAATCGGCTTGGCGCAAGGTCTTGCGCGTATCGGGCAGTACGTTGCGCTGGCGTTGCGCGAACCGTCGTTGGGGCCTGTCTTCGGCATTAAGGGCGGCGGCGCCGGTGGCGGCCGTTGCCAGCTTGAGCCGTCGACGCGCATCAATATGCACTTCACCGGCGACATGCATGCCGTCGGCGCGGCGCACAACCTGCTCGCCGCATTGCTCGATAACGCCGTGCATTTTCACAGCGGCTTGGATCTGGAGCATCGTCAGGTGTTTTGGCGCCGTGTGCTGGACATGAACGACCGTTCGCTGCGGCAAGCGGTGATCGGATTGGGCGGGCGGCTCAACGGCGTGCCGCGCGAAACCGGGTTCGACATTACCGCGGCTTCCGAAGTGATGGCCATTCTCTGTTTGGCCGAAGATCTCGCCGATCTCAAAGCGCGATTGGGGCGCATCTTGGTTGGGTTCGATCGTTCCGGCAATCCGGTCACGGCGCAAAGCCTCCAGGCAACCGGCGCAATGGCGGCTTTGCTGCACGATGCGATACTGCCGAATCTGGTGCAAACCACCGAAGGCGTACCGGCTTTTGTGCACGGCGGCCCGTTCGGCAACATCGCGCACGGCTGCAATAGCGTGATCGCCACCAAAGCCGCCGCAACCTGTACTGATTGGGTGGTGACGGAAGCAGGCTTCGGCTTCGATCTGGGCGCGGAGAAATTTTTCGATCTGAAATGCCGCAGTTCCGGGTTATGGCCAAGTGCGGTGGTACTGGTCGTTACCGTGCGGGCGCTACGGGTTCACGGCGGCGGCAATCCTTCCCTTCCCGGCAGCATCGAAGAAATCGAACGCGGCCTGCCACATTTGGAGCATCACGTGCAAAGCGTGCGGGCTTTCGGTTTTGAACCGATCATCGCCATCAATCGCTTCGCAGGCGATACTCAAAACGATCTGAGCATCATCGAACAATACTGCACTAAGCTTGAATTGAGTGCCGCCCTATTCACCGGTTTTACCGATGGAGGCGCTGGAGCTGAAGCGTTGGCGCATGCAGTGGTCGCGATGACCAACCGGCCACAATCACCGGGGCGTTATTTGTACGACCTAAACGATTCGCCCGAAGACAAGATAGCCGACATTGCCCGCACCAATTACGTGGCCAACGAGGTCGAG
>JBDHRU010000242.1:0-3200 GCA_039807765.1 Nitrosomonas sp. | reverse complement strand
GTTGCGCACCTCTATCAAACCGAGTAATCCCACCCTTTGGCAAGACCTTAATGTCAGATCAAGTCTGAATTACTACAAATTAAAGAATCACTTTTCTTTTCTTATGAAAATCTCATTTTCATCGTCTTTTTGTTTCATTTCTTCTGACTTTTGTCTCGTTTTTTCGCAAAATGTTTCAAACTCAAATTCTCGGTTAATTTCTCTGAAACCTAATGCTGATAATGTTTTTCGGCTTATTTTCTTCTTTTCTTATTGTTTCAGAATGATAGTCCCCCCTCAGTTAGTTTTGACCATTGAACGCCGTGTGAATGCACATTTAAATATCCTCAAATCCGACAAGCAATAACAACTCTTGAACGGAATCAGAAATAGCTTTAGCTCATAGCATTTTTTCCGATATTACCTCCCAAATGTCTAGAGTAAGCTGCGGATTATCGATACATCTTGATTTAGGAACAAAAAGGGGTATTTATGGAGAAAAGCGTAATACTGAGCGCATTGGCTGCCGAAGTCGAACAGGGAAGATTAATTTTTCCTACTTCGACTCATGCGGCAATCAGAATTAATCGAGCACTCAATGATCCCGATTGCAATCTTGAGATGATGATCAAGTTCATTCAATTGGAACCCCTCTTATCGGTCAAAGTTGTCGCTATCGCCAATTCCGTGGTATTTAACCGTTCGGGAAAAAGAATTACCGATGTACGTTCGGCCGTGACTTTGGTCGGTGTACGAACGGTGCGCAATCTAGCAATGGCTGTTATAGTGCAGCAACTTGCCGGAGCGCAGGCACGGAGTGATATAGTAACGCAATTATGGCGGCATTCCGCTCATGTGGCTGCATTGGCGCAAGTCATCGCTCGCCGCATTACAAAGCAGGATCCGGATACTGCGATGTTTGCGGGAATAATTCATGAGATCAGCTGGTTCTATCTGTTAGCACGCGAAAAGTATTATCCCGGATTGATTGATGAGAGCATAGCCAGCTCCTGGGGCAGCAACGAAGACTTGGAGGATGAAACGGAACTCGAGTGCGAAATAAAAATTGGCACCGCCATTTTTAAGGCGCTATCGATTCCGGAATCGATCATCGGCAGCATCATTTATTTATGGCGCGGTTACCTGTCATTTCCTCCCACAACGCTCGGTGATACGCTCCTGTTCGCCGATCAACTGGCTCCCGTCAAGTCTCCTTTCATGCTGCCCACAAACCAGATGGACTACAGCATCGCAAATATCGATTTATTAACCGATGAGGAAACATTAAGTAGTATCCTTATGGATTCGGAAGCGGAAATCAATTCGTTAACACACGCATTGTGTGTATAGAAAACGGCGCACAAATTTATCATCAAGCAGTGATGATCTCAAAATCATGTGTTATTTTTACCGTGTTTTTCAACATGATGGAAGCCGAGCAGTATTTTTCCGCAGACAGATTAATGGCACGCTCGATTGTTTGCGGATTCAAATTGTGGCCGGTAATAACGAAGTGCAAATGAATATCGGTGAATACTTTCGGATCGACCGGCGCGCGCTCGGCTTCAATTTCAACGACACAATCGGTTATATCCTGACGACTTTTTTTCAGAATCAGTACCACGTCGAATGAAGTGCAACCACCCAGCCCCATCAGCAACATTTCCATCGGTCTCGGTCCAAGATTCTGTCCGCCGGCATCCGGCGCGCCATCCATCAATACCGAATGGCCGCTGCCAGATTCCGCCAGAAAACTGACATTTCCTTTCCATTTAATACGAGTTTTCATCATTTTTTGGATAATTCAGAAAATTTCCTGAAGTTTTTGCACAAATAAAAAGCCGGCGTTGTTAAGCGCCGGCTTTTCTGAATTCAGAAAGAGTTACTTCAGAGTCAGAATAAAGTCAGCTAATGCTTTAGCATTTTCCGGGCTAACGTTAGCATTAGGTGGCATTGGGATTGTGCCCCAAACACCGCTACTTCCTTTTAATATTTTATCTGTCAGGTATGCAGCAGCGTCAGCTTGGCCTGCGTATTTACCAGCAACATCTTTCAGGGCCGGGCCAACCAGTTTGGTGTCTACATTATGGCAATTCAAACATCCGCTACTTTTTGCCAAATCAGCGTTGGCTTGAGCAACACCAGCTAATAAAATGGCAGATGCAGCAACTGCTCCAATTAAAACTTTTTTCATATCTCTTCCTCATAAAAATTATAAAAGGGTTGATATTCTAACCCGAACTTAACAGACTTGCAGCAATTCCTGTCAATTTGACATCGCTGTCGCGTTTCATACTCAAGTATTGACCGGCTCTGCTGCAAACTCTGATGATACTGCGTTGGTGAGACTTAGAGGTAAATTATTTAGTTCCAACAAACCAAAGAAGTCAGATCAAACTTTCCTCAGGTCAGCGCTGCCGATTCAAGCGATGATCAATCTCCTGCCAAAGAACCGGAACCGGTTTCGTTACTGAAGCTAACCCGTTATTGCACCCTTGCTCGCGCTGGAAACCAGTTGCGCGTATTTCGCCAGCACTCCGCGCGTATACCGCGGTTGCGGCGGTTGCCAGGCAGCACGGCGTTTTGCCAGTACCTCGTCCAGCACATTCAATTGCAGCAACCGCTGCTCGGCGTCGATGGTAATCGAATCGCCTTCCTGCACCAGCGCAATGGCACCACCGACAAAAGCCTCCGGTGCAACATGCCCGACCACCATGCCGTAAGTACCACCGGAGAAACGTCCATCGGTGATCAAGCCAACGGAATCGCCCAACCCTTCGCCAATCAGCGCGGCAGTCGGCGACAACATTTCCCGCATGCCGGGACCACCTTTCGGACCTTCGTAGCGGATCACCACGACATCACCTGATTGGATTTTGCGCGCCATAATGGCCGCCATACAAGTTTCCTCCGACTCAAACACGCGCGCCGGTCCGGTAATTTTCGGGTTCTTAATACCGGAAATTTTCGCCACGCACCCTTCAGTCGACAGATTACCTTTCAAAATCGCCAGATGTCCCTGTGCGTACATCGGATTATCCCATTGGCGGATCACATTTTGGTCGATACGCGGTGTATCGGGGATATCTTTCAATACTTCCGCGATGGTCTGCCCGCTGATGGTAATGCAATCGCCATGCAGCAATCCATGATTCAGCAGCATTTTCATCACTTGCGGAATACCGCCGGCTTGATGCAAATCGGCAGCCACGTAACGCCCG
>JBDHRU010000241.1:0-3219 GCA_039807765.1 Nitrosomonas sp. | reverse complement strand
CTCAATGAATTGCCGGAAAAACAGCGCACCGCCTCGATGCGGCAAAAACTGTACGAAGCGCAAGCCAACGATGCCTATTGGCACGGCTTGTTCGGCGGTTTGTATCTGCCGCATCTGCGCCGCGCCGTCTACAACGCCTTGGTTGAACTGGAAGCGCTGCTCGATGCGCGCGCGCCGCGCCCGGCGTATTTCACCGTTGATACCGACCTGGACGGCGTGGAAGAAGCCTATCTGCAAAACGGTGTCCTGCAAGCTGTCTTGAAACTGGATCGTTTCGCCAGTATTTGCGAACTCGACGCTTACGCGCTGAAACATAATTTTGCCGACACCCTGCGCTGCCAGGTGGAACATTATTATCAGAAAATCCAGCCGGACGCGCGCCGCTCGTCCAACCACGCCACCAACGGCATCGCTTCCGCGCACGACCGGATCAATTACAAGCACGACATCAGCGCCGAAGATGTGGCACCTGACGATCATCCGCGCAGTCTGTTCGTCGATCGCCTAGACGGCATGTTCGTCACGTACCGGTCTTTGGCTGCGGCGCTGGAAAACAATCACTTCGAATCGGACAACACGGCGTATCCGGTTCACAAACTTATCATGCTCGACGGCAACCGCTTGCAAGTCACGTACCAATTCACCGCCAAGCCGGAACAGGGCTTCAGCACCGAAATCAATCTGGCTATGCCGAGCTGCGACGGTGTCGGCGGGCGCTACGTGTATCAGGGAAAAATTCCCGGCGGCTTCGGACAATGGCTGGAATTGAATGACATGACGGAAATCGCCTTGGACGATGATACGCTGGGCGGCAGCGTTGTGCTCAGAACATCCCATCCAGTCACGCTGCGCGCCCATCCGCACTTTTCGGTGTCGCAATCCGAAAGCGGATTTGAGAAAATCATGCAAGCCACGACACTGTTGCTGGAATGGCCGGTCACCGCACCGGAATTGACCGTCACACTGGAGATCAAAGCGCACGCGCGATAACAACGCTGGCCATAACCCGCACGACTTATCACCTTCGGCAGTTCATATCCTTATGACATCATCACTTACACAATCACCGGCCTGGCTCGCTTTGCAGGCACACCACACCCGCATGGCGCAACAGCATGTGCGCGATTTGTTTCAACAGGATCCACAACGCTTCGAGAAATTCTCGCTGGTATTGAACGATCTCTTGCTCGACTTCTCGAAGCAGCCAGTCCGGCAGGAAACGGTCGATCTGCTGCTGGCGCTGGCGCGGCAGCAAAAACTGAGTGACTGGATCGGACGCATGTTCGGTGGAGAAAAAATCAATTCGACCGAACAGCGCGCCGCATTGCATATCGCGTTGCGCAGCGATCAGCCGGTGTTCGCCGACGGCGTCGACGTGCTGCCGGAAGTCCAGCGCGTGCTGAAGCAAATGGAGCGTTTCTCGATCGCCGTGCACAGCAGTGCGCGCAAAGGCTATAGCGGCAAAATGCTCACCGACATCGTCAACATCGGCATCGGCGGCTCGGATCTCGGCCCGGTGATGGTGACCGAAGCGCTCAAACCGTATCGCCTCAACGGCATCCGTCCGCATTTCGTCTCCAATATCGACGGCGCACAATTGTCCGAAACGCTGCGCCATCTCGACCCGGCCACGACGTTATTCATCGTCGCATCGAAAACGTTCACCACGCAGGAAACGCTCACCAACGCGCATTCCGCGCGCAATTGGTTCCTCGCAAACGGCGGCAGTGAAGCCGATATTGCGCAGCACTTCGTCGCAGTGTCGACCAATCGCACCGCAGTGGAAAAATTCGGTATCGATCCGGCCAATATGTTTGAATTCTGGGATTGGGTCGGCGGGCGTTATTCATTGTGGTCGGCAATCGGTTTGCCGATTGCGCTGGCTATCGGGATGGACAATTTTTATGCCCTGCTCGCCGGTGCACGCGCCATGGATCAACACTTCGCCACTGCGCCACTGGAAAAAAACCTGCCGGTGATGCTCGGCCTGATCGGCATTTGGCAGATCAATTTTTTCGCCACATCATCCCACGCCGTACTGCCGTACGACCAATCGCTGCACCGTTTCCCCGCTTATTTGCAGCAACTGGAAATGGAAAGTAATGGCAAACGCATCACGCGCAACGGAGAAACGGTCGATTACGCCACCGGCGCAGTGGTTTGGGGCGAGCCCGGCACCAACGGCCAGCACGCGTTTTATCAGCTGTTGCACCAAGGCACGCAAACCGTTTCCGCCGATTTCCTCGCGCCTTGCCAAAGCCATTATCCGGTCAGCGAGCATCATCGTATGCTGCTGGCGAATTTCTTCGCGCAAACGGAAGCGTTGATGACCGGCAAGAATGAACAGGAAGTCCGCGCCGAGCTTACGGCACAGGGCATGGATAGCGCCGCTGTGGAACAACTGCTGCCGCACAAGATTTTTCCCGGCAACCGTCCGACCACGTCGATTCTGTTCAAAAAACTCGATCCGCAAACGCTCGGTGCATTGATCGCCCTTTACGAGCACAAAGTGTTCGTGCAAAGCGTGATCTGGAACATCAATCCGTTCGACCAATGGGGTGTGGAACTGGGCAAGCAACTGGCGGGAAAAATCCTGACCGAGCTGCAATCAAACGGCACTGTTACTTCGCATGACGCATCCACCAACGGCTTGATCAATTACTTCAAAGCAAACCGGTAAACCATCCACATGCCGTCACCGCAAGAACTGCGTGTTCTATTCATCACGCCGGAAGTTTTTCCACTGTGTAAAACCGGCGGCTTGGGCGATGTCAGCGCGGCATTGCCACTGGCGCTACGCGCATTGCATAACGATGTGCGGCTTTTGCTGCCGGGTTATCCGCCAGTGCTCGCCGGAGTTAAATACAAATCCAAAGTCGCCGGGTTCACCGCATTGCCGCAATTTCCGCCCGCCACCCTGTTGTCGGCGCGGCTGTCATTGAGTAAGACCGAACATCTTCCGGTCTTCGTCATCGATTGCCCGGGATTGTACGACCGTGCGGGCGGGCCTTACATGGATGAGTTCGGGCGCGATTGGCCGGATAATGCGTTACGCTTCGGCCTGCTGTCGAAAATCGGCGCCATTCTGGCGAGCGACGCGAGCCCGATCGCTTGGCGTCCGCACATTGCGCATTGCAACGACTGGCAAAGCGGCCTCACCCCCGCTTACCTGCATTTCCATCCGGGCAAAAAAGCCGCCACGCTGATGACGATCCATAA
>JBDHRU010000034.1:0-15608 GCA_039807765.1 Nitrosomonas sp. | reverse complement strand
CCATCGATCGCCGAAATCATGGCATCCGCCGGATTCGACTGGTTGGTGCTGGATATGGAGCACAGCGTGCTGGAACTCGGCGAAGTGCAGTCCATCATCCAGGTATTGGATGCCAAGCAATGTCCGGCCATCGTGCGCCTGACGTCGAACCACCCCGATCAGATCAAACGCGTCATGGACGCAGGCGCGACCGGTATCATGGTGCCGATGATCAAATCCGCCGCCGATGCCAAAGCAGCCGTGGATGGCGTGTACTATCCGCCGCGCGGACAACGTGGTGTCGGCTTGGCGCGCGCGCAGGGCTACGGCGCGAGTTTTCAAGCTTACCGGCAGTGGTTGGAGGAAAATGCGGTGATCGTCGTCATGATCGAGCATGTCGATGCCGTTCAGGCGATCGACCAGATTCTCGCCGTTCCCGGTATCGACGCATATATCATCGGCCCGTACGACTTATCCGGTTCGATGGGCCGTCCCGGCGATCTCAATCACTCGGATGTGCAAGCGGCGATCGCGCATGTGCTGGAAGCGGGCCGCCGCGCCGGTAAACCGGGCGGGATTCATGTCATCGAACCCGATCCACAAGCATTGCAACAACGCATCGTCGCCGGCTTCAACTTCCTCGGCTACGCACTGGATATCCGCATCCTAGATTCGATCTGCCGCACGCATTTACACAGCATCCGCGCAACATTGAAAACATCATGAGCTCATTGGTCATTTCCACCTCGTCGTTCGATACCGGCAACAATCCAGCCATCCAGCGCTTGTTGCAACAAGGTTTTCAGATCGTCACCAATCCGCATAAGCGCAAGCTCACCGAAGATGAAATCATCGAATTGCTGAGCGGCGGCGCTTCCGGTTTGATCGCCGGAATCGAGCCGCTGACCGAACGGGTGTTTCAATCCGCTCCCCATCTGAAAGTCATTTCGCGCTGCGGCGCCGGAATGGATAGCGTCGACCTGGTTGCAGCCAAAAATCACGGCATCACGGTGTTGAACACCCCCGAAGCGCCCGCTCAGGCGGTGGCCGAACTGACCTTGGGATTGATGCTGACGTTATTGCGGCAAATCAACCCGATCGACCGGGCGGTGCGTAACGGCGAATGGCCGCGCACGCAAGGCCGCCTGCTGGCGGCGCAAATCGTCGGTATCATTGGCTTGGGATATATCGGCCGACGCGTCGCGCGCTTATGCCAGGCGTTTGAAGCCACGGTAATCGCGCACGATCCGTTCGCAACCCAAACACCGCATGGCGTCACATTGATGCCACTGCAGCAACTGCTGGCCAGTGCCGACATCATCACGCTGCACACGCCCTACGGCGCGGATACGCACCATATGCTGAATGCGGATACATTCGCGGTGATGAAACCCGAAGCCATCGTCATCAACGCCGCGCGCGGTGGGCTGGTCGACGAAAATGCGCTGCTGGCGGCATTGCAGTCCGGCAAAGTGAGCACCGCTGCGTTGGATGTGTTCGAGCAAGAGCCTTATCATGGTCCGCTCATCGAGAACAACAACATTATTCTGACTTCACACATCGGCTCTCTTGCACGGGAATCACGCCAGCGCATGGAAATAGAAGCAGCGGAAAACCTACTGCAGGGTTTGATCAAAGCAGGTCTCGTCAATAACGGATAGCATTATGGTGAATGAACAGGTTGTGGTATTCGGCGCCAGCGGATTTCTCGGCAGCCATGTCGCGGATGCCTTATCGGCTGCGGGCTACCGGGTGCGGCTGTTTGACCGTAGTCCGTCCCCGTATCTAAAAAGCAACCAGGAAATGATCATCGGCGACATCATGAATCTCGACCAGGTGATCGAAGCCGCCAAGGGAACCTCGATCGTGTACAACTTCGCCGCCATCGCCGACATCGACGAAGCCAACGACAAACCGATCCCGACCGCCACCATCAATGTGCTGGGTAACATGCACGCATTGGAAGCCGCGCGTATCGCCGGGGCGCGCCGTTTTGTGTTCGCCAGCAGCATTTATGTCTATTCCGAATCCGGCTCTTTTTACCGCGCCAGTAAGCAAGCGGCGGAACGCTTCACCGAAACTTACCACGAACGCTACGGCCTGGATTACAGCATTCTGCGTTATGGCTCGCTGTACGGACGGCGCGCCGACAAGCGCAATGGTATTTATCGCATGCTGCACGAAGCCGTTGCGCATCATTCCATCACCTACAAAGGCAGCGGCGACGCGATGCGCGAATACATCCACGTGGAAGATGCGGCGCGCATGAGTGTGCAAATACTGGCGCCCGAATTCGCCAACCGACACATGATTCTGACCGGTCAGGAAAGGCTGCGCATCAAGGACGTCATGACGATGATCTCGGAAATCCTGCCGTGGCCGGTGGAATTGCATTTCGACGAAGCCAACGCTGTGCATCACTATGAAATTACGCCATATGCGTTTCAACCGCGCGTTGGCCGCAAGCTGGTGCTGAACGAGCATGTCGATCTGGGGCAAGGCATCCTCGACTGCTTGCGCGAAATTCACCAGGACTTGCACCATGGCGACGAGAATGATGACGCCACACCATCCACCTCGGATAATCGCGCCTAGCCATGAACAGTTTTAACTGGCAAGCGATCATTTTCGACTTCGACGGTGTTGTAGTCGAATCCGGCACAATCAAAACACAAGCGTTCGCGGAATTGTACCGCCCGTACGGCGCCGACATCGTTGCGGCGGTGGTGCAATTTCACTTGCAAAACGGCGGCATGTCGCGTTACCGCAAATTCCGCCACTTTCAGGAGCATTTTCTGCACCAGCCTCCACTGACCGAAGCGGAAGAACGGCAACTGGATATCCGCTTTTCCGAACTGGTGGTCGAAGCCGTGATTGCCGCCGAACCGGTGCCCGGCGCAATCGAACTGATCCGCCAGCAATCCGGCAAAATTCCGCTGTTCATCGCCTCCGGCACACCGGAAATCGAGCTCAAAGTCATCGTCGAACGGCGTGGCCTCGCACCTTATTTCACCGCCGTGCGCGGCGCGCCGGCGCTGAAAAAAACTATCATCGCGGAAATTCTGGCGACACACGACTTGCAGCCTGAGACGGTATTGATGATCGGCGACGCGATGGCCGACCTGGAGGGTGCGCAAGCCAACAACACCGCTTTCCTCGGACGCATCTTTCCCAGCGATCCGAATCCATTCCCGACGCACATCGAGACCGTGCCGGATTTGCGCGGCCTGGTGCAATAACCCTCACATGCCGCTGCAACGCAAGTTTTTTTCTGACATCAAGGCGTTAAGCCAGAGCTTTGCCGATTTCGCCGCAACCACGCTGCAAAACGCCCTGAGCCGCAAACCGCAAGCCACGCTCGTCGTCCCCGGCGGCAACACCCCGCGCCATTACCTACCCGCGCTGGCAAAATGTCAGCTGCCTTGGGATCGGATTACCATCACATTGTCGGATGAACGCTGGGTCGATACCAACGATAATCAATCAAACGAAAAACTGATCAAACAGCACTTGCTGACGCACCTCCCGGCCAATACCCCGTTCGTCGGCTTAAAAACCGCGCACGACAATCCGTGCGACGCCATCGAAACCCTTCATCAACGCTTGGATCATCTACCGTTACCGGTCAGCCTGACCGTGCTAGGTTTAGGTGAAGACGGCCACACTGCCTCGCTGTTCCCCGGCATGAATCCTGATCTGCTATCGGCGCATCATTGCATTGCCGTCGCGCCCCCCATCGCACCGTCGTTGCGCATGAGTCTTTCGCTGGAAATGCTGGCAAGCAGCGAGCGGATTGTGCTGGTGGTGATGGGTGAGAATAAACGAAAGCTGTTAGATCGAATCAGTGAGAAACCTGATCCGAGGCTACCAATTGCTTGGTTATTACAACGCACTCAAACGCCAGTTAGGGTTTTTGAAACGGATATGGATAAATGAGAATTCTTGATTCATCAAAAAAATTTCCAAGATATCTTTGTTGTACTTTAGCCTGCTTAAAGAAGCTCTCGTTAAGCTGTAACCATAGCTGATCAAAATTTATTCCTGTGGTACCTCGCGCGGCCGCCGGTTGCTGTCGATCGCCACGTACGTCAACACCGCTTCGGTCACTTTGATGCAGACTTCCTCGCCGCCTTCACGCACGCCGCGTTGCGCGTAGACCGAAACATCGACGGTGATCGAGGTGCGCCCTGTCTTGACGATATTGGCGTAAAAACTGACCAGATCACCGACAAGCACCGGATGCTTGAAGACAAAGGAATTGACCGCGATCGTTGCAACCCGCCCGCGCGCACGGCGGAGAGCCGGGATGCTGCCCGCCGTGTCGACTTGCGACATGATCCAGCCGCCGAAAATATCGCCCGCGTAATTGGTATTCGCCGGCATCGGCACGGTGCGCAATACTGGCTGACCTTCCGGCAATGAAACACGCAATGAAGGATTGTCAGGAATATCAGGCATGATGTTTTTCCTTGTGTGAGTTTTATCGGGAATACGCGCATCTGTCCGCGCGCTGCGCAAAGCTATAATAACGTTTTTATATCGTAATCGAACTTTCTTTTTTCAAACCGCTTTTCTTTTGAATAACGCGAATAACTGGCATGGAATCCTTGTTTGACGCCGCTGAAAGTTGCCTCATGACCTGCGCAGCTGAAGAAAAACTGCAGTTGACCGCACAGACCGCGCAAGCTTGGCAGAATGGATTGCTCACACTGGCATCGCCACGCGAACCCACCCCGATCCTTGAGCCGGGGCGTCCGGACAAACCCGTATTGGTCGCACCGGGCGATGTGCCGAAACGCCGCTTGAACACGCACGAGGGATTAGCGGCATTGGTTCATGCCGTGACGCATATCGAATTCAACGCCATCAATCTGGCGTGGGATGCAGTGTATCGTTTTCGTAATCTGCCGCGGCAGTTTTATGCGGACTGGATCAAGGTAGCCGTCGAGGAAGCGCACCACTTCCGGTTACTGCGTCAGCGGTTGAACGCGCTCGGTAGCGACTACGGCGATTTTCCGGCGCACAACGGTTTGTGGGATATGGCGGTGCGCACGGCCTTCGATCCCTTGGTGCGCATGGCGCTGGTGCCGCGCGTATTGGAAGCCAGGGGACTGGACGTGACACCCGGCATGATTGCGCGGCTGCGTCAGGCGGGTGACGAGGAAACGGTGGCGATTCTTGAAATCATCTTGCGCGATGAAATCGGACATGTCGCGATCGGATCGCACTGGTTTCAGTATTTATGCCAGAAGCGCGGGCTCGATGCCGCACAAACATTTCACGAACTGCTCGAGCGCTATTTTCCCGGGCAGATTTGCGGCCCTTTCCACTACGAAGCGAGACGACAAGCGGGATTCTCTACTGCGGAACTCGAAGCGCTTGAACAAATAGGAACCGGCAAAGCGCAGGGCGGAAATACAGCACCGTGAATGGCGGAGTCGGCTGCCGACAAAGTCAAAAATTACGTGCGCCGTTCAAAGCGGTAAAACGCTAGCATACCGCGCAGATTCGGCAGAAAATTAACCGGACGGTAATGATTGCTCATCACCTTTCGCTCCAGAATGCGCGCGTTGCATTGCCGGCACAGTTCTTCGAAATCGCTCAGGGTGCAGAGATGAATATTGGGTGTGTTGTACCAGCGGTACGGCAGCGTTTCCGACACCGGCATACGGCCGGAAATCACTTGCATGCGGTTTTTCCAGTTACCGAAATTGGGAAAGGAGACGATGCCTTCCTTACCGACGCGCAGCATTTCCTCGATGATGCCTTCGGTGTGCCGCATCGCCTGAAGCGTTTGCGACAAAATCACATAATCGAACGAATCCGATTCAAAGCTGGATAACCCGGCTTCCAGATCGTTCTGAATCACGTTGATGCCGTTGCGGAAACAGCTGAGCAGATTGGCCTCGTCGATTTCCACGCCGTAACCGAACACATTGCGCGTATCGCGCAAATAGCGCAGCAACGAACCGTCGCCGCAGCCCAAATCGAGTATTTTCGCGCCGGGTTTGATCCACGCCGCGATGGCGGCGAAATCCGGACGTAATGCAAGGGGTGAAGGTATCGTGTTATCCGTCATGTGTTTAGTTAGATCGCAATATTGTCCATATACGCCCGCACCAGTGGATGATAACCGGACGGTTCCATCAGAAACGAGTCGTGGCCGTGACTGGAGTTGATTTCCGCGTAACTCACGTTCAACTCATTGTTCAACAGCGCCTTTACGATTTCCTGCGAACGCTGCGGTGAAAAACGCCAATCCGAAGTGAACGAGATCACCAGAAAATTCGCTTTGGCCACCCGGAATGCCGCGCTCAGATCACCGTCGTACGCCGCAGCGGGATCGAAGTAATCCAGCGCCTTGGTCATCAGCAGATAGCTGTTGGCATCGAACAAATCGGCGAATTTGTCGCCTTGGTAGCGCAGGTACGATTCGATTTCAAACTCCACGTCGAAACCGAAGGAAAGCTCGCCCTTGCGCAAACTGCGGCCGAATTTCGCCGCCATCGAATCGTCCGACAGATAGGTGATATGCCCGAGCATGCGCGCCAGACGCAGCCCGCGGCGCGGTAATGTATCATAAGCATAAAAATTGCCACCGTAAAATTCCTGGTCGGTCATGATCGCCTGGCGCGCCACGTCGTTGAACGCGATATTCTGCGCGGTCAGCTTCGGCGCGGCCGCAACCACCAGCGCATGGCGCACTTTTTCCGGGTAATCGAGCGTCCACTGCATCGCCTGCATGCCGCCCAGACTGCCGCCGACGATAGCGGCAAATTGTTCGATGCCTAAATGCTCGGCCAATTGCGCCTGCGCCTCGACCCAATCTTCCACCGTCACCACCGGGAAACTCGCGCCGTATTGCTTGCCGGTGCGCGGATCGATACTGGCCGGGCCGGTGGAGCCGTGACAGCCGCCCGGATTGTTCACGCCGATGACAAAAAAACGGTTGGTGTCGATCGGCTTGCCGGGACCGACCATATTGTCCCACCAGCCGATGCTCTTTTCATTCTCGGCATACACACCGGCCACATGATGATTGCCGGAAAGCGCATGGCAAATCAGGATCGCATTGGAGCGCGCAGCGTTCAACTGCCCGTAGGTCTCAAACACCAGGTGGTAGCTTTCCAGCGACAATCCGCTCTTCAATTGCAATGGCTTATCGATCTGCACGTACTGCGGTGTTACCACACCGACTGATTTTGAATCTTGCATGTATAGAAATTAGAAGAATCCGGATGAAATAACGCAATATATCGGCTTCATTATATCGTCAAAAAAACCGCGTACACTAGCAGGCCATTGAAAAACTATCTGTGTTGCCGTTGCGATGTTAAAAACAGGCTCAAAATGCTCATTCATCATTCAGTCCGGCAGACTCCTAGGGAAGCTCTGAAAAAGGTAGCGAGCGACGGTCAGGCAAGGCGAAATCAGATGAAAAAGCGCAGTTTACAAGATGTAAATGAGCATTTTGAGTCTGATTTCAACACAGCATGACCGAGTGCAGTAGTTTTTCAGAGCTTCCCTAGAGCAATGGCGGCAACCCCAATTCCTTAAGGAATTCGTTATGTTTTTCCGTCGCACCCTTGATTTGCTGTTCCAGCGCCGTCAATTGCGCATGAACAGCCGCCAAGTCGATTGCATCCTCCGGTTTTGCCGTGCTGATATAGCGCGAGATATTCAGGTTATAGCCATTTGCGGCGATTTCTTCCATCCCGACTCGTCGCGAAAAATGCGCTTCTTCGTTGCGGAACTGATAGGTAGCGACAATCTTGTCGATGTGTTCCGGCAACAGGCGGTTTTGCCGTTTACCCTTTTCGAAGTGCTCGCTGGCATTGATGAACAATACGTTGTCTGGTTTCTTGCAGCGCTTCAGCACCAGGATACAGACCGGGATGCCGGTGGAGAAAAACAGATTGGCAGGCAGGCCGATCACGGTGTCGATTGGCCGTCTTTTAGCAACTTGGTGCGGATACGTTCTTCCGCGCCGCCACGGAACAGCACGCCGTGAGGCAGGATGATCGCCATCACGCCGCTGTCGCTCAGGAAATGGAAACCATGCAGCAGGAAGGCAAAGTCGGCGGCGGACTTTGGCGCAAGGCCATAGTTCTTAAAACGAAAATCCTCGCCCAATGTCTCGGTGGGTTCCCAGCGATAGCTGAATGGCGGGTTAGCCACTACGGCGTCGAATTGCACCTTTTTCGCCGGATTCATCTCGTTGAGGACATCCCAATCGTTGAGTAACGAGTCGCCATGGTGAATCTCGAACTCGGTATCCTTCACCCCGTGCAGCAGCATGTTCATACGGGCCAGATTATAGGTAGTGATATTTTTTTCCTGACCGTAAATCTTGCCAATACCACCCTTACCGAGTTGCTTGCGCACATTCAGCAGCAGCGAGCCGGAACCGCAGGCGAAGTCCAGCACCTTGCTCAGCTTCGGTTTGGGTCCTGTGGCCGGTTCCTGGCTATCCAGCGTAACGATTTTGGAAAGAATGGTGGAAATCTGTTGCGGGGCATAAAACTCACCAGCCTTTTTACCGGAGCCCGCGGCGAATTCGCCAATCAGGTATTCGTAGGCATCGCCCAGGATATCCGTATCCGTGCCAAATTCGGCAATGCCTTCGGCAATTCTTTTGATAATGGCGCAAAGTTTCTCGTTGCGTAGCTTGGGCGTTTTCCCAAGCTTTTCGGAGTGCAGATTGATTTCTGAAAACAGCCCCTGAAAGGTACTCGCGAAGGATTTCTCCTCAATGTACTTGAAGCCCCTCCATAAAGTATCCAGCAGGTCGGGATTCTGGGTACGCGCCATCTCATAGATGCTGCTCCACAAGTACTGCGGCTCGATCACATAATGCACCTTGAGGCGCATCTGCTTTTCAAAGTCTTCTACGTCTCCGGCGTTTTCTTCGTACCATACTTGTAACTGACTACCGGCACCAGTTTCACGTAATACCTCCAGTGGCACATCGGGATAATCCCGCCCCAGCTCCTTCTTCGCCGCCGCTTCGTAGTTATCCGAAAGATAGCGCAAGAACAGAAACGACAGCATATAGTCGCGATAGTCGTCGGCATTCATCGCGCCCCACAGATGATCGGTTGCAATTGCCCAGAGGGTTTTGCCGAGTTGGTTCAGTTCTTCTTTAGTCATGAGGGCGATCCTTGCGGTGCTTGATCTTGTTTTCCAGTACTTTCAGCTCGGCCTCGTCCTGTGCATCGGCGGCTTGCGCTTCTTCGGCTTTGCGGCGCTGATCATAATCCATAAATAGCGGAGCTATCTGTTGCTCCATGCGGGCATGGCTGACCGAACCCGCGCCCGCCAGCAAAGGGAAGCCGTTGGCGGTAATGATCTGCCCGACATTCTCACGCCAGAAGGCCATGCTGGTGATGGTTTGCCGCTTGGCGCGCAGTTCGGCAGTTTCCAGAAAGATCACCACCAATCGGTTCAGCGTGTCGATTTCGTCTTCAGACAGGTAATTCTTGGCGATCAGGATATCCTGCTTGCGCACCCGCTCGCCTTTCCAAGTCAGCAAACCGAAATGCGCATCGTCCGGGTTGGCGCGTGCAAGGATGATCTCGGCGGCGGTTTTTTGTGTCACCGCATACAGCAGCAGGTTTTGCACCGTGGCAAAAAATTGCTGGGTTGCCTGATCGGATTTGTCGTAATCCGCCGCCAGCGCGAACAGATCGCGCACTTTCTGATAGAAGCGTTTTTCCGAGGCGCGAATATCGCGGATGCGCGCCAGCATCTCGTCGAAATAGTCGGGGCGGCCATCGGGGTTCTTCAGCCGCTCGTCGTCCATGACGAAGCCTTTGCGCAGATATTCCGCCAGCACCGTGCTGGCCCAGCGGCGGAACTGCACGCCGCGCGGCGAACGCACGCGGTAACCCACGGCTAGAATGGCGTCCAGATTGTAGAGAGCAACGGTTCGGCGCACCTCACGGTTACCCTCGGTTTGAACTGTCAAGGATTCCTTGACAGTTGCGGCGGAGTCTAGCTCTCCATCCTCAAAAATGTTCTTCAGGTGCAATGAAATATTTTGCTTGCTAGCATTAAACAGTTCCGCCATTTCCAACTGCGTAAGCCAGACCGTGTTCTGGTCAGCGCGTAGTTGCACTTGGGCACAGCCGTCTTCGCTGGTATAAAGGATAAGCTGCGTCATGCACCACCTTCCTCTGTGCCCGGGAACAGCTCCGGATTGAAGCGATAGTTCGCCATAAAGTCGTTCAATATTTTTTTGAAATACTGTTTATTCTCTTCCAGCATCTCGCGCGGCTCGAACAGCAAATAATTGCCATGGCTTAGCACATTGATCAAACGCGCATGCAGTATGCCGTCTTCATCGTCCTTGTCTTGTTTGATGCAAGCGGAAAAGTTGGGAAAGCCATGAAAGGTCGCCGTCTTTTCCAGAATGCTGCGCAGGATATTGAAGTGGTAGGTATAGAGCCGGTCGGCCTTTACCGCTTCGTGGAGTTGCTTGAGCAAGGCGACCTGATGAAAAAAAGCCGTCTCGTTGGTATAGCGCAGTGTATAGCTACCGGCAGCTTTGTCGCCGTGAAGAAAATAAGGCTGAAGTGGATTCCCCTTCCTGTCGTTCAGTGCATTCCACATCACATTGAAAAACAGCGCGTGGTGGGATGAAATGACGGCCTTGATCTTCCCGTTGGAGCCTTTCAGCAGATGCGCCAAATGGGCTGCCACGGCAATGGCGTTATTGTCGTCCAGCGAAGAGATGGGATCATCGATATAGATATACTTAACCCAGCTGTAGGTTGAATCTTCGTCAGCATCTACCGCCAATTGCGCAACCGCGAGAAAGAAACACCAGACAAAGATATTCTCTTCACCGCGCGACACCTTGATCGGTACGGGATCGCCGTTTTCATCCCGGTCGCGGAAGAAGGTGATTTCCCATTCGGCATAATCGATGAAAAAGTTAAAATCTGCATAGCGCGCCAGTAGCGGGCCAATGCGGTTTTCCATTTCCAACTCTTGCAGTCCACCAAAAAAACGAGATTCACAGTTCAAGCGCAACATGCGCCGCGCATCATTCTCCAGGTCGTTATCCCAGTAAAACAGGTCTTCGGTGAAGGCATTGAAGTAAAGTGTATCCCGCGCATTGCCGTTCTTGCCCAGGTTCTTGAATTCCATCGACAGGCGAGTCTTACCCGTACCGTTGTGGGCAAACAACAGTATGTATTTCTTCTCCACCAGCTTTTCGCGCAAGTGGGTGGCGACCGCGTTGAGGTCGGCAAAGGTGACGAGTCCGTTGCTCATTCGCCGACCTCATCCATGACCGGGAAAAGCTGCTGCATCAGGCCTTTTTCGTAGGCTTTGAGAGATTCGATTTTCTCGGTTTGTGCTGTGATCAGCTCGTCAATGGAGGTGAGGCAATCGGCGATTCTTTCTTGCTCATTTTCTTGAGGGACTTCCACCAATATTTCAGACAAGCTGCTAGAGTTTATCGCAGGATAATTTGATCCCGTACATTTAGATAAAACTCTATCAACAAACCTATCGTTACGTAGATATTGAAACAAATACCGACTTGATTCATTTGCCCTTAGTTGGGCATAGCCCGTTGATGCTACATAATCAACATCATCATCCGGCAGGAAGTAATAGTTATTTTTCTGATACGGCCTCACCATTTGAAAAATAACATCACCACACTTAAGTAGCCTTTGCGCCCTACTGGGTGCGCCTTCTCGTGAGATTCTATTCTTCTTGAGTAGCTTGCCTGCTTCAACTGATTCAAGGTCAATGTATACAAACAACTCAGGCAACGCATTGCTGGAAGGATTTATTTCGCAAACTTGAGACAACTTTCTTACTTCCCACTCCTCCCCCTTATCCTGAAACTCTGGAAAACGGAGTTTGGGCGTGGTTTCGCCTTCGGCGGGGAAGAGTTGCTGCATCAGGCCTTTTTTATGGGTCTTGAGGGCGGCTAGCTTTTGGGTTTGGGCGGCGATCAGCTCGTCGATGGAAGTGAGGCAGTCGGCGATTTTTTGTTGTTCCTCTAATTTTGGCAATAGGAATCCCAAATGCACCATTTGAGAGACTTTCAAGCTTGGTTGAACAGCACCCATTGTGATCTTGAGGAACTTATCTTTATTTTGTTCAACAGTTAACAAATAAAGCGCAAACAATTGGGAAATATATTTTTTGAATCTCAAGCCTACGATGTTTTGAGCGATCACTGGCTTATTTTCATGAAAAACGAGAGAGCATTCGGCAATTGCCCCAACAGTAGAAAATAAAATATCACCTGGCTTTACGTGGCCACGAAACCAATTGCAATACGTGTCTTCATCAACGAATTTTGAAACCTTGTTGTAATTTACAAAATTACTTCCCAGGGCATTTACTTCTACGAGCGGATATCCATTAGCACTTAAAGGCGGAGTTTTACCTCTGTTGTCTATTACAGCTTCTAGTAACTCTTGCAATCTACTGATCTTCCACTCTCCCGCATCCCGGAACTCAGGAAAGCGCAGCGCTGGCACCATGCCCTTTTTCTCTTGCTTACTCATACGCATTCAACCCCGAAATTTCCCGGCCACTGCTAAGTTTTTGCAGATAGGGCACCAGGTCCGTCATCAAAGCCAGTTCGGCTTCGCGCCGCGCTTTCCAGCCCAGCCCCAACGGGCTGAGCAGGTCGGTAAGCTGTTCGCCGTCGAAGATCATGCGGTCCATGACGCCATCGACAAAGGTTTGCAGCGCGGCGGTTTGCAGGCCGTGCTTGGCGGCGATGTTGGCCAGTTCGGCGGCGGCCTTTTGCGCCTTGAAGGTTTGATAGCCCGCGCGGATTTCCTTTTCATTCAGCACTTCGCCGGTTGGGAGACTCCCGATATAGGCGACGATCTCATCGCGCTCTTCCATCAGATTGGCATTGGCGCTGATCAGCTCGATGAGCTGGACACGGGTCATCTTCTGTTTGCCGCTCTTCTGGGTGGATTTGGCGATCAGCGCCATGATGTAGTCGTAGTCGATGAGGCTGGAAGCGAACAACACCAGGTCGAATTCCAGTTGTTCCACCTCGGGCGACGTTTCATCGCCTTTGCCTTGCTTGCGCTTGAGTTCTTGCGCGGTGTCGAGATACATGGCCTTGAAGCCACGCAGGGCATCGGTGAGCAGCTTTTGCTCGATGGCCTGTTTGCTCTGCTCGTCGAGGTCGGTGTATTGCTCCAGTTGCGTCTTGAGCTTTTGCACTTCCTTGAAACGGTTGATGAACTCGGCCTTGGCGGTGTCGCCTTTGAGGTTGACCACTTGCGAAGGTTCGCAGACCAGTCCTTTGGCGGACATGAATTTTTCCAGCTTGCCCACGGCTTCCGTGTATTTTTCCACCACCTTGGGGGCGGGGTCGACCAGCCAGATTTCCCGTGCCCGGTCGATGGCCGCGCCGGAAAACAGTTTAATGGCGGCATCGACTTCGTCTTCCTGATAACGGAAGTCGAGGATGTTGCTCCAAGGCTTGCTGTCGTTGAGCACGCGGTTGGCGCGCGAGAGGGCCTGAATCAGGCCGTGGTGCTTGAGGTTTTTATCGACATACAGGGTGTTGAGGTATTTGGAATCGAAGCCGGTGAGCAGCATGTCCACCACGATCACGATGTCGATCTTGTTCTTGCGCGGGTAGTCGGCGTTGCTGTACTTCTGATCCTTGATGCGCTGTTGCACGTCCTGATAGTAGAGGTCGAATTCGTTGATGCTGTGATTGCTGCCGTATTGGCGGTTGTAGTCGGCAATGATGGTTTTAAGCGCGGTCTTCTTTTGCTCCGGCTCTTGCTTGTTGTCTTCCTTTTCCTGCGCCAAGTCTTCCTGGAGCTGCTGCACGTCCTTGTCGCCTTCCGCCGGGGGCGAGAAGACGCAGGCGATATTCAGCGGCTGGAAGCTTTCATCCTCGGCCTGTTTTTGCGCCTGGATAGATTTGAACAGTGCGTAATATTCGATGGCATTGTTGATCGAAGCGGTGGCCAGAATGGCGTTGAAGCGGCGCTGGCCGGTGGCGCTGTCGTGCTTTTCCAGTATGGCGTTGATGACGGCTTCCGGCGGGTAGGTCTGCCCCTTCTTCGGCTTTTTGTCGCCTTCCTTGCCGAAATAGTCGATGTGGAAGTTCAGTACATTGTTGTCGTCGATGGCGTGCGTAATGGTGTAGGCGTGCAGCTCTTTTTCAAAGATGTCTTTGGTGGTTTTGTATGAGCCGACATTGCCGTCGATCTGCTGATAGGTGGCATTTTCGTCAAAGATCGGCGTCCCGGTAAAGCCGAAGAGCTGCGCCTTGGGAAAAAATTCCTTAATGGTTTTGTGGTTCTCGCCGAACTGGGAACGGTGGCATTCGTCGAAGATGAACACCACGCGCTTGTCACGCAGGGGTTCGAGACGCTCCTTGTAGGTTTGTTTGCCTTCTTTCTGTTTGGCTTTGTTGCGCTTGCTGTTTTCGTCCAGCGCCAGCCCAAGCTTCTGTATGGTGGTGACGATGACCTTGTCGGCATAGTCCTCCGACAGCATGCGGCGCACCAGGGTTTCGGTGTTGGTGTTGTGCTCGACGCAGCCTTCCTGGAATTTGTTGAATTCTTCGCGGGTCTGGCGGTCGAGGTCTTTGCGGTCCACCACGAATAGGCATTTCTCTATGTCAGGATTGTCTTTCAGCAGCGTGGAGGCCTTGAACGAAGTGAGCGTCTTGCCGCTGCCGGTGGTATGCCAGATATAACCGTTACCGCGATTCTGGTGGATGCAATCCACAATCGCCTTGACCGCATAAATTTGGTAGGGCCGCATGACGAGGATTTTCTGTTCGCTTTGCACCAGCACCATGTAACGGCTGATCAACTGCCCTAGCGTGCACTTTTCGAGGAGGGCGTCGGCAAAGTCGTGCAGGTGGGCGATTTTGTTGTTGGCTTCATCAGCGAGCTGATAGATGGGCAGGAAGCGTTCGTCGGCATTGAAGCTGAAGTGCTGGTTGCGGTTGTTGGCAAAGTAGCGAGTGTCGCTTTCGTTGCTGACGATGAACAACTGCATGAAGCAGAGTAACGAATTGGTGTAGCCGTTGCCGGGGTCGTTTTTGTATTCGACGATCTGCTCCATGGCGCGGCGCGGGCTGACTTGCAGCGCTTTCAGTTCGATTTGCACTAGGGGCAAACCGTTGATCAGAAGAATGACGTCGTAGCGCTGAAAACTGTTGTCAGTGTTAATGCGTAGCTGGTTGATGACTTCAAACTCGTTTTTGCACCAGTCGCGGAGATTGACCAGCATGTATTCCAGCGGGGTGCCGTCCTCGCGGGTAAATTTTCCTTTCTCGCGCAGGGTCTGGGCGGCGGCGAAGACATCGGCGGTAATGATCTCGTCACGCAGGCGGGCGAATTCGGCATCGGTAAGATGAACGCGATTCAGCGCCTGGAACTTGTCGCGGAAATTCCGCTCAAGTGCTGCCTTGTCACGGATGTCCGGGCGAGAAGTGTATTTGAGCTCGCCCAGCTTGGCGATCAAGTTTTGTTCAATTTGCGATTCTGCGGTTGTCATCGAATACGTGGCAAAACTGTCTGCTTGCGCACTCAGCATTAAACCCCTTCATTCAGTTTAGCCAACAAAGCTGCCAGTTTCTCCGGATGATCGGCTTTAAGAATTTTCTG
>JBDHRU010000033.1:0-15767 GCA_039807765.1 Nitrosomonas sp. | reverse complement strand
CAGCGGATTAATGTCAAAGTACTGCAACTCGGTTTGCCGGATGTTTTCATCGATCAAGGCGATCATGCGCAAATGCTCGCGGATTGCGGGCTGGACAAGGATGGAATTATTAAATCAGTGCGGGCGATTCTATCGGTGTAACTTTTCGGGAATTAATTGATCTATCTATCATTTAATCCGAAGTTACCAGCAACGGATGCCTCATCGCACAGGAGATAAACATGAATAAACAGGTCGATTTACCCATTGCCGATGTGCAAAGTTCGGTCGATACCCGGCGTATTGCCATCGACCGGGTGGGGATCAAAGCGATACGCCATCCCGTGGTCGTGGCGGACAAAAGCGATGGCGTGCAGCACACCATCGCCGTTTTTAACATGTACGTGAATTTGCCGCACAACTTCAAAGGCACGCACATGTCGCGTTTCGTGGAAATCCTCAACAGCCATGAACGCGAAATTTCCGTCGAGTCGTTCCAAATCATCTTGCGGGAAATGATCCAGAAACTGGAAACGGATTCCGGGCATATCGAAATGACTTTCCCTTATTTCATCAATAAATCCGCTCCTGTCTCCCAAGTGAAAAGTTTGCTGGACTATGAAGTGACCTTCATCGGCGAGATCAAAAACAACGAATATCTGTTTACGATGAAAGTCGTCGTTCCAGTTACCAGCTTGTGCCCTTGCTCCAAGAAAATTTCCGATTACGGCGCGCACAATCAACGTTCGCACGTGACGATTTCCGTGCGCACCAACAGTTTTGTGTGGATTGAGGATGTCATCCGGATTGCCGAAACGAATGCTTCCTGCGAACTCTATGGTTTGTTGAAACGGCCCGACGAAAAGTATGTGACCGAGCGCGCCTATGACAATCCCAAGTTTGTCGAAGACATCGTCAGAGACATCGCCGAGATGCTCAATCACGACGACCGCATCGACGCCTACGTGGTTGAGTCGGAAAACTTCGAATCGATCCATAACCACTCGGCTTATGCGCTGATAAAAAATGATAAAACCCGATCTTCGGGAATACCGCTGGGGTAAAGCGCAGCTTTTTTGAAGTTTTCTTGGATAACCGGGTAACCGGGAAAACAACTTTAAGCTTACTTCCGGCAACATCCTGGCTAACAGTTGATTAACTCAGGAAGTGCGTCATGTCACACACGATCATTCAAGACCGCGCTGCAGGCGCCATCATGGGCGCTTTCATCGGCGATGCTTTGGCGCTCGGTCCTCATTGGTACTATGATCTCGCCGAATTGCGGCGTGATTACGGCGAATGGATTACCACCTATACCGATCCTAAACCCGGCCGCTACCACAGCGGACGTAAAGCCGGACAGCTCTCGCAGGCAGGCATTATTCTGACCTTGATGCTGCACTCCCTCGTTGAAAAAGGCTGCTACGACGAAGCCGATTTTTGCCGCCGGCTGGACGAAGAACTGTTTCCGTTGCTCGATGGCACACCCATGAACGGGCCGGGCGGCTACACCAGTCAGTCGATACGTCATGCCTGGCGCTGTCGGGTGGAACAAAAATTGCCTTGGGGCAAAGCGGGAGGGCATGCGGATACCACGGAAGCGATCGAACGCACACTGGCCATCGCTGTCCGCTATGCCTTCCAACCGGCGGAACTCGCGATCGCGGTGGCAAACAATACCCGCCTGACGCAAATCGACGATACGGTGATTTCCATGACGGTGGCCTATGCGGCCATATTGAGCATGCTGGTGCAAGGGCACGCGCTGGATGCGGTGCTGTCCGGGAAACTCATGCGATTGGTGAAGACCGGGAAACTGCCGTTTCATGCCGTCACCTTCGATGATTTGCAACCGCCGCGTCCGGGCGATCCCGATCCGCCGCGTGCCGGACGATTTGCCTCGCCGGATGCGCTACTGACCCCATCTTACATGGCGCAAGCGGCTGCGGATGCGGCTATCCGTATCGAGCCGGCGTGGAAGGTTTCGATTGTCTACGGCATGCCTTGCGCTATTTATCATCAGCTTCCTGCCGCTTATTATCTCGCTGCCCGCTTCCACGACAATTTTGAGTCTGCGGTGCTGCACGCCGTTAACGGAGGTGGGCAAAATCTGGCACGCGCCATTCTGACCGGAGCGCTGGCCGGTGCGCAAGTGGGATTGTCCGGGATTCCGCGGCACTTTATCGACGGATTGGAAGAGGCCGAGATACTCATGAGCCTGGCTAAGAATCTTGCCGCACAAGCCAGTAGCGCGGCACTGTCTGTTGATGATGAAATCTGTAAAAACTAAGCCCGGTCAGTCGCTGATCTGTTAAAACTCACGAAAATTTCTTATTTCACCGTACCGATTTTACTTGCCGATTGATTGGCAAGTAACCAGGGCTTTTTAATCTCTGCGGGTTCAATTCCCCGCCCCTTGGGGCGAAAGCTGGTTGAAAACCAGCAGATTGAAGAACGCAGTTAATACCCCGCTGCTTGCGGCGGGGTGCTTTATTTCGGATATTATGAACCCCCTGTTAGCCGAGAGCCTTGTTTATTCTGTAATAAGTACTTCGTATCTTGCATCTTCCCAGCTTTTTTGATTCAGCCAGTAGAAAGTAAACTGAACCGTCTCTCCCGCTTTAAGCGTGGTGATCGGTAGATCGACCACGTGTATTTCAAGTCCCGTATCCCTGGTATTCAGATCTTGGGCGTTTTGCCATGAATTGATTCCCCAATGCACAAGCGCCGGCGTCCTCAGTGCAATGGTCAATCCATGGCCGCTGCGGATGTTGCGTGGACGGTAACGCGGTCCCCAGATATTTTGAGAAATTTGCGGGCGCACGCCATGATAGCGATTCCAGGTGGCGGTGGGCCGGTCGGACGGATAGCCGAGTGCACGGCTGTAACATAGCTTAATAAATTCGCTGTGTGCCCAAACCAGAGGCATGGCGGAACCGCTTGGCTTTCCAGGATTCAGATGATGCGCGGGAACCGGTGTGCTGTCCCACACCTGCTCCGGCAGCAGGCCGCCGTTACCGGTCATGGCTGCCATAGCTTTAAGATAGATCAGCGGATCTTCCCCTGCTGCGAGCGCATAATGACCCCGTTCTCCCGTCAGGAGCGGCCATCCCCGTCCATAACCGGTGCCATCGAAAGCGCTGCCATCCGGGTGCTCCCCATAGCCATCGCCGTTATAACGATGCCATACGGGGCCGCTCGGGGTATCGGTTTTAAGCAATTGATCGACGATTTTCAGGCTATCGAGAATGCACGGATCGTTCGCCCGGCGCAACCCGTATCGCACCAATTGCAGGAAATCAGTTGCGATCTGCTCATCGGCAGGTAAATCAGGATCTTGTGCACGGTTCTTGATCAGCACATGTTCAGCCGAAGCACCTTCATGCACCAGCACATCGTTTGGGGCGATGCGTATGTAATACCCCGCGACTCCGAACTTTTGAGCAAGCGGTGTATTGGTCACCAATGTCCACTCCTCAAGGCGCGCGTTCCAGTTATCGGCGAGCAGCAACGCGAACTCCCGCGCTTCTCCATCGAGAAAAGCGCTGCCCTCAACAAGTGCAGCAATGGCTACCGCGAGTGTGAAGGTATTGACACCGGCATCCTCTTCCCATCTATCCTGCCCGGTTACCGGGCCTTCCCGGGCGATGAAATGTAACGCCCGCTTAACCATATCCTGGCATGGAATGCCTTCCAGCGCACCGCGCTCGCGTAATGCAGAGGCCAGCAAGACCGGGAAGGCGGCTTCATCGAGTTGGATTCCTTGCCAGAAAGCGCTGCCTCCAAGCCACTGATTCTGTAGCCAATGTCCATCCGCTTGCTGTGTAGCGATCAGGTAACGGAGTACATCGCGGGCATCTTCAAGCAAACCCATTGCAACCAGCGCACCCGCGGTTTCCACCAGATCACGGCACCAAATCAGGTGATAGCCGCCCCGGCTTTGACTGTCTTCACCCCAGGGCACAGCCAGGCTTGCCACCATCGCGCCGCAATAGGTGCGATCTTCATGAACCTTGAGAACCATGCCGGAAAGTGCAAGCATTCGCTGCAAATCGGGGGGTAAATCGGGAAGATGGCAATTTTTGAACCATGTTTCCCAGGCTTGGCATTGGATGCCCCAGATTGCTGAGAAATCCTCAAACAAACTGGACATTGCGAGCGTGGCCGCCGAATTCATCGTGGCGCCAAAACCGAGTGCAAGTGTCGCCTGACTTGGCAATTCGCCCATCAGTGCAACAGCGCCCGGGCCTGCGCTGTCATATTCCCACGTCATGCGTCCGTGCCGGTTGAAATCCTGCCAGCCGTCACTCTCCTCTACGCAACCGGCCGAACAACGCTTCCAGGCATCGGCCCCGGCTTCCCTGCTCGCCATGAGTGCCAAGCCAAAGGGTCCCTGCTCCGCCCACAGTACTTTGCGCCCGTTGTGCTCACCAACCGAAGCCAGATTGTTTTCCGCGTTGCCACCCAGGCGCGCTGCTAACAGTGCATAAGGACGCAGATTTGCGTCACCTTCCAGCTTATAGCGCAGCAAGAGCGCATCCCGCCGCTGTAGTGGACAGATTTGCAGGGTAAAGGTAAAACGTGAATGCCGATGCACAATTTCAACGGCGGGGATGTGCGGTTTTGGCAGGCTGATTTGATAATTGCCAAGGCGGCGAAGCTCAACCCAGAATCCTTGGTCATCAGCGATAATGAAACCAAGGTCCCTGATTTGCGGAATATCGATACGTGGATAGTAAATTTCGGTAACGATACCTTCTGCAACAGTAAACCACAGACGTGACGATCCAAGGCTGGTGCCAACCATATCTTTGCCGGCGTGAGCCCAGGTTGGATGGGGGGAAGTAGCTCGGGGTGCTTGCATAGGATTCCTTGTAAGGTTCGTACAAAACAGCTCAATGAAAAGAATCGTTAAAACTTTCCAGAGAAAATTGGCGCAAACATTGCCGGAATGACTATTTTTTAAGCGTAATAGCGATCGTTAAACCGTACTAATTCTTTCCCAGCATTTCTTTTGCCATCATCACCAGCCGTTCCGGCACGAAGCCAAATTTTCTCTGCAATTCCTTTAGCGGAGCCGAAGCGCCGAACGTCTGCATGCCGATAATGTGACCGCTATCGCCCACATAGCGCTCCCAGCCAAAAGTGGATGCTTGCTCAATCGCAATCCGTGTTTTGACTGCTGGAGGTAGTACGCTGTCGCGATATTCCTGGGTTTGATGTTCAAAGATATCCCATGATGGCATGGATACCACGCGGGAACGGATGCCTTCGCTGCTGAGCGTTTCATGCGCCTGCACGGCAAGGCTGATCTCACTGCCGGTTGCAATCAGTATTATTTCAGGTTTGCCGTCCGGCGTATCTGCCAACACATAGGCTCCACAAGCCACACCGGAAGCTGGTGCATATTTGCTGCGATCCAGTGTCGGAAGCGCTTGGCGCGACAATACCAAAGCAGCGGGGCGATGACGCAGTTGCATGATGACACGGTACGCCTCGACCACTTCATTGGCATCGCCGGGACGCAACAGCGTCAGACCGGGAATGGCGCGCAAAGAAGCGAGGTGTTCGACCGGCTGGTGCGTCGGACCATCTTCCCCATCGCCCATGGCATCATGGGTCAATACAAAGATGGATGGTAATTCCATCAAAGCCGATAAACGGATCGCCGGTCGCGCGTAGTCGCTGAAAATGAAAAAGGTGGCGCCGTAAGGCCGCAGCTTGGATAACGACAAACCGTTCACGACTGCGCCCATAGCATGCTCACGGATGCCAAAGTGCAGGTTCTTTCCTCCCGGGGTGTTGGCCTGAAAATCTTCCGCACCGGGGTAGGTTAACAAGGTTTTGTTTGACGAACCCAGATCCGCGGAACCGCCGAGCAGCCAAGGAATGTTCTGTGCCAGCACGTTCAGCACTTTACCGGAGACTTCCCGCCCCGCCATTCCCTTGGGATCTGCGGGAAACACCGGTAAATTGCGATTCCACCCCATGGGCAATTCACGCCGTTGCATCTGCTCGATTTCAGTGGCGAGATCAGGATACCGGGTACGATAAGCAGCGAACAGATTTACCCATGCCTGACGTGCCGATGCGCCGCGCATGCCTATGCCGTTAGCAAAGTGTTCGCGCACACCATCCGGCACCAGAAATTGCGCATCCTCGGGCCAGCCATAGGTGCGTTTGGTATAGCGAACTTCGTCCGGGCCGAGCGGCTCGCCGTGGGCTGCGGCGGTATCCTGCCGGTGCGGCGAGCCGTAACCGATGTGGCTGTCGAGAATGATGAGCGTGGGGCGGCCTTTGGTTCTGTGGAATACCTTCAGGGCGTACTCGATTTGTTCGGTATCGTTGGCATTGCTCAAACGCAGGACATTCCAGTGATAGCTCAGGAACCGCGTCGCTATATCTTCGGTGAACGTCAGTCGGGTATCGCCTTCAATGGTGATGTGATTGTTGTCATAAATCCAGCAAAGATTATCAAGACCAAGATGGCCGGCCAATGAAGCCGCTTCTGACCCCACCCCTTCCATCAGGTCTCCATCGCCGCAGATGGCGTAGATACTATATTCGAAGATATCGAAAGACGGCTTATTATAGCGGCTTGCAAGCCATTTTTCGGCAATTGCCATGCCGACGCTGGTTGCTATGCCTTGTCCGAGTGGCCCGGTGGTGGTTTCCACGCCGGATACCCAGTGGTATTCCGGATGGCCGGGTGCTTTGCTGCCCAACTGCCGGAAACGGCGTATATCTTCCAATGTCACCGAGAGCTGTCCCAATCGCTCGTAATCCGCATTGACAGCGCGCGTACCGGTCAGGTGCAATACCGACCACAATAGCATCGACGCATGTCCGTTCGACAGCACAAAGCGGTCTCGGTTGGGCCAGATCGGATCCTGCGGATCGAACTGCATGACGCGATTCCACAACGTATATACGAGGGGCGCCAGCGCCATCGGCGTGCCGGGGTGGCCGGAATTGGCTGCTTGCACGGCGTCGATCGACAATGTGCGGATAGTGTTGATGGATAATTGATCGAGTTCGGCATCGGTCATCTGTTTGTCTCCCAGCTTTCAGAGTTGTTGCCCGCAAATTGTTTAGCTGTCAACGCTTCTCGCGCATTGAAGTATTCCACAGGCGTAAACCGCCAATAAAGGCGTTATTATTGTCGCCCACACGCAGATACGTCGGCAGTTTCTTAAGCTTTCCGAGCTTTTTAGCATTTCCACCCCCTAGCACTACATAATTTGCTTCCAGAGCGGATTTCAATTGATCAGCAATCTTGAGTACATGCCGGCGCCATTTTTTCTTGCCCATTTTTTCCAGTCCGCGCCGCCCCAAATAATCCTCGTATGTTTTTCCATGCTTGTAGGGTAGGTGCGCCAGTTCCATGGGTTCGAGCATCCCATCCGCTACCATCGCCGATCCAAGCCCTGTACCCAAACCAAGAAAAAGCATGCGTCCGTGATCATAGCTACCGAGCGCCTGCATCGCGGCATCATTGATCATTTTTATGGGACAACCGAATGATTTTCGGAAATCAAAACCAACCCACCCTGGCCCAAGATTAAACGGATCATGCACCGGGCGCCCGCCAATTACGACACCCGGATAACCAATCGACACGCACTCGTATTTACAATCCCGTATTGCATCCTTGACCTTATCGACCATCTGTTTCGGGGTCAGCGCCGGGCCGGACGGCAGCTTGAGCGGTGTGTCATGTCCGGTCACCAATACCTTGATATGCGTTCCGCCCACATCAATAACAAGAATGGCATGCGTAGGCTGTGATTTCATAATCGCTCACATCCTCTGGCGCATGGTCCGGATATGTTTGTCTCGGCGCACGGCAACCGAGCAATTTCTTTTCATTCTTCTGTAAAAAACCGCCATGTCAGATTTCCCGCTCTGATTTACGTCGCTTGGTCACAGGATCAAATTTGGGATTGTGCCATCCGCCATCAATCCTGATAAGTTCATCAGCTTCACGCGGTCCCCAGCTGCCGGGTTTATATCGATGAACTGGCTGATGCTGCGTCAGAACTTTGTCAAGAACCGCCCACGCAGCCTCTACCGCATCCTGCCGGGTAAAAAGCAAGCCGTTACCGGCCAGTGCATCGCCCAAAAGCCGTTCATAAGGCATTTGCTCATCCGGCTGAGCGTTGAGCAGATAAAGTTCTTTTTGATCGCCGATAAATTCCTCACCCACCCGTTTGACGCGTGCCGCCAAAGCAATAGCGGGACATGGAGATAACTTGAACCGCAAATAATTAGCCCGGCCTATCGCTGGCCAGGCGTCTTCGAACAATCTCTGCGGCGGTGCCTTGAACTGCACGAGAACCTCCGCAGCGCTCTCGGCCAGGCATTTCCCTGAACGCAGGTACCACGGCACGCCCGCCCAACGCCAAGAATCGATGGCTAGGCGGAGGGCGCAATAAGTTTCTGTATCAGAATCTTTAACAACGCCAGGTTCCTGCAGATAGCCTGCAAACTGGCCTCTCACCAGATCTTCCGGCTTAAGTGTATGCATGGCCTGAAATACCTTGGCCTTTTCGCTGCGCTGTGCTTCAAAATCCCGTCCGGCAGGAGGCTCCATCGCCAGCAGAGCCACTATTTGGAGCAGGTGGTTCTGAACCACGTCGCGCAGACAGCCGACTTGATCGTAAAAACTGCCCCGGCCTTCTACGCCAAAATCTTCCGCCAGAGTAATCTGGACACTGGCCACATAATTGCGATTCCAGATTGGTTCCAGAAACGAATTCGCAAACCGGAAATACAGGATATTTTCAATGGCTTCCTTGCCAAGAAAATGATCGATGCGGAAAATCGATGCTTCCGGAAAAACCAAATGCGCGGCATGATTGAGCTGGCGCGCCGAGACCAGATCGCGCCCGAAAGGCTTTTCCACGATGATGCGGGCATGCTCGGTCAAGCCGGCGGAACCCAGATCCTTGATCACTGCCGCGAAGAAAGCGGGTGGGATGGCCAAATAGAAAGTTGGTTGCCGAACGCCGTCAAGCGCTTGCTTGAGTGTTTGGAAAGTCTGCGGATTTTTATAGTCACCGTCGACATAGCGCAGCAGCGAGAGTAATTGGTTTAGGGCGTTGGAGTCGATGTTCTTAAAAGCGCGCGCTATTCCATCTTCGGCCCGGTTGCGCAGTTGCGCCAGATCCCAACCTGAAAAGCCCACACCTATTACCGGAATCTTTAGCACACCCCGCTTGACCATCCTATAAAGCGAGGGAAATATCTTCTTATGAGCAAGATCGCCCGTTGCGCCAAAAAGCACCAGAGCGTCGGACGGTACTAAACGATTATTAAGTTTGCTCATATCGTGAGCCGTCCGTCAGCTTTTCATCGTGACCGCCAAATTGCTTGCGCATGGCCGAAAGCATACGGTCGGCGTAATTGGCTTCTCCTTGGGATTCGAAACGTCCGAATAATGCGGCGCTGATGACGGGCGCCGGCACGCCTTCGTCAACGGCGGCCAGCGTGGTCCAGCGCCCCTCACCGGAATCGGAAACACGCCCGGAAAATTGCTTAAGCTCCGCATCCTCGACGAGCGCGGCTGCCGTTAAATCAAGCAGCCAGGATGAGATCACGCTGCCTCGGCGCCATACCTCGGCTACTTTACTGATGTCAATGGGATACTGGTATGCTTCGGGATCACGCAGTGGAGTGGTCTCGGCATCCTGCGCTCTCGGACGCAGACCGACATCGGCGTGTTTGAGAATATTGAGTCCCTCGGCATATGCCGCCATCAGGGCGTACTCAATGCCATTATGGACCATTTTCACGAAGTGGCCCGCACCGACCGGGCCACAGTGCAGATAACCCTGTTCTTCGGAACCGGGCGCGCCGTTACGTCCGAAAGTACGCGGTGCAGCGGCGATGCCTGGTGCAATGCTTTTAAAGATCGGGTCGAGATAACGAATGATGCTATCTTCACCACCAATCATCAAGCAGTACCCGCGCTCGAGTCCGAATACGCCACCACTGGTGCCGCAATCGACATAATGGATGCCGTGTGGTTTGAGCATTTTAGCGCGCACTTGATCGTCGCGATAATAACTGTTGCCTCCGTCAATGATGATATCGCCGGACGAAAGCAACGTTGCCAGATCCGAAACTGTCTTACCGGTAATGCCTGCAGGAACCATCACCCAGACAACGCGCGGTTGGGTAAGTTTGGCGACAAAATCGTTAAGCGAGTCGGCGTGCCGGATATCGGGGCCTGTAAGCGCCTTGATGGCATCGGTATTGACATCATAGATTACGCACGAGTGCCCATCTTTAGTTAAGCGCCGAACCAAGTTGGCGCCCATACGCCCAAGACCGATCATACCAAGTTGCATGCGATCACCTCCTTGCTGATTTTTGACTTAACACTTTTAAGTCTTATTGCCAGTTTTTCAAGCTTAAAGAAGATAAATCGAACAGAGTCTCGCCGACTCTGCCGGAACATGTGCCATTATGCTATAGAAGATCCCGAGGATTGGGAGTTTTGTGGCAAGTTAATTTCTTTTATGCACAAGGAGCAATTAACTTAGTTAAACACATGTTTGTTTCCAAAAAATGATGCACTCCCGATAATGCATAGTCAAGCAATATTTCTGAATCGAATACTGAAGTAGCGTCAAGAAGCTGAGCAGATTGCTAAGATGTTGATCGGCTAAAGCAATGCATCGTTCCAGCTAGCTCGGTAACCGGTAGCGATCTATTCGGTGATCAGATTTCAGATGTTCGGTTGGCATGCTTCACACCTATCTATCGCCAGCTTCACGCCGCCTATTGTCTTACGGTTCGTTTCCGCAACGTTTTTCCGACGAACTGGAAGATGCGGAAGTACTCATGAATCTGACCAAAAACCTTGTCACCCAGACCAGCAATGCTGTAGTGGCTGCTATAGTGGTGGAGTCAATGTGCAAACTAGGGTTTGCGTCCGGTTACGATGCTGTAATACCCGGAAGCCTTGTGGATTTGAATGTCGGTAAAACCGATTTCCAGCAGCATGGCGGATAATTCCTGCCCTGAGTATTGCTGACCTTCCGTCCACCCCATCATCATCATGCCGAACGCGGCCGGTGCGAACGGACCGGTCTTATCATCATTACACAACATCTCATGGATGATGATGCGCCCGCCGCATTCCAAGTACCTGAAACTTTTTGCGGTCAAAAAATGACATTTTTCCGGCGACCAGTCGTGATATATGTTGGAGAAGAAATGCAGATCGGCGGGCGGCCAATGATCGTTCCAGATATTGGCGCCGCAGGTTTTTACGCGCTCTTGCAATCCATATTCAACAATGTATCCTTCGGCCACTTCGCATACTTGAGGAAAATCCAGCACGATCGCTTGCAATTGCGGCAAGCGCAAAGCCGCGCCGATCGAATGCGCACCGGAGCTGCCGCCAATATCCAGCATGATGCGGTGCTGCGAAAGATCCAGAATCCCCGGCCAAATCAGTGCTGATGCCATGCTCATACTGTGCATGCCGCTGGTGAAGCGATGCAGTAGTTCGATTTGTTCTTCGTGCGATTGATAAATATCGCCACCGCCGTAAGTTTGCGGCGAATCGGTCAGGATGGCTTTTTCCAGACTGGTGAAGGAACATGCCTGGTAATTGTCGATCATCAGATCCCAGAGAAAACCGAAATAATGAGGGCTTTTTTCCAGTAAATATTCTTCCGACACCGTTGTCAGGGTGTAACGTCCTTCCTGTAACGACAAAAAGCCCAGTGCGCAGGCTACGATCAGAATCGCTTCCGCCGGGCGCGGCTTGATACCGAGCGCATCGCAAATCTCCGTTAAAGTACGCGGATGATCCGCCAGCAACGCAAAGAGTTTCAGCCGGTGCGCCAGCAGTAGTGCGGGATAGCCGTACACGGCAAAAATCACATCCCAAACCGGCCGGTCATCGGCTCGCGGTATTTGAATGTTCGAGGAAATATTGTCAGTCATGGGCTCTCCTTCGGCGTTAAACGGTCAATAAGAAACGCCGCGCACGATCATCCGGTTGAATAAAGAATGGCAGCCGATAACGGTCATGCCGGTTTCGCCTCGACCAAGCGCTTGATATTTTGCACCGTACGTTCCGCGCCGTCTTTGATGGCCACGCGAACCAATGCTTCAAAGGGCCGCATGATCGCAAGAATTTCCAGCAATTCAAAAGAAAAGGTCAAGCGGGTCGATTGATCCGGATGAATTTCCTGCAACTCGTAGGTACAACGGAATGGATCGGATACGCCGACCAGCGTAATGCGCTGACCCGGCTCAAAGGTTGAGATTTTGAACTTCGATTCCGAACGCCGCCCTTGATCGACGCGCACCTGCCGTCCTTCGGTGCCGAGCCGGACCGGCCCCGGCGTCAACTGCTCCAGCTCCTTGACTTCCGGCGACCATTTCGGGTAATTGTCAAACAAACCGTCCCCGAGAAAGCGGAATAACTCAGCCGCCGAGCAAGTCACAATCGTATTCGCCCGGCCGATAACCGGCTCGGTCGAACCCAGGTTGAGCATGGAACCTAAATTGAACATAGCGCTAACCCTTGATGGAAAATCCGGTTTGTCGATTGGCAGTGGCTTGAGACGTTAAACGAATCAAGGGCGGATTTCAAGCAATTTGGGTGTTGGGGGGTATTAAGGAAAAGAGAACGATATAGTTAAATTTCAATTCCTCTTGGGGTATCAGGCAGTCATGCTGATCCGCGAAGTCTACAACCGCTCCAATCAGCGCGCCGTACGGATCAATTAGCAAGGTGAAAAACTCTGTTATGTCAGAAGCAATGCTACTGCGTCACAATTAATTGCCGGATCGCGGAGATCAATTATCGGCTTTGATTGTAGGGTTGAAAAAAAGCAATAATTCGTGAGAGCAGATTGAGGTGATGAGTGTGAGCAAAAGAAATTTCCTAGCTTGGTAATAAGAAAGCCCGAAGGGTTTCCCCATCGGGCGGATACATCGGAATTAAATTCCAACTTATTGTAGCAACGGCTCTCACCCCGGATAAACTACAACAATCCCATTATCATGGAGATTAGCATGTGTGACAAGCAATTTAACAAAGCCCCGATTCCATTGGCATTTGGGCTGGATATTGGAATTGCATCTGTGGGTTGGGCCGTATTGACTTCAGACCGGATTGTCGATTTAGGTGTCCGAGCTTTTGACAAAGCCGAAACCGCGGATAAAGGCGAATCGCTCAACAAAGCGCGCCGCGATGCGCGGTTAATGCGTCGGCGTTTGCAGCACAGGAAGTGGAGGTTAACTAAACTAGTGAGATTGCTGAAAAAGGAAGGATTGATTTCTGATACTGGTTTTTTTACGAGTCAGAAACCATTTTCCCAATCACTGTGGAAGCTCCGTGTTGATGGTCTGGATCGGTTTCTGAGTAACGAAGAATGGGCGCGAGTTATTTTTCATCTTTGCAAGCATCGCGGGTTTCACTGGTATAGCCGCGCAGAAGAGAAATCAGCTGAAAGCGGCAGTGGCGGTGAAGGTGGCAAAGTTAAGCAGGGCCTAGCCAGGACTAAACAATCGATGCTTGACAAAAACTATCGGTCCGCTGCGGAAATGGTGCTATCGGAATTTCCGGAGGCGCAGCGAAACAAGCAAGGCGACTACGGCAAAGCATTATCGCGATCACTCCTCGCGGAAGAGTTAAAGCTGTTATTTGAATGTCAGCGGAAATTGGGGAATAGCCATACAAGCACCGAATTTGAAGCTGCAATTCTAGGTAATGGTGATAAGAAAAGTGGTTTGTTTTGGCGGCAGAATCCGGCATTGGCAGGCGATGCTTTATTGAAAATGCTTGGTCATTGCACATTTGAGAAAGAAGAATACCGTGCGCCCAAAGCCAGTTTCACTGCTGAGTACCATGTATGGTTGACTCGCTTAAATAATCTGCGAATTGTGGTGGACGGAATTACCCGCCCATTAACTGCTGATGAGCGAAACATTGCAATCAACTTGCCTTATCAGCAATCGAGTGAGTTTAAGTATTATCAATTGCGCAATGCATTGGTGAAGGATGGTTTGACTGAACCCTTTCGCTTTACCGGCCTAGCTTATCCGAGCGATAAACAAAAAAGTGAAGAGAAAGCCAAAGACCCAGAAGATGAAAAGTTGATTAAATTGCCTGCCTGGCAAACGTTGCGAAAGAAATTAAAAGAAAAAAATCTGGAAGCCGAATGGCAGAAAATTTCAGTTGCAGCATTAGATGGAGATTTCCTGCTGCTTGATCAAATTGCTTGTATTTTAAGCATATATAAAGAAGATGACGAAGTTAAGTGGAATTTAGAAAAGCTCGATTTGCCGAATAAGTCGTTATTGATTGAAGCACTTTGCGAAGTTAGCTTCAAGGAATTTCATGCTTTATCTTTGAAGGCTTTGCGCAAAATTGTGCCTTTCATGGAGCAAGGGCTTCGCTACGATGAGGCATGTGAGAAAGCAGGATATCACCACAGCCAATTGTTTAATCCAGGTGATGGTTCATTCAAGTACTTACCGCCATTCTATAGCGGCAGAGAGAGAAATGGCCGTATGTTATTTAACAAAGACATGGATATCCCGCGTAATCCAGTGGTGCTGCGCGCGCTAAATCAGGCCCGTAAAGTGGGTCAATGCACTCATTCGTGAATTCGGATCACCCTATGCCATCCATATTGAAATGGCGCGTGATTTATCCAGGCCTTTTGATGAACGTAAAAAAGTAGAGAAAGCACAAAACGAGTATCGTGACCGGAATGAAAAAGATAAAACGCAATTTGCCGAAGATTTCAGCATAGTCGGCGCTCCAAGAGGTAAAGAATTCGAAAAGTATCAGCTTTATCGCGAACAGCAGGGCAAATGCGTTTATTTACAAGAACCGCTGGATATTCAGCGTGCACTTTTTGAGCAAGGATATGCCGAAATCGATCATGCCTTGCCCTATTTGCGCAGTTTTGATGACAGCAAGAATAACCGGGTATTGGTGCTCTCGCGGGAGAATCGTAATAAAGGTAATAAAACACCCTACGAGTATCTGGATGGTGCTTCTAATAGTGAGCGCTGGCGGCAATTTGAAATATTTGTGAACTCGAATAAGTCTTATCGTCCGGCTAAACGCAATCGTTTGCTAAAGAAAGATTTTGGCGCGGCGGACTCGGAAGAATTCCGGGAACGTAATCTGAACGATACCCGTTACATTTGCCGTTTTTTCAAAAATTATGTCGAGCACTATCTGCAATTACATGAGGATAGTCGTGCTAAACGCTGCGTGGTTGTGAGCGGACAATTGACGGCTTTTTTGCGCGCTCGATGGGGCCTGGTCAAGGAACGCGCAGCTAATGACCGCCACCATGCACTGGATGCCGCCGTGGTGGCTGCGTGCAGTTACAGCATGGTGAAGCGATTATCCGACTATTCACGCAAACGAGAACTTAAGGAGGTGCGAACTGGTTTCGTAGATGTCGAAACTGGAGAAGTAATCGATCCAGCAATGCTACAAAAATTGGAAATGCATTTTCCCAATCCCTGGATTCATTTTCGTGATGAGCTAAAATTGAGACTCAATGCAGTCGATGCAGCAAATTTGCGAAGCGAAGCGGAAAAATTTGGCACTTACCCACCAGAAGCATTAAATAGATTAAAACCACTGTTTGTTTCACGTGCTCCGCAGCGGCGGAACGGTGGTGCTTTACATCAAGAAACTATTCGTTCGGCAAAATTAATTAGAGCGTGTGGACAATTAAATTATTTATATTTGTCCCTGAGAATCAGAGATTGTGATTTACTGTTTATAAACAGTT
>JBDHRU010000240.1:0-3289 GCA_039807765.1 Nitrosomonas sp. | reverse complement strand
GGCGGGGAATTCTGGACTGATGGTTATTTCGTCAGCACAGTTGGTCGTCATGGCGATGAGGATACAATAAGAAATTACGTTAAAAAGCAGGGAGATGTCTATCAGCAATTATACGAAGACAGACAACTCGCTCTCTTCTGATACCCCGCTGCTTGCGGCGGGGTTGTTCATTAACGAAAAATATCTACTTAAATGCCACCGTAAAGGTACGCAATTTTATTGTTGCTGAGAGATCCAGCGTGTGGCATAGCGGATTAGATCGGCACCATCTTTCAGATTTAATTTTGACCGGATATTGAAGCGGTGTGTATCGATCGTTTTGATACTGCGGCAAAGCATCTGGGAAATTTCGTGACTGTTATGTCCTTGCCCGATCAAGTGCAGGACCTCAAGCTCACTGGATGTCAGCGTATTGATTAGATGCTCGGGCTCGGAGCTTTTCATAACCATTCGCTTTAATAGCTTTTTATGCATTTGCTTGCTTAGATAGACATTACCTTTTAGAACTTCCCGGATAGCTTCAAGCAAAACTTCGCCCGGCTCATGTTTCATGACATAACCAAGCGCTCCGGCACGAAGAGCCCGCTCAGCATAAACCGATTCATCATGCATGGAGATAAAAAGTACAGGCAAGTCTGGAACCAAAGCATGAATATTTTTGATTACTTCAAGTCCTGATACCGTTTTGAGGGTTACATCCAACAAAATAATATCAATGGGATTATTTTTTTTGATGATTTCCAGAGCCTCTGTGCCATCGCCTGCCTCAGCAAATACTTCCATATCCGGCTCCATACTGATAAGCATGGCAAGGCCATGCCGCAACATGGCATGATCATCAATGAGCATTATTTTTGCTTTATTTGTCGACATTTTTAGTGATTTGTGTTTTTAAACGCACTTCCGTGCCACCTTCTTTTCGAGCGAGAATCTCCAGTTTTGCGCCCAATTCTTTTGCGCGGTACTGCATAATTTTAATACCCATACCCGGTGTTGATGGATGATCGGTATTAATTCCCGTGAAACCGCAACCATCATCACTGATAGATAAACACAGCGTTTTTTCATCGGATGTCAAGGAAATTGCCAGACGCTTCGCCTTGCCGTGCCGGATTGCATTATTCGCTGCTTCCTGAGTGATCCGGTACAAATTGAGCGCAGTGCTATTATCATTGATAATATTAATATTGTTTCCGGAAAAGTCACAATCGATATTATACGTTGTTGAAATTCTCGTCGCCAAGGTTTGCAGTGCTTGGATCAAGCCATTGGCTTCCAGTTCAAACGGAAGCAATCCCTGGGCAAGCTGCTTAATATGAATCACGGCTGTCTGTGTTTGAGAAGCGATGGAGGACGCCAATGTTGCTAAATTTTTATCTCCACTCGCAGAATTAGAAATTTTCTTTTCCAATGCTCTGGCTTGATACCCGATAGCCGCTATTTGTTGCCCAACATTATCGTGTAATTCCTGTCCGATCGTATGCGCTTGCTCCTCGGCAACGGATACCAATGCTTGTTCCAAATGCCTAAGTTCAAGCCAGCTTTCCAAATCATTGGCAATTGCACTGACAAGTTTCTGTTCTTCCGGTAAGCAAAAAGATTTCTCTTCCGAGTAAAAAATACTTAAATGACCGCATTCAATTCCATTGATATGGATGCTGGATCGCAAAACCGGTTTGCTCTGATATGTTTCCTGATTCGGTTCAAGGTTTGCGAGATTTATATCCGCTTTGTTAGCATCATACGATTGATTTACATGATTCTGGTTCTCGTTTCTGGAAGTAAAATGTTTATCGTTAACGTCGATTACTGCAGTGGCAATTTCCGGATCTTGCAGAGCCGGTATTAAGTATTTGAATATGCTAAGGCAGACATCTTCTAGCGAGAGTTCTATGCCCATGCTGCGGCGTATTTCATACAAGCAGGTGATTTCTTTTAAGCGGGCATGCAGAAGTTCATCGACTTGCTTACGTTCCAGCCATAATGCCAGATCGCTCGTGATGGCATTAATCAGCCTTTGTTCTTCCATTATTAAAAAAGGCTTATCCTTAGGATAATAAACGCTTAATTGGCCGTAAGCTTTATTATTAATATAGATTTCTGATGTCAACTCATGTGTAAAATCCCTCGTCCGAGGTACGGAAGAAATGTGTTTTCCATCGAGCTTGATAGTGATCGAGGTGTATTCCGGATGCTGCATCGCAGGTATTAAAAACTTAATAACGTTTTGGCACACTGTCTCCACCGATAACTCGAGTCCAAGGCTGCGGCGAATTTCATAGAGGCATGTGATTTCTTTTAAACGCTCTCGCAGTTCGCTTTCCTTGCGACTTAATTCTATCGAGTATTGTTCGGCTGTTTCTTTAGCTTGCCGGGCTTCTTTTTCCGATTGGATGAGCTTGCGCACAAACCAGTTTAGTAACAATATTTCAGCACTAATCAGTGCTGCCAGATAAACAATAATATCTTTCAGTTTTTCAGTGACCGGTTTAAATAACTCCTCCTCATCCAGCTTCAGGATCATGGTAAGACCGATGGAGTGCAGCGAAGCGTAGGTTTCAATAACCGGTACTTGACGATAATCGAAAGTAACAGCCACACCACTTTTCTTGTCAAGCGTATAATTTTTTGATGGCATGTTTTCATCAAGAATCAGATGTTTGAATTGAACGCCATTAATTTGACTGATCAAACAAGCCATTTCAGCTTTTCCCTTTTCCGGTTTTGCGCACAAGATGAACTCGCCTGTTTCGCCAATGGAGCGTATTCCTCTAAAACGACGTGTTATTTGCGGTAGTTTGGCTTGTGTCGTGATGCTGCCAATGCGGCGTTTATCCTGATCAAATACATCATTGGTTGTGTGAAGAATAATCTCTTCATCCCATATTAAGAGTGTGTCTTTATTTAATCGAAGCACCTTTTTACTATCAGAAAATTGACCCACTTGCGACAGTGTCTTGCCTTGCTTGTTATGCACGACAGCTGCCGAGAAACCTGCTTCAGGTAATGAATTCACATTTCGTACAAGATCATGTAGGGCATTATGGTTATCCGGCTCGGTGTTAAGCTGCTGCATTGACTGAACGATAAACGGGCGTAGCGATAGCACACGGGTATCTGCCAGTCCTTTTTCAATTTGCGATTCCAATAAATGCGCTTTTCCTTGTAAGGCAACCGCCAATCCTCTCCCCAGTACCGATTCAATTTCCTGCCGCATGACGGTATACACTGTGATGCCCGTGGTCAGCGTAAGTCCCAGCAACAATAAGCCGCCTATAATGCTGATTTT
>JBDHRU010000032.1:0-15966 GCA_039807765.1 Nitrosomonas sp. | reverse complement strand
GCCATGATCATGCTGGAGCACGATCTCAAGGTACTGCACGCCGGTGTCATCGAAGGCCGACGCACCTTCGGCAATGTGATGAAATACATCATGATGGCGACCAGCTCGAACTTCGGCAATATGTTCAGTATGGCCGCATCCACTCTTTTTCTGCCGTTTTTGCCGCTGCTGCCGTTGCAAATTTTGCTCAATAATCTGCTGTACGATCTATCCGAAATCACCCTGCCGATGGACAATGTCGACCGGGAAGATTTGGCGCAACCCAGTCAATGGAACATGAATTTCATCCGCAATTTCATGATGACTATCGGCCCGATCAGCTCGGTATTCGATTTCGTTACTTTTTATCTGCTCATCGCCGTATTCAATGCCGATGAAACCCTATTCCGCACCGGCTGGTTTGTGGAATCGATCGCCACGCAAGTGCTGGTCATTTTCATCATCCGGACGCGGCGCAATCCCTTTCATAGCCACCCGAACCGCTGGCTGACCATCACCTCACTGAGCATCGTAGCAATCGCTATGCTGCTTCCGCTAAGCCCGCTGGCGGAATATCTTGGTTTCACGCCGCTGCCGGTGTCGTTTTTCGGACTACTGGCAGTTTTGATCGGCGCGTACCTGCTCACCGTGGAATATTGCAAACAGTGGTTCTACCGGTGCTTGAGTCACGCTTCGCACAAGCCGGTCAGTACATGAGAATCAACAATTGCACAAAAGCTATTCGGCTATTTCATCAAGCCCTTGCCAGCACTTCTTAACAATTACTAAAAGAACATTTTGTTTCAATCTTTGCCGTGCTAATCTCTACCGCATGCTTCGTTTAGCGATATTTACACCCGGCCCGCATATCACCCACCCGATCGATTTCCCGCTTTTACATGCTAAGTAACGAACCGGTTTTCTCCCGAAACTATATGATTCAGCTGCTCGTGTTAGCGGTCTTATATTTTGTCTTCGGCCATATCAGCTTTTTGCTATCCGTTTCGCATTTTATTGTCACCCCGGTTTTCTTCGTTGCCGAAGGCATCGCGCTGGCCGCTGCCATTTTGCTTGGGCGCAAAGTCTGGCCAGGTATTTTCCTCGGACAGCTGGCACTGGCGCTCAGCAGCGGACTCGAGTTTTTACCGGCGCTCGCCATTGCCGTCACTAACAGTGTCGAAGCGATGATTGCGGTCACTGTGTTCAAGCGCTGGAAACTCGATCCGGCGCTCAACAGCGTGCATGACTTCAGCCGGCTGGTCGGTATGATTTTTCTGATCCTGCAGCCGTTCAGCGCTACCCTGGGAACGACCACACTGTTATTTTTCGATGTCATTCAAGCGTCGCAGAACTACTTTCAGACATGGATTTACTGGTGGTTCGGCAATTGTTTAGGGCAATTCCTGGTAACGCCGTTTCTGCTGATTGCATTTTCTTTACCCAGCGGAGCTGCCGGCATCCAGCAATCCATGCGCCACGCGATTGTGCCGATTATCCTGATGCTGCCCGCCACCTGGCTGGTTTTTGGTAATTCCGATTTTAGTGGCATTTCCCTTGCGCTGGTGATTTATGTGCCGCTGCTGTTATGGATTGCGATCAAAGGCGGGTTGGCTGTCGTATCGCTGATGTGCAGCGGCATTACCGTATTGGCGCTGTTTGAAACGGCGCGCCAATCCGGCCCTTTTGTCGTAAATGAAAGCCCGCATATCTTCGACATGAATATCTTTATCCTCGGCATTTCACTGACAGCGCAATTCATCAGCATCCTGTTCACCGAGCGCAATCAAGTGGAAGCAGCATTGCGGAAAAGCGAAGCCAGGCTTTATGCGATCATTGATTCATCGCCGATACCCAAAGCAATTAACGATGATCAACGCAATATCATTTTTCTGAACAAAGCGTTCACTCAGACTTTCGGTTATACCTTAAGCGATATCCCGACATTAGCGGAATGGTGGCCGAAAGCATACCCCGATCCGGCTTATCGCCAATGGGTGGAAATGACTTGGTTAAAGTATCTGGAGAAATCGCGCAAAGACCATACTGGCTTCGCACCGCTCGATCTCATCATCCGCAGCAAAGACGGCTCTCTACGCAGCGTTATCGCCACTGCATCACCGTTGGATTCGGATGCATCGGCCAGGCATCATCATTTGATTACTTTGATCGATATCACATTGCGCAAGAATCTGGAAACGCAGCTCATCAAGAGCCATAAGTTTCTTGAAGATCTATCCAATAGCATCCCCGGTTTTATTTATCAATTCCAGCGGTTTGCCGATGGGCGCACGCGCGTGCTTTACGCCAGCAAAGGCATCAATGAAATTTTGGGTATACCGCCCGAAAATGTTATTAATGATGCTTCCGCAGTTTTTTCCATTCTCCATCCGGAGGATAAGAAAGTATTCAACCGATCGGTCCGGGAATCCGCCAGTACTCTGAGCGACTGGCATATCGACTTCCGGGTCATTACCCCGCAACGCGAAATTCGTTGGATACACGCACACTCGAAACCGGAAAAACAAAATGACGGTAGCATCATCTGGAACGGCTATGCCAATGATATTACCGAGCTGAAAAACATCTCATTGAAGTTTTCAGCCTTGCTGGAACTCGCCAGCGATGGCGTTCATATTCTCGATGAGGATGGCAATATCGTGGAGTTCAGCCATTCGTTCGCCAAGATGCTCGGTTATTCCAACGAAGAAACCGCGCGGCTGAATGTGATGGACTGGGATGCGATGATTCCGAAAGAAAAATTGATCGACGCCGTGCGCGAGGTCTCAAAGAACCCGCGTGTTTTCGAAACGCTGCACCAACGCAAGGACGGCACCATCTTCGACGTCGAGATCAACGCCAGAAGACTGGAAGTTTCAGGCAAACAATTGATTTATGCTTCATCGCGTGACATCACCGGCCGCAAACAACATGCCAAGGAACTGGAATATCAGCGCCTGCGTTTATCCAATATTATCGAAGGAACCAACATCGGCACGTGGGAATGGAATGTACAAACCGGGCAAATCATTTTCAATCAGCGCTGGGCTGAAATCATCGGTTACACCCTCGGCGAATTGATTCCAATTTCTATCGAAACCTGGCTTACGTATGCACATCCGGATGATTTGAAACAAGCCGCGACGCCGCTTAAAGACCACTTCGCCGGCAAGATCCCTTATTACGAATGCGAAGCACGCATACGGCATAAGGCGGGGCATTGGATCTGGGTGCTGGATCGCGGCAAGGTATTAAGTTGGACTGCGGATGGCAAGCCCCTAATGATGTTCGGCACATATCAGGACATCACCGAACGCAAGGAGCGCGAAACCATGCTGATCGAGGCGCGCCGGCAGGCGGAAGCCGCCAGTAGCGCCAAAACCCGTTTCCTGGCAATGATGTCGCATGAAATCCGCACCCCGATGAATGCCGTCCTCGGCATGGCTTATCTGTTGAGCAAAACCTCGCTGGATGAACGGCAGCGCGCCTACCTGCGCAACATTGAAGGCTCCTCCAATATTTTGCTGGGGGTGATTAACGACATTCTGGATTATTCCAAGATAGAGGCCAACAAGATCGAATTGGATCACATCGCATTCGACCTGAATACGATTCTGGAAAATCTGTCGGCAATCGCTTCAATCGCGGCTAAAGACAAAACCGTCGATGTGCTTTTTTATGTCGAGCCGGATGTACCGAGGCATTTCATCGGTGATCCGCTCAGACTCAGCCAAATTTTCGTCAACCTGACCAATAACGCGATCAAGTTCACCGACCGGGGCGAAGTGATTATCCGCATTGCGACCGGCTTCGTCGATGATACTGGAATCACCACTTTGATTTTCAGCATAACCGATAGCGGTATCGGCATGACCGGCGAACAAATGGCGCATCTTTTTCAAGCTTTCGCACAGGCCGATTTATCCATCACGCGACGTTTCGGCGGCACCGGTCTGGGTTTATCCATTTCTCACCGGCTGGCGCAGCAAATGGGCGGCAATATCGTCGCCGAAAGCGAACACGGCGTAGGCAGTAAATTCCGCTGCACCGTCAAACTGCAGCGCAAAAACCGCGCTATGGAGCCCTGGGCGGCTATTCCCATCAACTTGCAGTCGCTCAAGGTCATGATCATCGACGACTGTGCGGTGACACGCGCGGTCGTTACGGAAATTGTGCAATCCATGGGCTGGAATGCGGTGGCTGTCGATAGCGGCACGGCATCGGTCAGAATGTTTGCCGATCCCAGCCAGGTACCGTTCGATTTACTGCTGCTGATGACGCGCTTAACCGATACTCGTTACCGTGAGATGATTCAAGCCATCGAAGCCGCGTTTCCGGTGGCGCGCCGCCCCAAAATTATATTGATCAGCAACAATATGGATCCGGCATTTACCGATCAGTTTGAAGACAAAAACGCAATCAGCGTTTTAATTAAGCCATTCACGCCGCTGAATCTGTTCGATATCGCTGCGGCGCTTCTTAACGGAGCCAAAACCAGTCAATCCGAACAACCAACGATTTCCGGACAAAAACAATTCCCCGGTACTCATGCGCTCATCGTGGAAGACAATGAATTCAATCAAATGTTGATGACTGAATTATTGGCAAATTGGGGAATCAGGGTGAGCTTGGTGCAAAATGGCGTGGAATGCCTGGACATGCTCAGGACATCAGAATCTTTGTTCGATCTGATTTTCATGGATATACAGATGCCGGAAATGGATGGCTTGGAGGCAACCCGGCGTATTCGCCAAGACTTGCAACTCACCGGTATCCCGATCGTCGCGCTGACTGCAAACATCATGCAGCACGACGCGCAAGAATTGATGAAAATAGGCATGGATGCTTACTTGCCCAAACCTTTTGATCCCGATCAACTGATTCGGATTCTGGAACAGTTTTTACCAAAGAATAGCGCTGACAGGAATCCCCTAGGGAACCGCTGATTAATTGACTATACGAGTGAATCACTTCGTTGCGCGGTACTCGCTCCCTTGCCTATCTTATTGATATGTCTCGGTTGCTGTGTTCCGTGCGCCTCGTGCTTCATCTCGTTCGCCGAATTAATCAGAGCTTCCCTGGCTTAATTTTCCAGCAACGCTTCGACCAGCTTCGTTTCGATTTCCTGATATTGCGGATTGTTGTTGCGCGCGGCGGAAGATTCTCGCCACACCGGGTTCTGGCGTAATGCGCTGATCAGCTTGCTCCAGTTGCTCGGTAATTTTTCGCTGTCGGCTTTATCCACGTGCACGGTATCCTGCGCGGCGTGACCGCGATGCATCAGTTTCTTAAGCAGATGTTTCTGGCGCAGATACAGGATTTGCAGCGTGGCTTCGTCGGCGCATTGCCACTTGGTGCCTTTGACCGTCGCTTTGATTTCATCGCCGTAGCGCTTGAACGTCGACCAGCCGGCGCCGGCGATGGCGCCTAGCGCGCTAGCTGCACCCAGACTCATGCCGCCGACCACCAGATCGATCCCGGCGCCGGCTGCCGCACCCTTGGCTGCGGCGCTGCCGACATCCAGCCCATACGCTTTGAGGATACCGGGTGCGAAGATATCCAGTTGCCATTGGCCATTGCTGACCGGAATTTTCTGGATGGCGACATCCTTTTCCGAGAAATTGAAAATGACCAACAAATCGTGCAAGCAGCTCTGCTCGGCCCTGCGCACAAAATCATGCAACCGGTCTTCCAGCAGCGAATGCGTAAGCAAATTGTTTTCAGCTCCTTTGCTCTCACGGTAACAGGCCACACTGACAACTAATTCGGCCACTCGCTTGGCGCCCGACAAGCAAAGCTGGTTCCATAATCTGGCGCGGTAATCGATCAGTTTCTGCAGCCGGTCGTAATGCGATTCCACCAGCGTCTGCATTTTTTGGTACAAACGTTTTTCCGCTTCAAACGAAAACGCCACGGTGTCGAACTCCAACGTCGCGTGCATGTGAAAAGCCGCCAGATGCTCACGCCACTTGACCAGCGCATGATCATGCCCGGCGATAAAGTTGAATACCGGAAGAACCGGCTTTCCCGCTTGCGTGAGAATTTCCAGTTCCAGGCGGTATTTTTCCAGGAAAGGCTCACGCACATCGATGATGTACAGCAGAATATCGCTGCGCAACACTTGCCGGATCACTTTGGCTTCCTGCTCCAGCGGATCGTTGACGGTGGTTTGCGCGACAAACTGCTGCAAAATTTGCAAAGCAGGCAGCGTTTTTGATTTCGCGCCCAACTTCTTAATGTGTGCCGATAACGCCCTGGAGTCTTCCAATCCGGGCGTATCGTACAAAGTCAGTATCAGCTCATTGTCGGCGGATATAGCCGCTTGCTCGACATGCCGCGTCGTGCCCGCGGCATCTTCGATGACGCCGAATTCGGTGCTGCGCAACATGGTGCGGATCAGCGATGTTTTGCCGGTGTTGGTATGGCCGACAACGGCGACATTCAGCAGGGTATCGGTTTGCGGATGCTGGGTATTTTTGATCATCATGATCTAGCGCGTAATGACGTGTTCCGCCGGAATCCCGCAGGCTTCGGCGAGCCGGAACCAGGCAAATTCGCGTGCGCTGGTGACCGGCGCCGACGGCTTGCTGAGCAGAATCAGCCAAGGTTTGGCCGGGCAATCGTCGACCAATTCTTTGATCAAACGCTGCACGCCGCGATCAGGCAGGCGATGCGCCGCTACGCCCAGTAATAATGGATTGTTGAGATTCTTGATCAATGCCATGGCTGCGTCGTGCGATTTCTGGTCGATAATATTTAACCGGCAAACCACGGCTTCCGGCCAGTGCGTCGCCTCATCCAATTCAATACCAAAGGCTTGCGCATTGGCCGGAATGGCGATATTTTCCGGCGGGCGCTCCACTTCCTTGGGTTTCATACCGGCTTGCGGATCGGCATCGATGACTTCGGCTTTCACTTCACGCGCCATCAAACGCTGACGCAATTCGATGTAATAGGGTAAATACAGATCCAGCTTGAAGCGGTGTTCGCTCCATTTTTGCATGAGCAACGAAAAACCCAACACCAGCAAGCGCGGCAAGAGACCGTAAACCAGTACCGCGCCGATCAGGAAAGTGGCCCACGCGGTGCGTGTTTCCGCATCTTGCTTCATGACACCGACCCTGCTCGCGACCGTTTGCGGATTATCGGGAATTTTCAATCCCAATCCTTCCAGCGGCACTCCCAGCATCTGCGTCAATCCTGGTAACGTGCTGTCGGGCAGCAGTGTCGTACCCCAGATAAAATTGTATTGTTTGGCCAGCATCAGCAAGATCAACAGCACCAGACCGGCGCTTAGGTAAGTCAGCCAGAATTGATGCGTCAGTACGCTGATGCGCCATTTGCCGACAGTGCCGGTCAAGCAGCTTTCCCACCAGGCATGCGACGCCAGCGACGGAATTGCCGGGTCTTGTTTGTGCCGGTACGGCAGCCAACTGGCCAGTTGCGCCACGATACCGCTGCTCAAGCTTTGCAAATTCAGCGCAATACCCGACAACCACAGCAGCAGCGACAACGTGTTAAAACCGAGCAGCACGGCGAGCAGCCAGTAAATATTCAATGTCGACGATTCGCTGACAGCCTGGCTGGCCGCCAGCCCACCCAAAACTACCGCCGCAATCAAACAAATCCGGCGGGCGCGGACAAATTGCTTACGCGGTTGCTGCAACGCATCTTCCAGCGAGTTGTCGCGAATCAAGAGATTGGCGCGAATCGCCAGCCGATCGACGAATTCCGTGTAGCTGAAATCGCCGCTCGCCGCGTTCGGTATATTTTTCACGCCATCGTACGATAGCTCCGCGGCTTTGGCGGATTCAATTTTGCGCAATTGCTCGATGCGCACCAAATCGGCAAAGGTATGCGAGTTTACCGGCATAGTCGCATCCGTTGCGGAAAAGTAACCGGTGGAATATTACGATAGGCGATGATGGTGTACTTCACGGCATTCAAAGAAAAATACCCGGGTTTTCAGCAGAAAACAGGCTGCAAAACAAGCTAAAATTCGTCATCAGATTATTCAAAATTACGGCAGGAAAATTTCATGAAACCGGTTGCAATTTTTAGACACATTCCCATCGAAGGGCCCGGCTATTTTGCCACATTTCTCGACAACAATCATATTCCGTGGCGCTTGATCAAAATCGACGCCGGAGAAAAACTGCCGGCCGGCGTCGATGAATTCAGCGGTTTGGTATTCATGGGCGGCACCATGAGCGTCAACGACGATTTGCCATGGATCGAACAGGAATTGTCGTTGATCCGCCAGGCGGTTGCTGCCGACGTGCCGGTGCTCGGCCACTGCCTCGGCGGGCAACTCATGGCCAAAGCGCTGGGGGGGGCTGTCAGTATTAATCCGGTCAAGGAAATGGGCTGGGGCGAAGTCAGCGTGCCGGATAATGCAGTGGCGCGTGAATGGTTCGGCGATGTGACCGGTTTCAATTCGTTTCACTGGCATGGTGAAGTGTTCAGCATCCCGCAAGGCGGCACATGTATCCTATCGAGTCCGTACTGCGAAAACCAGGCGTTTGCCCTCGGCATGCACCTCGGCATGCAATGCCATGTCGAAATGACCGAGCGCCTAGTCATCGACTGGTGCAGCGTCGGCGCCGAAGAACTCGCCAGCTTCAACGAACCGTCGGTGCAATCACTGGAAGAGATTGAAAAGAATTTACCGGAATGTGTCGCGGCGCTAAATGTTGTAGCTGAGCGGTTGTACCGGAAATGGATTGTGCATTTGAAATAACCGTCCAGTTGTTACACTCATTCCAACACATGTTCACCCAGTAATAGCCTCAGAAACTTCTCGCGCGTGGCGCTGGAAGGATCGCGATAGAGTCTGTACTGCGCATGCCGGTCCGGTTGCGTCGGATCGATTTCGATGCCCCACAGCGGTGCGGTCGTCGTCGGCAAATTGGAATAACGCACATCGACCAGCACATTCGGTTGTTGCGGGCGGATGGCGAGGTATCCGGACGAGAAGTGACTGAAACGCGCAATATCCTGCGCCAGTACCGATGAAGCCGGTAATCCCTGCAAATCACGTTCGAGCACGAATTTCTCAACCGATTCTCCGGGATAAATGCGCGGCGCGGAAAATAGGCCGATGCGGATCGCATCGACATGGAATTGGCCGTCGAATTCGTAGATGGAGCGCCATAACACCAAATTGGCGAGCGTCGGTTTGACCAACAACCGTTCGGTTCGATGTCCCCGCTCGGCAATCAAGGTTTCAGCAGCGGTCTCGGCACGGTGTAATTGCATCCAGCCGAACGACAGATAAACCGCCGCCAGCAATAGGCCGATACGGGCGGCGGTATGCTTGTATTTCTTGAATGCAATCGCTCCGGCAATCAGCAGAATCGACGTAAAAGCGGGATCCAGCACGGAAATGATGTTCAATGCGACGCGCTCATCGCTGACCGGCCACAGCAGATTCGTGCCATAACTGGTGAATGCATCGAGTGTGCCGCTCAAGCAATATCCCAAGAAAGTGAACCAATACAACCGCGCAAACGGCAAGCGTTTACGTAGAAATGGCCAGAGTATGAATGCGACGATCAAAGCACCGAGCGGCACAAAAAACAGCGAGTGCGTGAAATGGCGGTGGAACTCGATATTCAGCAGCGGGTCGTTTTCCGATTGGATCAAAATATCGAAATCCGCAGCAATACCGGCAAAAAAGCCGATGCCGGTTGCGATACGCATTTCCTGCTGTTTAGCACCCGACTGCGCCATCGTGGCGCCGAGTAATCCTTGAGTCAATAAATCCATAGTGGCGTAGCAATAGTAAAAAAATCGTTGGATGCAAAGATGCATAGTATAAAAGAGGCGCGCATTTCTTAACGATTTATTCGTGTATCGGTGGTGAAACATAAAGTGCTACAAGGCAAATTCGTTGTGTTATCGTGTTCCAGGGGTGAGAGATTGAAACGAAACTAACCAGACAGCGTTAACCGGACTGAAAGTCAATCCACTGTTTGTGATCACATACAATTGATGCAATGGGAAAACTCTTTAAAACCGGATTACTGACCCTGATCAGCCTCATCGTGCTTGCTGCAGCGGGTCTTTATATTTTCCGTAACCCTCTGCTGCAAGTGCTGATTGGTCAGCAATTGAGCAAGCAAGGCTTGCCGCTGCAATCCCTTGCGGAACTGGATGTTTCCTTCAGCGCTTTCCGTTTGAACGGCCTGACGGCAGGCAACAACAAGGAGTTGCGGCTGGATCGCCTGCTCGCCACGTGGCGCTTGCCAGATGTGCTGGCGGGGAAATCGCTTGCGATCGAAATCAGCGGATTGCAAGCTGCATTCGACTTAGATGCGCGGCCGCCTTTGAGTTCTGCTCAACCCATGGCAGCCCCATCCGGAGCAGGTATCAGCATTCCCTGGCTGCCAGACTTTTCACTGAAGGATTCGACCATCCATCTGCATTCCGCCGCTGGCAACACCAATATTGCGCTATCCGGCGAGATCGCGCAGCGCCAGCCGGATGGTCAAACGATACGACTGAGTGTGATCGCTTCCGGCGCGCTTGTGCGAAGCACGAGCTTACTGACGGCTACACTGGATAAACAAGGAAACCTGCAAGGCAAGATTACCGTTTCCGATGGTTCGCTGGCGTTGCCCGCAGCGAAAATTACCCGCTTTGCCGGTGAAACAGCGTTCTCGTTTGCAGCGTTGCAGTTGCAGCATATCCAGACTGAACTCGCATTATCCGGCATTCACGTGACGGGGAAAGCACTGGCGCAGCCGGTGCCGGGACAAGCCGGTAAAAATCCGGCAACACCGTCAACCTCAGGTGATGGTGCGATAGATCAAGTCACCCTGAAAGGCGATATCCGTGCGTCGGCGCAATCCGTGACCGGATCGTTGGATTTGGAACTCACGGGCGGCCAACTTTCTGCGCAGCCTTTGAAAGTTCAGCAACTATCGGTTTCCTTACCCATTCAAATTGCTTCCGGGCAGGATAACTGGCACATCGGCTTGCGCGATCCGGGGCAGATTGCAGTGGGCAAAATCGACTCCGGCATTCCTGTTCATTTGTTGAATGCGCTAAAGTTTTCCATTTCCCAAGCGAACCTGGACTTGGTAAAAAGCGCGCATGGCTGGTCGCTGACGCACGGTATTGCTGTAGCCCCTGGCAACCTGATCTTGCGGGCTGATCGTGCCGGATCCTCCGCAATCGACGCACAGATTCATCCCGGAAATATAACGTTAATTGGCAAACTCAGTGCCGACGAGAATTACCGGGGACGATTCACTATCGCCGATGCAGGTTTCGCATTGCCGCAATCCCAGCTGCAAATGAAAGATATCTCCGCCACTGTGCATCTGAACGATGCTGAGTTGGGTACGGCCGCGAATTTCGCCATTGGCCGGTTGCAACATCTGGCTTCCGAACCGTTATTTGCCGCGCTATCGATCTCGGGCAGCGTCCGCAATGAGGCTGCTGATGGAAAGCCGGCGCTCTATGCGTTGAACATCATGGGCGGTGTGCCGGATTTGCGCTATTTGAAAATCAGTGGCCAGCACGCGCTCGATAGCGGCAACGGCATGCTCAAAGCCGAGATTGTTCCCTTCAGCTTCTCATTGCATGGTTTGCAACCTGGCGCTCTATCTCCCACTCTTGCGCAGCTCGAAGAGGTCAGCGGTCATGTCAGCGCCAGTACACAATTCAAATGGACCAACAAGGGCATACAAGACAGCCGGGCCGCATTCGAGCTGCGCGATTTGTCATTCGTGCGCGAAAACGTAAAACTCACCAATCTGAATGTCGATCTCCACGTGACAGATTTATCGACTCTCAGTACGCCGCCGCGGCAGACGATCACTGCTCAACGCATCGATGCCGGTGTTCCGCTGGAAAATCTGTTGGTCTCCTATCATATCGAAGGCACCAATCCGCCGCGCATCGCCCTTGAGCAAACGCAATTTTCCATGTTGCAGGGCACGGTATCCGTGGTACCGACCATCATCGATCCGGCAATGGCGCGCTCCGACATGCTGATTCGCATCAGTAACATCGACTTGGAATCCTTTTTCAATCTGATCAAAGTTGACGGACTGGCGGGCAGCGGTCGTCTCGATGGCCAGATCCCGCTAACATTAAAAGAGAATCAAGTGACGATCACGCAGGGTCATCTGGCGGCTCGGGCGCCGGGTACGTTGCGCTTCCAATCCGAGAAAGCTTCGCAGCTGCTGGCTTCATCCGGGAAAGAAATGAATTTATTGCTGCAAGCCGCGCAGGATTTTCACTATACCGAATTATCCATGGACCTTGATAAAGCTGTGACGCATGATCTGGTAGCCAAACTGTCGCTGTTAGGGAATAATCCCGCCGTAATGGATGGGCGGGCATTCCGTTTGAATATCAAGCTTGAAACGGATATCGATAAAATCCTGCAAACGATCAATCGGGGTTACAACATATCGCATGAAATCTTGCGTGGCACGTTAAAATTTCATAAAGCAGGCGTGGGGTCAAATTGAAATATGAAGAAGAAAAATGCTTATTACCTGGATTCTCAGCCCTGAATGGCGCAAAAATCCATCTAAAAAGGAAATGCAATCGTGCGTAAAATTGCTCGAACAACCGCTACGACAATAATCAAATTCACTCTGATTCTTTGCTGTCTGGCGCTCATGGCATGCGCACCGACAGTCAAAGTGGAATCACCGCAAGAACCGATTACCATTAATCTCAATATCAAGCTGGATGCGGATGTCCGGGTTAAGCTTGAAGAGCAAGCCAAAAAAGATATCGCGGCCAACCCCAGCGTCTTCTGATATTCAATGTGACAAGGAGAATACTATGCAGCGTATTGTAAATATGATCGTTAAAAAATCTTTACCGGGAATCGGCCGCGCTCTTTGGTTTATCCTAATTCTCACCGCTCTCGCCGCGACGCCGGTCCGGGCGGATTCCCTCGAGAATCTGCGTGCATCCGGCGCCATCGGTGAAAGCTATAATGGCTATGTCGTCGCCCGAGAGCCGGACGCCCGGGCGGAAGCCGACGAGATTAACGCGAAGCGCAGAGCCATTTATCAGGAAAAAGCGACCGCTCAAGGCATCGATATTAACCAAGTAGCTAAAGTTTATGCCGCGGAGATCATCCGTACGGTGCCGCCGGGAACTTGGATTCAAACTAACGGGCAGTGGAAAAAGAAATAGCGGAAAGCGTGCATTGATCGAATTCAATCCCTCGCTGCTTACGGCGAGGTGTTTTATTTGCGCAGTTTTTCGTTGATGAGCTGCGCGACAATTAATCCCGCCACTAACGCAATCACAGAATAAATCGTAATTTCTATCCAATCAGTCATTCGGCAAATTCCTGCATATCAATTAATTCAAGCTCAGCATTCTATCCGAGATACCCGGGCACGGAAAACTTTTACTTACCGATTGACACGATCCCAAATTATTCTCAAAATTGCGGCGCACGTTAACGGCTTGTCGGTCAGCAACATGAAAACCTGGTTGCGCCCGCATGCCTTTGCTTTAAAAGCGGTGGTAAAAACCATGATCTGTTCTTACCTTCATAAGGCCGTATCCGGTAAAGCAGTCGAAAGCAATGAGGATACAGCGGATCGGATTTTAACTTTATTCATGATTGATTTTATAGGCTTAATACAATGAAAAAATTACTTCTTGCAGTACTCGTTACAATGATGTTTGTTCCTAACGTTTATGCCAAAAAAAATAAAGGCAGCGTATCAAAAGCACCTTCGAAATCCCAACCGGCAGCCGCTGCTCCACAAAAACAAACCAGCACACAAAATCAATCCGCGCCAGCACCGGCTCAAGCGCAAGCAGCCAACCCAAATCCAGCTCAACCAGCCGCAGCTGCAGCTGCAGCACCTAATGCAGCGGCTCAAAGCCCTTCACTGATGCAATCCGTTATGCCAGCGCTGGTCGGTGGTGCAGCGGGAAGTTATATTGGCAGCAAATTAGCCGAAGATAGCGGAAATAACGCAAAAGCTGCAGAAGAAAATGCGGAAAAAAAGGAAGATCAGTTTTTAAAATAAGCTATTGCAATGCGGTGTGATCATAGAGCCGCTGAAATAAAGAGCGTTACCGATCTTTTTTAGGCATTTTTCTCAAAAAATAGAAAGAGGTAACGCTCAAGTAAATCGAATTGTGGATCCGAGCTTTCTGTTCCGGTACTTTCTTTATGCAACACGTTGCACCTGCCTTTCTCGCCCAGAACTAATCACTCCTTTAATATTATAACTGCACGATTTAGAAAAACACTTAATAATCGACTCAGTGTTTCCTTCGCATGGCGGAAAAATAGTAGGTTAAATTTTTCTGTTTACAAATTCCTATGGCAACAGCTACCAAATAGTGATATTAATCACAGCAGTAAAGAATGAAATGCAGGTATTCTATAAATATTCAAGCAGTAATGGTCATCGCGGTCAAACTGTATTTGCCGCCTATTAACCAATAATCAATTCTCCACGAGGGGTTTCATGGCTATACCAAGTTCATCCATGGGTAACAGAAATTATTCTGAAGATCACTATTGGCTTATTCAACGCGGCGCCCGGCAAAAACTACCTAGATGAAATGGTAAAATTGGTTGAAAGCGGCATGACTACCAGTCAATTAGCCGATGCATTAGTTGCACATCCCTTTTTTACTAACCAAATCATGGCTGGCAGAATAACATCAGAAGAACAAGCTGCTGTCTTACTGGATAACTTCGGACTCAAGGCTGATGGCATTCCTGACAGCGCAGGCTCTCAGGCGCAAGCCTACTTTACCAGCTTGATAAATTCTGGGGTTGGGTTTGGTCAGATCGTTTATCAGGCAGTGAAATACTTGTCTGAATCTCCAGCAGTAGAGTTTAGAGAGACTGCAAGATTGCTGGATGAAAAAGCAATTGTTGCTGGTGATTATTCACGCGAACACTCTTCAGATGATCTGAGTGAGCTGCAACATGTCTTGTATGGTGTAATTATTTGTGATCCTGCAGCCTGCGATCCCGTTGACAATAATTTCACATTGACCAATAGTCTGGATAATGTTTCAGGCACTTCTCGTAGCGACACGATTATTGGTGATAATGTGTCAATTAACAGTTTCGATACAATTGACGGCGGCGGTGGCATAGACATATTTAAAGTATTCGAACTCTTCGACGCAGCAACAAGTCCGTTACCGGTTATCACCAATGTTGAAACAATTTATTTTTTGAAATTAGCAAATGCTGATCAGAATTTTTCAGCTTTAGCGCAAGCAACCACAGGAATCAACCGAATTAAAATAGGCGATGCGTCGTTATTGGACGGCAAAACCATTACTACGACAAGCGACCGACACTGCTCTCAATCTGATACTCAATAACTATCAAGCTTCTGCCACTATCCCCCCAAGTGCATTAACCATCACGGGCGCAGCAGCAACTACGTTGAATATTGATTCTTCAGGGGCAGCTAACCAAATCGGCATCCTTACCGGGCCGGCAACTGTGATGAGTCATGTCATCACCGGCGATCAGTCTTTACAATACACTTTACCCGCTACGAATATTACTGCTTTGAGCAATATTAACGCTAGTGCTAATACGGGTGGGGTTACCGTACATGCAGATGCCGCCCTAACCCAAGCTAGATTTACCTTCTTGGGTAGTACTGGTAACGACACTATCACTTTCGCCGATAACGAATTTACCACGCTTACAAAAGGAATTCAGCTCAATGGAGGCGCAGGCATCGACAAGATCGGACTTTCCGACACCGCTGTTACAGCCGTGGAAGCCGCTAAGATACAAGCTGCTACCGGGTTTGAAAAAATTGGCTTAAACGCAGATATTACTTTGGATGCAAGTGCATTATCGAATTACAAGATCTTCGATATCGATACACCGGAACTCACGCAAGCAATCTACAATCTGGCGACCGGCAGTACAATCAGAGACCTTTGCACTATTTCAATCCCAGTTCATGGGTCAGTTGATACAATTACTTTTTAAATCAATGTGACTGATGA
>JBDHRU010000239.1:0-3361 GCA_039807765.1 Nitrosomonas sp. | reverse complement strand
TTAAATCGCGATTTGCGTATTAATTCTGACGGTAAGCAAATTTGGCCGCAGTAATTTGCATATTGTTTTGATTGCTGGCAGTGTCGGCGGGCGCATCGGGGTAGCAAATCCGGTGTGTCCGTTTTTTCCGTTAGTGGAAAAGATATTTTTTTATAACAATTATTTTTACTGAGCAGATTATTCAACAAGGAGTACGATCATGCGCTATAAATTCTTCCCAAAAGCTGTAACCGCTCTTTTCTGTACGGTTATGCTTAGCCATGCAAGTGTCAGTAATGCGCACGATGCCGGAGCGACGATGGATCCGAACGGCTCTGTCGCAGCTTTTACCGGCTATGCACTTGTTACGTGTTTTAATGACGGCAATGGCGACGCAGATTATTTGAGTGCAAGTGTCAAAGATCAATCACCGCCACAAGATGGTTTGTTGGTCAATTTGCAAGTTATCAAAGGAAATCATGCCATCAGCACGACCGATCCAGTGTCGGGGGATGGAAATTTCAGCCCCGAAGTCCGGGTGCACGGGGGAAATGGCGTGTATCAATTACTGGTCAATAAAACCAGGGCAGGTGCGCGATCTTTTCTTGTGTCATATCATTGCGTGACCGCCAGCAATGTGCATACTGGAACGGATATTACGGTGCAGCAGTTCGAATAGTAATTGTGAGTGATTAATTTTTGTCACGATGTTTTAAACTGGATAAGTGAATTGAGCTATGAAAACAATAAAACAATCAATTTTTATTATCGTGTCGTTCCTTTTGTGCAGCCATAGCGCTATTGCGGATCATCTTGCCCAGGTATCTTCCGCCTGCGAGCTGAAAACGCTGGATGGCAAACCTGCCGCAGATTTGCAGGAATTAAGAGGAAAAGTCGTGTATATGGATTTCTGGGCATCGTGGTGTCCGCCGTGCGTCAAATCTTTTCCTTTTCTGAACCAGCTTGAGCATGAAATGAAAGAACAGGGCGTGCATGTCATCGGCGTCAATCTCGACGAGAAAGTGAAGGATGCCGAGGAGTTTCTTGCCAAGCACCCGGCGCACTTTTCGATTGTGGCGGATCCGAGCAAAGCTTGTGCAAAAGTGCTGGAAGTAATGGCGATGCCGACTTCCTACATCATTGATAAAAAGGGAAACATCCGTCACGTTCATCAAGGTTTCCGTCCCGGTCAAACGGAAGAATTGCGCGCGCTACTGACGCAGCTGGTAATGGAAAATCCCTGAGCCGGTATGAGAAAAACACCTGGTGCCACGATCATTCTGACGATTGCAATTGCACTTTCGGGGTGCGTGCATGTGGCTCCGTGGGAGCGGGGAAATCTTGCCAAGCCGCACATGGAATTAGATCCCCATCCACTGCAAAGTGAAATACAATCGCACAATTACAGCAGTCGGGAAGCGGCGCCCAGCCACAAATCATCCGCGGGTGGCGGCGGTTGTGGATGTTATTAAGCTGGCTTTTGCTAGGGATGTATTTGAGGTCATCACAATTTGCAGCACAACCGTAGCAATCACTCGTTCAACGATCCGGAAACACAGTCCGCAAAGCCAAGAAATCAAACCCTGCAGGCATTGACATCGGCCGCATTGGTTTTGCCCGGCCTGTTGATAACTCCATCCGGACATTCGGCGGGAACCGACCGGGTCAATTTCCAATACAGCCGCTACCAGGAAGGCGAACGCAATCTCTATGGTGTTCCGCACAGCTATAAACCGATCTCGGCGGATGTTTTACATGGCAGCGGTATTTTCTCGTTAACCGACCGCGCCAAGTTTACCTTTGGCTATACGCAAGATACTTGGGCCGGTGCAACACCTGTTTCAATTACCCCGTTGGCCACCGACGGCGGCAACCGGCCTTATACGGTCAACGGTGTTGTCGTTGGCGCTTCGCCTATTCTGAATAGCCAAGTGCTGTTAAATCATGATTTGAATCCGATTGGCAGAGATCCGCTTAGCAAGCAATCAACGGGTGTCGTCGATACGCGGTCGGTGCTGGTGATGTCGTCGGCTTCTCCGGAAACACGCCGCCAAGCCAATTTCGGTCTGAGCTATGAATGGAATGAAGCGGCTGTGAATGTAAGCGGCGGTTTTTCCCGGGAACGAGACTATCAATCGAGCTTCGGCAGTATCGGCGGCCGGTTGGATTTCAACCAGAAGCTGACCAGCGTTAAGTTTGGCGGCGGCTATACGAGCAGTCAGATCGGCGCGATTCTCGATCATGACTCTTCGCCGTACATCACTAAAACCGCGTATGCGCAGCAGATCGTCAATCGCCGCGGGTCTGAGATTTTAAAGGGAAACCGCCAGGATTGGGTGGCGAACATTGGTTTGACGCAAGTTCTGAATAAGAATGCGCTCATCGATGCCGGTATCGGATACACGCACAGCAGCGGATTTCTGGAGAATCCTTACAAGGCGACGTCGGTTATTTTTGTCGATCCGGCCAGTCTGAACAACAATTTCATTACAGGCGACGTACGCGCGCTGATTGAGCAGCGTCCGAATCAGCGCAATCAAGTGGCGCTCAGCGCCAAGTATGTGCAATATATCGAGCCGTTTAATGCGGCTATGCATTTAGGCTACCGGTTGTCGGTCGACGATTGGGGGGTGAATTCGCACACCTTCGATGCCAGCTGGGTGCAACCGCTGGGCGGCGGGTGGACGCTGACGCCGCGGATTCGCTACTATTCGCAGGATGCCGCCAGCTTCTTCCGTCCTTATCTGCTCACGCAACAAACTTACAGAAGGCCGGAAGTGGACAGTCTCGGGCGGCAAATCTGGGTGGATAATAAAAATCCCACAGTCCAGTATTTCGGCAACGATCCATTTAGTCTGGTTGATCAAAACGGTAGTCCGGTCGATGGGCTTTCTGTTGATGCGCAGCCAAGATTCACCTTATTTGATGCTGGAAAACTACCCGCCCATTTTTCCAGCGATCATCGCCTGGCGGGATTCGGTTCGTTAAGCGGCGGGGTGGTATTGAGTAAGCTGCTGGGCAAAGGCGTGGCGCTGGAAGCCGGTTTTGAATATTACACCCGCGCCAGTGCGATGCAGATTGGCGGCAATGGCAATGGCGGTTATGCCGATTTTGATTACTATGTGGCCAATGCCGCCATCAAATTCGACATCGAACCGGATAACGCCATGCCAATCGGCGGCACGAGCAATTCTGCCGAGTCGCATCTGCACACTTCCTCGCACCGGCATCACAAAATACCGCCGGCGACGATCATGTTCGGCCATATGCTCGATAAACCCGGGGATTTCATGGCGGGGTACCGCTTCATGTATCACTGGACCGGCGGGAATATGATGCAGGGCGCCCATAAAGTGAGCGATCAAACCATCGTCAACCAAGG
>JBDHRU010000238.1:0-3362 GCA_039807765.1 Nitrosomonas sp. | reverse complement strand
CCGTTAAGGCATCAGAGGGAAAATCGATTGCTCAGCATGCTGAAGAGGCGAAAATCCATGCAAATGCCGCAAAAACTGAGAAAACTCAGGCAACGCCCGGCGGCTCACACCTGGATGCCGGTATCAGAAGTCTGGATGAAGCGATTAAAGAAGGTAATCTAGGGGCTGCAGATTCAGCGAGAAAAGCCGCCGAGCAAGCAGTCGCGCATTTGAAGCAAGCTGCATGATTAGTGCGCTCTTAGAATAAAAAAACGGCGTATTTATATATCCGCCGTTTTTTTATGATGATCTTTGGTAGCCCGGTTTTTGAGAATAATGTGAAAATTGCAGGTAGTAAATTCCGGGAATCCCCAGTCAATTTAGAGTTTCCATACTAAACCCGCTGCATATCATCAAATCCGATTGATAGTTGCGCCGCTAATGCTGCAAGCAAACTTTCTTCCAGAACTGGATGGAACAAATACAGGGGCAAACGCAATTAATCATACACGGTAAGCGAACGATCAACTGACTGGCTAAGCGGCGCGCAAACGCTCGAATTCCGTCTTAACTATCTGGTAACACTCGCAAGAACGGGCTTCCAGCCCCTTTCGATCCAACACGGTAATGTGGCCTCGTTTATAGTGAATCAATCCCGCTTGCTGCAGTTTTCCGGCAGCTTCTGTAATGCCCTCGCGGCGTACGCCCAGCATATTGGAAATCAACTCCTGGGTTATTGCCAATTCATTGGTTGGAATCCAGTCGAGGCTTAATAACAGGAAGCGGCAAAGCTGCTGGTCGACCTTATGAAACCGGTTACAAACTGCCATTTGCGCCGTTTGTGTAATGAAAACCTGTGTATAGTTCAGCAACTTATGATAAAACGCACCATGGCGGCTAAATTCCTCCATGAACAAGTTTTGCGGCATCCGGTAGGCATAACCGGCACTTTGCACCATTGCTCGGTAGAGCATTGCTGCCCTACTCATAAAAATAGCGACACCAGCGACACCGTCATTACCAATGGATGCGATTTCCGTAGTTGCACCGTCTTCCGTGTCATACAGCAATGATATGAAACAGTCCGTTGGAAAATAAACATATTGCAACTTTTCACCTGACTGGAACAAAATTTCGCCAGGACACAGCTGAATGAGTTCCAAATGCATGGAAATATGCTCGTAGTCTGCTTCTGGTAAAGCCGTGAGCAGTTTGTTTTGTTGCGGATTGTGAATATCAATCATAATTAATACCTCCTTATCTGTATGAACTAAAACGGTATGACTGCAATAGCCACGACGTTTTCAAGAAACAGTATTTTGGTTAAATTAATTCGGTGATATGAAGCAATTCGGAGGGAAAGAAAGTTGCGTAATTTCTCTCATCACTTATAAAGAATTTCACAAAGATCATCTGTATGAATGCTGCATAGATAATATTGTATGTGTAGCCAATCACGCTGATACGGCTCTGTTTTGATATACACTAATCGAATACCCCTCATCCGTAACAGTCACAATTTCAGAATTTCACAAGCCATACTTTTTTAAGAACAACATTTGTGATTAAAGTTTATGGGTCTTAAGAAGTTAAACACTTATAAACCCGCTTTAACTTACTAAGACCCAAGTTTATTTTTATATTAAATGTTTTTTTTAAAAAACTATGTGCGGTACCCAACATAGCAGAGTTACCCTATTTTAATGGACAATTCTTGCTGGGGCGGAAGCCTACCGGTAATACAGAAATCGCGTATCAATTGAGGGGTTAGTTTGATCGGTAAATATGTAAACTATTCGTCATCGTCGGGTGCATATTTATCTTTCTTTTCCCATAACATTGCTTGGATTTTCTACAATAGGTTTGGTTGAATATGGTGGAGTTACAGAATTATCTTGTTGTTTTTCATCACTATCAGGTGAATTTGTTTTGCTGCGTTGCTTATCCTTCTCCTCCTGGATGCGCCCGGATTCTGACATTTGATCGATTGGAGTTTTCTCGATCGGTTGATCCAAAGGCGGCGTTGACTGGGAAAAAGCGGATAAGCTGCCAAAATAAAAGGCACTCGCCAATAAAACAATGGTTAATCTATTTAATAAAAACATGTTAATAGTCTCCTCGCATTAATTGAAGAAACCATATTCTTCTTAAAATAAGATTATTTCTGTGCGCTGCATAACATAGGGATAAATTTAAAAAAGCAGCAAGCGATAGTCAGGCAAGACGGAATCAGGTGAAAAAGTGCAGTTTACGAGTGGTCAGTGAACATTTTGAATCTAATTTCAACACAGCATACGGAAACGCTGATTAATTCACCGCACACCAAGGGTAAAGCGAGCGGTTTTGGGGTATTGGGGTAAAATTTGCCATATTCTGTCCTGAATTGCGCTATTTCTGCCTTATTCCACTCATCTCTTGTCTTTAAGACGCGATCCGGCTGTCAGAGCTACGGAAACACTGATCTATTCGATCACATCGAATAGATCAGTGTTTCCAAAGTATTCCTTGAGCGGCGACGGCCTGAATACATCAAGTCCAATGAGAAGTGATGATTGGATCCAAAATCGATGCGTAATTAGGCGGCAACAGGAACTCACCCGCGCCGGGCGGCGCATAACCCGCCATCGCATTGACCAGATCATCGACTTGCTGATCACGCAATGTCAAGCCATCGGAAGTTCTAAACCGCTCAATGTGATGGGTCGGTCCGAGATACCAGTCATTAATCACCATTTTATCCATCGTTCCAATGATGCTTGCTTCCAGATGATCATTACCAGCCCGCTGAAACCAAAGCTGATCAGCGCTGATACCCAGCAGAAATCGCACAGTATCAACATTACCCGGCACAGAATCATTTTTGATCAAGGTATCTACGCCATAATTCCGGCCAAAAATATAAACATCGTTACCGGTTCCGTTGAGCGCCGCACTGCCGGTCAAGACAAGATCCTCGACATTTGCGCTTAACGAGAAATTGACGCTCGATCTCACTTTATCGGTTCCTTCAGCGCTGAATTCGATCACCAAATCGCCCGCATCATCGACCATATAAACATCGTCGCCGCTGCCACCGATCAGCATATCGCTACCTTCTTTGCCGTCCAATTTGTCATTGCCCGACAGTCCGGTGAGCGTATTGTTAGCGCTATTACCGGTCAAATCATTAGCGAGTTCATTGCCCGTTCCATCGATCACACCGGTACCGGTCAGATGAAGATTTTCCACATTGGCGCCCAACGTGTAAGAAATGGAAGACCGGGCGGTATCAATGCCTTCATCAAAATTTTCCAGCACGACATCCCCTGAGACCTTTGCACTATTTCAATCCCAGTTCATGGGTCAGTTGATACAATTACTTTTTAAATCAATGTGACTGATGA
>JBDHRU010000237.1:0-3368 GCA_039807765.1 Nitrosomonas sp. | reverse complement strand
CTGGCGGTGCATGGCGTTACCCTGAACGAGATCGTGCGCGCGCTGGCTGACACCAATGTCAATCTGCAAGCCGGCCGATTTGAACGTGGCAATCGCGAAATCCTGCTCGAGGCCGGCCCGCATTTCGGCTCGGTTGCAGAAGTCGAAGCCACTGTCATCAAAAGCGTGGACAACCGACCGGTTTATCTGCGCGATGTGGCGCGCATCATCGATGGCCCGGCCGATGTCAGTCATTACACACGTATTGGCTTCGGTCCTGCGGTGGAGAGCATGGTCACGGCCGGTCAGGCAACGGGAATGCAGCCGCAAGCTGGGCAAGAGCGTCAGATGGTGACGCTCGCCATCGCTAAGCGCAAGGGCAGCAATGCCGTCACGGTGGCCAACGACGTGCTGGCCATGGCGGGCAAGCTGCACGGTACGCTCGTACCACAGGATGTTTTGCTGACGGTGACGCGGAATTACGGCGAAACCGCTAATCACAAGGTCAACGAGCTCGTCAAACATCTCTGTTTTGCGATTGTCATCATCATGGCGCTGCTGGCATTTTCGCTCGGCCCGAAAGAAGCGTTCATCGTGTCGATTGCGGTGCCGATGACGCTGGCGCTGACATTGCTGCTCGATTATCTCACCGGGTATACCATCAACCGGGTCACGCTGTTTGCGTTGATTCTGTCTCTGGGGCTGTTGGTGGATGATCCGATCGTCGACGTCGAGAATATTCACCGCCATTACCAATTGCGCAAGGAATCGCCGCTGGATGCGCTGCTGACCGCCGTCGAGGAAGTCAGGCCGCCGACCATACTGGCGACGTTTACCGTCATCGTGTCATTCCTGCCGATGTTTTTTATTACCGGCATGATGGGGCCGTATATGGCGCCGATGGCCTTCAACGTTCCCGTGGCCATGCTCATTTCGCTGATCGTGGCCTTTACCGTTACACCTTGGGCCAGTTATAAACTGTTGCAAGCTGACTACCACAAGCTGCAGCATGAAGCGTCGGTGGAATTCCAACAAACGCCGATTTACCGGCTGTATCACGCCACACTGCACCCGCTATTGGCGACGCCCGGCCGGGCATGGTTTTTTTTGCTGATCATTCTGGTTGCCTTTGCGGTTTCGGTCATGCTGGCGGTTACCCGGGCTGTGCCGCTGAAACTGCTGCCGTTCGATAATAAAAACGAGTTGCAGATCGTCATCGACATGCCACGCGGCTCAACGCTGGAACAAACCGATGAAGTCGCGCGCGCGCTGGGACGTTATCTCGCTACCGTGAATGAAGTCACCGATTATCAAACTTATACCGGCACTGCTTCGCCGATGGATTTCAACGGCATGGTGCGCCGCTACTATCTGCGCGATGGCGGTTATATGGGCGATGTGCGGATCAATTTGCTGCCCAAGGATATGCGCAAGCATCAATCGCATGAAATCGCGTTGCGCATCCGGCCCGTAGTAGAAAAAATAGGCAAGCAATACGGTGCCAACCTGAAAATCGTGGAGATTCCGCCCGGCCCACCCGTGCTGGCCAGTGTGGTTGCGGAAATCTACGGACCGCCCGAAGCCAGTATTGCCGACTTGGTGCAAGTCACCCGGCGTGTACGCGGCGATATCGAAACCATCGAAGGGGTTGTCGATGCCGATGATTTTTCCGAAGCGCTGCATGATAAGGTCCATTTCCGGCTCAATCGCGAAAAAGCCGCCTTGTCCGGTGTTAGCGCCGCGCAGGTTGTGGAAGCGCTGCGCGTAGCCGCTGCCGGACATGTGGCTGGCATCGTGCATGCGGATACCGAGCGCCTGCCGCTTGAAATCGTGCTACAACTGCCGCGTTCGCTGCGTTCTTCCGTTTCCGATCTGCTGGCGCTGCGGGTGAAAAACGCGCAAGGCGGCTTGATTCCGCTGAGCGAAATCGTCACGCCGGTGCCGTTACACGCGGATCAGCCGATCTATCACAAGAACCTGCGCCGGGTGCATTTTGTCGTGGCTGAAATGGCGGGACGCAGTCCGGTTGAAGCTATCTTCGATCTGCAGGATATTCTGGCCGACCGGCCGCTGCCGCAGGGGTATTCCGTGGAACTCGCTGGTGAGGGGGAGTGGAAAATCACTGTCGATGTATTTCGCGATCTCGGTCTGGCTTTTGCGGCCGCGCTGGTGATGATTTATATTCTGCTGGTGGGTCAGACCGCTTCGCTGACCATGCCGCTGGTCATGATGATCGCCATACCGCTGACGATCATTGGTATCATGCCGGGCTTCTGGCTGCTCAATCTGATCATGGCGTCGCCGATCGAAGGCTATCCCAATCCGATCTATTTCACCGCCACTGCCATGATCGGCATGATCGCCCTAGCCGGAATCGTGGTGCGCAATTCCATCATTCTGGTCGATTTCATCGAACGTATCCGCGTGCGCGGCGATGTGACATTACCGCAGGCCTTGATCGAAGCCGGTGCAATCCGTCTGCGTCCCATTTTCTTAACGGCCGGTGCCGCGATGCTCGGTGCTTTCGTGATCATTCTCGATCCGATTTTCTCGGGGCTGGCCTGGAGTTTTATCTTCGGCATCTTCGCTTCAACGCTGTTTTCCCTGCTGGTGATCCCGGTGGTCTACTTCTTGATTCACAAAAGGGATGACAATCATGTTGCGGCTCGATGAAGTGCAAAATTTTTTGGTTATTTTCCAAAAAATATTTAGAAGCAATTGCTCCAAGCCGATCATGATGCGATTGCGTTTCGGGTTCCATTCAACGGCACGGATTAATGCAGTTTGTCTTTCCGCTACATAATGAATGCGCTATAGTGAAACGATTATGATCTGGCGCTACGGTTGGTTACGATGCACGTGCAATCGGCATCATATTTAAAAAGGAAAATTCATGGCAAATTGGTTTGAAGATAATTCATTATCGATCGGCCGCACCCCGTTGGTGCGTCTCAACCGGGTGACGGATGGGGCGGCGGCGCTGGTGCTGGGGAAAATTGAGGGGCGCAATCCGGCGTATTCGGTCAAATGCCGCATCGGTGTGGCAATGATCGACGATGCCGAGCGCAAAGGTTTGTTGGGACCGGGAAAAGAAATCGTCGAGTCGACCAGCGGCAATACCGGGATCGCATTGGCATTCGTAGCGGCGGCGCGGGGCATTCCGCTCACCTTGACGATGCCGGAAACGATGAGTGTGGAGCGGCGCAAGCTGCTGGTGGCGCTCGGCGCCAAACTGGCATTGACCGAAGGCGCGCGCGGCATGAATGGGGCTTTGGCGAAGGCGGAAGAAATCGTCGCTTCCGATCCGGGGCGTTACGTACTGTTGCAACAATTCAAGAATCCGGCCAATCCGGCCATACACGAGAAAACCACCGGCCCTGAAATCTGGA
>JBDHRU010000236.1:0-3447 GCA_039807765.1 Nitrosomonas sp. | reverse complement strand
AACGCTTCGATCGCGCATTCGATCTGTTCTTCGACAAAACCGCCCATTTGCAAAACACGGGTGCGCACTTCTTCAAGGTCAGCGTCGAACTGCTTGGAAATATGTTCTTTATTTGCCATGAATTGCCTTTTGAGGGTTTCGAAGCTTGTAACTTTAGAGTGTTAAATGCTTGGAATAAGTTTTGTTAATCAAATAGTAATTGTCCGTACACCGTTATCGGTTCCCAATAGTAGCGTATTCGCCGAGCGCCGGGCGAAAAGGCCATTGGTGACAACGCCGGTAATCTGGTTAAGCGTTGCTTCCAGTTCAACCGGATTCATGATTTGCAGACCGTGCACATCCAGAATAATGTTGCCGTTGTCGGTAACGAACCCTTGACGTAATGCCGGATGCCCGCCCAGTTGCACAATCTCGCGCGCGACATAACTGCGCGCCATCGGTATGACTTCGACTGGCAGCGGGAAGTTGCCAAGAATATTCACCAGTTTGCTCTGATCGGTAATACAGATAAATTTCCGTGCCACCGCCGCGACGATTTTTTCTCGGGTCAACGCACCACCACCGCCTTTAATCATATGTAAGTGTTCGGTGATCTCGTCCGCGCCGTCGACGTACACGGGAAGGTCAATGACGTTATTCAGATCGAGTACTTCGATACCATGACCTTTGAGACGCTGTGCCGTTGCATCCGAGCTGGCGACCGCGCCTTCGATTTTATTTTTGATTTTGGCTAATTCATCAATAAAGTAATTAGCCGTAGAACCTGTTCCTACCCCGACAATACAACCAACCGGAATATGCTCGATTGCAGCTGCTGCGACTGCGCGTTTTTGTTCATCTTGTGTCATTTTGATTTTAATTTGGACAAAAATTGATATAACTTATCAGGATAGCGTTATTCGTGAATTTAAACAATGCTTTTGGTAACAAGTAGCCGGTCAATCCTGGGAATCGTCCGGTTTGTAGACGGCAATATGCCTGATCAATCCCTCTGGTGAAAAGTAAATGCACTCTAATCCCTGCCGTCTGACGCGTTCGTTGGAAAAAACATCGGTGCCGGTCATGCTGAAGGTAAACTCTGCGCCTTCATTGCCGATGTCGCGATATTCCGTTACATCCCAGTGTGCATCGGGAAAGCGCTCAAAGAAGTTGATCATCATTGCATGAATGGCGGCACCGCCTTTATATTCACCAAAATAAGCGGAGTAATAAGTAGCATCAGTCGCGAACAAAGGCTTGATCAACGCAAGATCGTGATTGTTAGATAACGTGACATAGTGTTTTGCCCGTTCTGCGGGTTTATTCGTGTGCATCGATGGATTCTGCCGGAAAGTTAAAAAGCCACTGCTGTGGATTACGCGGACTTGGATTCAGCGCGGGTAAAAATCCATTCATCCCGAGAACTGTCTACTTTACTGAACCGATAACCAGCGACATCGAAGTTTTTAATGACATCAGGTTCCGTGAGTTTGTTCCGGATAATATAGCGGCTCATCATGCCACGCGCTTTCTTGGCGAAGAAGCTGATGATTTTGTAAACGCCATTTTTCTGATCCTTGAAAACCGGTGTGATAATCCGTGCATTAAGCTTACTCGGTTGGATGGACTGAAAATATTCATTGGAGGCAAGGTTGATCAAGATATTGTCATTTTGATTCGCCAGATCCTGATTGAGTGCAAGCGTGATTTTATCTCCCCAGAATTCATACAAATTATTACCGCGTGAATTTTTGAGTTGCGTGCCCATTTCCAGTCGGTACGGCTGCATCAGATCCAACGGACGCAACACGCCGTACAAGCCGGACAACATGCGTAAATGCCGTTGTGCAAATGTCAGCTCTGCCGCGGTCATGGTTTCCGCGTCCAAACCGGTGTAGACATCGCCTTTGAAAGCAAATATCGCTTGCTTGGCATTATCCAGGGTAAACGGGCGCTTCCAGGAGAAATAGCGATTGGAGTTCAAAATGGCCAATTTGGAGCTGATCGACATCAAGGCGCCGACTTGGTCGGGCTCCAGCTTTCTGAGTGTTTCGATCAACTGTGTTGAGTCGTCGAGAAAGCCGGGTTGGGTATATTCTTGCGTGCCGGGCGGTGTTTCAAAATCCAGTGTTTTAGCCGGTGAAATAACGATCATCATAGGTTTTATCGCGGAAATAAAAAATGCCATCGGATTCGATCATGGCATGAGTTACTTGTAATTTGTATCAGGGATTCTAAACTATAAGCCGCCTGATCTATCAAATATTGCGGTTGTTTTTTGTCAATCAGAGGAGTGGATCATATGTTTGCATATCGTAATTTTCTTATGTTGATGATGTTGGCGCTGCTAGTGCCGGTTGATTCATTCGCGCAACAGGGTAATGGTGTGGAAAGTCTGCGTCAGACCAGCAAGGCGTTTGCCGAAGTGGCACGCAAGGTTTCGCCGTCGGTGGTGTTGATCCAGGTTGAACGGGAATCCGAAGCGACACAAATGTCGCCGTTCGGTTTTCCGTTTGGCGATGGAAATGGCGATAACTTTCCATTTGGTGATGATTTTTTCCGGCGTTTCTTTGGCGATCGCTTACCCGATTCTCCCCGTCATAATGCGCCGGGGAAAAAGCAGCCGGGTAAACAACGCTCAGTGGTCGGACAAGGCTCTGGATTTGTTTTTGCCGCCAATAATAACAAAACCTACATTCTGACCAATAATCATGTGGTCGAAGGGAACGACAAGATCAGCGTCAAGTTTCTCGATGGCCGTGAATTTGAAGCAAAAATCAAAGGCACCGACCCCAAGTCGGATATCGCCGTGATCGAAATCGAAGCCAGCGGTCTGCCCGCAGTGCGAATCGGCGATTATTCCCAATTGGAAGTCGGCGAATGGGTAGTCGCCATCGGTAATCCCTTCGGGTTGAGCCACACTCTGACGGTCGGTGTTGTCAGCGCAAAAGGCAGAACGTCGCTCGGTATTAACGATTACGAAGACTTCATTCAAACCGACGCCGCGATCAATCCCGGCAATTCCGGTGGGCCGCTGGTGAATCTGGATGGTGAGGTGATCGGTATGAACACCGCTATTTTCAGCCGCAGCGGCGGCTATATGGGCATCGGTTTCGCCATTCCGATCAATCTGGTGCAGCGCATCGCCAATCAATTGATCGAAAAAGGTGAAGTGGTGCGCGGTTATCTTGGCATTATGATTCAGCCGCTGACCGCCGATTTGGCCAAATCCTTCGAATTGAAAAATGAGAAAGGTATTCTGATTGCCCAAGTGACGAAAAACTCGCCGGCCGACAAAGCGGGGCTCAAAGCCGGGGATGTCATCGTCAACTTTCAAGGGCGGCCGGTGAGCGAAGTGGGCGATTTCCGTAATCAAGTCGCGATGGAGCAACCGGGCAGTAAAGTGGAATTCGATATCGTCCGCGACGGCAAGCAACGCAGTGTCACCGTAAAAATCGACAAACTGAC
>JBDHRU010000235.1:0-3448 GCA_039807765.1 Nitrosomonas sp. | reverse complement strand
TGATTATTGCGGTTTCACTGTTACTCGGCCTGCTTTACACTTTGCCGAATTTCTTCGGCGAATCGCCCGCAGTACAGATTTCTCCTTTACGGATTTCCGCAAGTACTGACACCGCCTTGTTGCAACGAGTCGAAGACGCGTTAAAGCAAGCCAACCTTGAAACGGATGGAACACTCCTGGAAGAAGGAAGCGTCAAGGTACGTTTCGCCGACACGGACACTCAAATCAAAGCCAAAGATTTGCTCGAATCCGCTCTTGGCAGCGACTATATCATTGCGCTGAATTTGCTGCCGAATTCCCCGCGATGGTTGACCGATCTCGGCGCCTTGCCGATGTATTTGGGGTTGGATTTGCGCGGCGGCGTGCATTTCATGCTGGCGGTTGATATGGAGGGTGCACTCGACAAATCACTGGATCGCTATAGTGCAGACATCCGCGCAAAACTACGTGAACAAAAAATCTCTTATGCCGGAGTTGAGAAGCATGCCAAGAAGCTGACTCTTAAATTCCGCGATGCTGAGTCACGCGTAAAAGCCGCAACCGAATTGAAGTCGAGTTACCCGGATCTTGGTTTAAAAGAAGAAAATCTCGACAACCGTTACCATCTGGTCGCGTCGATTAAGCCCGAGGCGCTTACTCGCATGCAAGAATCGGCCGTACTGCAAAACATCACCACATTGCGCAACCGTGTCAATGAATTAGGGGTTGCAGAGCCCATCATTCAAAAAGCCGGCGTGGATCGTGTCATCGTACAATTGCCAGGTGTGCAGGATACCGCCAAAGCAAAAGACATTCTGGGGCGCACAGCTACGCTGGAAGTTCGCATGGTCGATGACGAGCACGATCTTGACGCTGCACAGCGTAGTAAGGTACCGACGGGTACTGAGCTTTACGAAGAACGCGGCGGCAGTCCGTTGCTCGTTAAAAAACAAGTTTTGCTGACAGGTGAGCACATCACCGATGCTCAACCCGGCTTTGACAAAGACAATCAACCTGCGGTGCACCTCAATCTGGACAATAGCGGATCACGCATCTTCAAGCAATTGACGCGGGAAAATGTCGGTAAAAGGATGGCCATTTTGCTGATTGAAAAAAATCAAGCAGAAGTCATCACCGCACCCGTCATTCGTGAAGAAATCGGCGGCGGGCGCGTGCAGATCAGCGGCCGCATGACCAGCAAAGAAGCGCGTGACGTTGCATTATTGCTGCGTGCGGGTGCGCTGGCGGCGCCGATGGATATAATCGAAGAACGTACTGTAGGACCAAGCTTGGGAGCGGAAAATATTGCCCGGGGCTTTAACTCGACATTATACGGATTCCTAGCAGTCGCCTTTTTCGTCGCGATTTATTACACCGCATTTGGCGTTATCTCGGTTATCGCATTGGCCATGAATTTATTGCTGCTGGTCGGCTTATTATCCATCCTGCAGGCCACGTTGACACTGCCGGGAATGGCCGCATTGGCATTGACAGTAGGCATGGCGATCGACGCCAATGTGCTGATCAATGAAAGGATCCGGGATGAATTGCGTGGCGGCGCTTCTCCACAACTGGCTATTCACACTGGATTTGAACGCGCATTCGGCACCATCGTGGATTCCAACATTACCACTTTAATTGCCGGTATTGCTTTATTTGCTTTCGGCTCCGGTCCGGTTAAAGGATTTGCGGTTGTCCTCTGCTTGGGAATTTTGACTTCCGTATTCACGGCAACTTTTGTCACACGCGGGATCGTCAATCTCATTTATGGCAGCCGTCGAAGACTGGATCATGTCCCCATTGGCAAAATCTGGATACCGGAATCGAGTCCGACTACAAAAAGAGCCATTCCGAGCCAGGAAAAGGCAAGATCTGAAACGATCGATACGCAAAGAATTGTTGCACGGCCACTTGATCAAAGTATTGAGTCACAAACAGATACTCAGGTAAAAACTAAAACTGAGGATGTTCGCGATGCTGACGGCAATGTCCTCACTGAATCTGGCGCGAAAAGCTCTGGTAAAGTAAAAAATAAGCGCAAACCATCCAACACCAAGTAATCCAAAAATTGGTTGAATAGATTTTAGGAAAGTAGATCATGGAATTTTTTCGATTTAAGCAGAACATCCCTTTTATGCGATGGAGACGGATCGGGGCCGTTATTTCAATTGTGACATTTCTTTTGTCTATTTTTTTCATTGCCACAAAAGGACTCAATCTCGGTGTCGATTTTACCGGTGGAACCGTATTGGAAGTCAGTTACGGCCGAATTGCCGATCTTGAGAAAGTTCGGGGAACATTGGCCAACCTCGATATGCCGGATGCTAGTGTGCAAAATTTCGGCACTTCCCGCGATGTTTTAATACGCCTGCCGATTAAACCTGGGATTTCCAGCGCCCAGCTATCGGAAACCGTGATGATCGCGCTTAGACAGGTCGACTCATCCGTAGAAATGAAACGAGTGGAATTTGTCGGTCCGCAGGTCGGTAGTGAATTATTGGAGAATGGCGCGCTTGCATTACTCTTTGTATCACTTGGCATCGTCGCATACCTCGCTATGCGATTCGAATGGAAATTCGGTGTGGCGGGCATTATCGCCAACCTACATGACGTGGTTATCATTGTTGGGTGCTTTGCATTCTTTCAATGGGAATTTTCACTGACGGTATTGGCTGCAATACTCGCTATCCTGGGCTACTCCGTTAACGAATCAGTCGTGATTTTCGACCGCATTCGAGAAAATTTCCGCAAATACCGCAAAGCATCTCTGACCGAAGTCATCGATAGCGCTATTACACAAACGATGTCACGTACGGTTATTACGCATGGATGCACTCAGATAGTTGTCATTGCAATGCTTTTGTTCGGCGGCGAAGTTCTTTATTATTTTGCACTGGCATTAACCATCGGTATCTTATTTGGTATTTATTCATCGATCATGGTTGGCAGTTCAATCATCATGCTCTTGAGAGTCAAGCGCGAAGATCTTGTTAAGATAGAGAAAAAACCTCTGGAAAATGACGGCGCAGTCGTATAGGAGCAAATTCTTTTAGCTCTAGTCGTTCTTGAAAAGGACACCCAACAACTACTACTGAGATTGAGAAATTAAATCTGATATTTCCCTTCACGAGGAAATTTTGCAGCTTTCTCCATGAAGAAACAACCCAAGAATGGCTAGCGCCGCCATTCTCCTTGAGATTCCAATTGCAAGCAGTCATCCATAATAATGGAATCGAATTTTCTCATCACACACTCAGTATCCGCACCGCGTACATAGACGCTACCTAAAATGGATCTTTCTTGCGTCAACAAATGAACGGTACAGCCCTATTGGCACATATTCTTGACAAAGAACTCCCAAATATCGCGCAGTTCACGCCTCATTCACTTAATGAGACTTTTGCAAAATGACGCAAATTTCTCATTCCAGAGTAACTTTGGATTAATTTGTGAGGGAATTGGGCATTTG
>JBDHRU010000234.1:0-3448 GCA_039807765.1 Nitrosomonas sp. | reverse complement strand
GAATTTTCTGGTTTTCAAGGGGGTTGCGATAGTGCAATTTACGACCCAGGTCGGCAAAGGTGCGGCCGTGACAGCTCACTTCGGAATCGTCCAGCGGCGGAGCGACCGCTTGGGAAGCAAGCGAGGAATTGATAAGCCGTAAACGCTTCTTGGTGTATGTGCCGTCACCTTTTTTAATCCATACGCCGGCATCGGGATCACGATCTCCCCATGGACTGCTGCCGTTAAAAATATTGTTGGCCCGGCCATCCCAAAAGTTACGGAAATTGAAAACGGCGTTGATAACCGTCGGCGTGTTGCGCGGCTGAACTTTGCGCACACCTTGGGTATTGATATGGAAAACTGTATCGGCGCTGCGGTCGCACAGATCGTTGCGCTCCTTAAACCATTCGACATCGCGGTAGGCGCCGCCGAATGTTCCCGACGATGCCACGACATCGTCGCTGTTATAAATCGGAACCCCGAGCGGATTCATCGGATCGTCGGTCTGGAAAAATGGAAAATCGCTCTTTTTCAATACGGTGTTGGGGCCATGCATGGAACCGTCGCTGGCGGCGGAGAATTCTTTTGGCAGCTTGCTATTTCTGCCGGTGGGTGAGAGTTGATTTTTGGTACGCCGGTCAGCGCCGGAGTGAAAATGACAGCTGGCGCAGGCAATGCCGTCACTGCCTACATTGATGTCCCAGAATAGAGCTTTCCCCAAGGCAATCGCTTTTTCTTTGTCGATGATGATCGGATCGGGGCCATCGAGTAAGCCGGGTACTTCGGGAATCGGAACATGTTTTAATGTCATCGGCATAGGGCCGAAGTCGGCGTGCGAGGTTGAACAGGCGAGCAGCGCAAGGCAGCATGCCTTGGTGATGTCGATGAGATATTTTTTAATAGTTATTGGCATGATAATACTCCTTGTGTCTCTACAATCCAGCTTCATGCGCCTGGGTGTCCGGATTTTTTCGTGTTATTTTTCACGTACAGGCTGACTCGCTTTTCTACCGCGTCAGCAGCAAAATCTCCGGCAAATTCTTCTGGCAGTGTAGCCGAGTGTAACTTTTTGAGAAAACTATGAAAAAAGGAGCGAGCGACGGCCAAGCAAGGCGAAATCAGGTGAGACAGCGCGGTTTACATTGAGTAAATGAGCATTTTGAACGTGATTTCAACGCAGTGGGTCGAACGCGGTCGTTTTTCAGCGTTTCCCTTAAGTAAAAAACGGAGGCTGAAACAACGACCTCCGTTTTTCTTCTGGTTATAACGGTTTGCAGACTAAACGATAGCCTGAATCGGGTCTTTCTGATATTTGCGCATGCGCCATCCAACCAGACCCAAACCGGCTATCAGCATGGCCCAGGTATCCGCTTCGGGTACCGCGCTGATGGTCAAATCAAACGCACCGCCCGCAGTTGCATGATTGGTGCCGCCAATATAGATGGTATACCAACCTGGCGCTAAATGATTGAATGTCAATGAGGCAAGATGAGCGCTGGTGCTGCCGGTGACACCGTTTTCAAAGGTGTTGGTCAGGCTGACATCGTGTGCGCCGGTCAGAATGGTTTCGCCCCAACCGGTTGTTGCAGCGTCGTGAGAGGGGCCGGAAACAGCATAGCCCAGGGTTTCGATCATGTTCCCACCTTGACCGTTGGCCATCCAGAGCGTGCCGGCATCACCCATTGTACCGGTGGAATTGAACGAATGCGGTGTACCAAATCCCGCATTGCTGATTTCGGAACCGAAATCGGTGGTGCCGCCGTCAAATTTTGCGGTGCCGCTTGCCCAGACGGTCACACCGGGTGAAAAGCCGGAATCGCCGCTGACTGTTAAGGTGACATCGGCGGCGGCATCGTTTATGAATACCCACCAATCGCCAGTGTGCGCCCATGAGGAATATAAGAGGGATGGATTGTCGGAGTAGGCGCTTTTCAAACCGGACTCGGAAGTGGAAATAGAAGAATGACCTGCATCAAGGATGTTTCCGCTGCTGCTCCAAGGTTTGAATCCTACGGCGTCGGCAGCATGAACGTTACTGCTTGCCAAAGCAGCGGCTGAAAGAATGGCAACCGATATCAATGCATGGGTTGTGTCGTGATATGATTTTTTTTCATATTCATTTCTCCAAAAGTGTCACTATTGTAAGATTCAAGGCGCTGCCAATTGCTTGCGGTTTTGGGAAACGGCAAATTGACGGCGCCTCTTTTTTTGAACAATGCTCTGAAAGCGGATGGTTTGATACTCCGCATCAGTTACTCCTCATCATTCAAAGGAGGCAACCCGGCTATCTCATCTCATAAGTGAGATCCATTGGCTTTCCGGACTTGCCTTGCGGCAAGATTGGCTTTGTTTGGTATTTCTCAAAAAATCAGTTTTTTTATTCTATGGGGAAATTTCGATAAAACAATGTGACAAATTGTCGCTGCGGCAAATTGCCACACTGCAATACTGGTAAGCTTTTGCTGTTGGAATCAGTCAGCGGTTGCATGAAAAATTAACCATTTTGAGTGCGCAGCAGGCATGGTAGAATCCGCCTTCTTGAAAAAATGCACCTATCATGAATTCCAGCGCTGTTACCGCCTTGTCTCCACTCGATGGTCGTTATCACAACAAAGTTGAACCGTTGCGGCTCTATTTCAGCGAATTCGCTCTGATCCGTTTCCGTGTGCAAGTTGAGGTCGCGTGGCTCAAAGCATTGAGCGATGAACCGGGAGTTGCCGAAGTGTCGCCTTTTTCCGCGGCAACCGTTACGCAATTGGATGGTTTGGCGGGCAACTTCTCAGTCGAGGATGCGGAAGCGATTAAAGCTATAGAAGCGACGACCAATCATGACGTCAAAGCGGTTGAATATTGGTTGAAGCAGAGGCTGGCGGATAATGCGGAAGTGGTGAAAGTCGCCGAGTTTATTCATTTCGCCTGTACCTCGGAGGATATCAACAATCTGTCGCACGGTTTGATGCTGAAGTCGAGTCTGGAAAAAGTCATGCTGCCGGCGCTCGACAGAATCATCGCGCGCTTGATCGAATTGGCGCATCTGCTGGCGGATGTGCCGATGCTGGCGCGCACGCATGGCCAGCCTGCTACGCCGACTACTCTGGGTAAGGAAATCGCCAACACTGTGTATCGTTTGCAGCGTGGCAGGGAGAGGCTTGCGGCTGTGGCGGTATTGGGCAAAATCAATGGCGCTGTGGGTAATTACAATGCGCATCTCGCTGCGTATCCTGGTTTGGATTGGGAAAAGTTTGCGCAATCGTTTGTCGAAAGACTGGGATTGGCGTTTAATCCTTACACCACACAGATCGAACCGCACGATGCCATGGCCGAACTGTTCGACGCCTACGCCCGGATCAATACAATTTTATTGGACTTGAATCGCGATATCTGGGGCTACATTTCGCTCGGTTATTTCAAGCAAAAAACCAAAGCGGATGAAGTGGGCTCCTCTACCATGCCGCATAAAGTCAAT
>JBDHRU010000233.1:0-3465 GCA_039807765.1 Nitrosomonas sp. | reverse complement strand
AACTGTTTATAAACAGTAAATCACAATCTCTGATTCTCAGGGACAAATATAAATAATTTAATTGTCCACACGCTCTAGTTAAAAATAAGTCTTTTCTTACTTATTTTTTTAAAAAGCTTCTCTAAGATAGTCAATTGATAGTAGTTTTTACTAGCTCAATCCCTTGAGTTTGAAATATCCATATAAAGGAGAGTGATCAAATGCCAAGTAAAGTCAGTGAAACTGCACCCAAGAAGTCGCGCACAAGCTTATCCAAAAGCGAAGAAAACATACTCGCGCATCAGGTTATCAATGCAGCCAAACAACGTGCTAACCGCCAGGAAATGATCGCCACCGCAGCGTATTACCGCGCCGAGAAACGCGGTTTTAACGGTAACGAAGCGGATGCGGTTCAAGATTGGCTAGAAGCGGAAATGGAGGTTGATAACGAATTGGGTATGTTTGACAGCAGCAGTATCGATTTTCAGTTTCCTCTCCATAGACCTGAGTGATTACGTTTTAGCATTACCCAATAACAACCTGTCCAGGAAGCTAATATCATGTCAAAAATTATCCGGCGTTCTCCATTCATGGGCGATTTGGCGCGCTTTGATCCTTTTACCAATATGGAAGATTGGTTTAAAGAATTTGGGCTACGTCCATATTTCAATGAATCAGAAATTGCACCCTTAATCAAAATCGATTTAAAGGAAAGTGATAAATCCTACACCGTCCGCGCAGAAATTCCCGGTGTCAACAAAGAGGATATTAAAGTAGAAGTTGAAGGTAACCGGGTTTCCATCAGCGCCGAAACCAAAAAAGAAAAGGAAGAAAAAGAAGGGGAGCGAGTGATTTGCCGCGAATGTTACCAAGGCTCCAGTTATCGCAGTTTCACGCTGAACAGTACGGTCGATGGAGCGAAAACGGAAGCGAAATATAAAGACGGCATACTTGAGCTGACGCTGCCGAAAGTAAATGGCTCAACCACCAAGAAAATAACCATCAAATAGCCGGGACAGCATGATCCGATCATCGATTGCGAACATTCCCCCGGTTATGGAAATTAATTTAAGGAAATGCTGATTAATTGACTATACGAGCGAATCGCTTTGTTGCGCGGTACTTGCCGCCCTCGCCTATCTTGTTGATATGTCCCGGTTGCTGCGTTCCGTGCGCCTCGTGCTTCATCTAGTCTACCGAATTAATCAGCGTTTCCTTAACCGGGGGAAATGAAAACATAAGAGCAATACGCGGAGGCATGCAAATCAGATCAGATGCGATCAAGAAAGGGGTAATTCCTGTTAATCCTTTTTCACGGAACGCGGCGGCTTACAGTAAAACCGGGCTGGATATTCGGCACTGCGCTGCTTATTCCGGATGACATCCCCTCCTTCGTTGACGCATACCATGACTGACTTATCCAAACTGGGAAAATATTCGCTGGAGCCGGGTTGAGCCGCAGTCGGCGGTACTTTTTCTCTAATTTTGGCGCACAAATCGGGTTCATTGGGTTTGGGCGGATCATTTTCCATTGCCGGTAACGGGCAAAGCTTACAAGGGTCTCCTGGACATAAGCAACCTTCGCAGTCAGCCAGAACCGGCAATGCAAAAGTAATCAGTCCTACACTGAAAACAAAGATTACACTCATTTTTAGCAGCGATAACAGCGACATTCCAATTCCTTTCATCAAAACGATCAACTCAAAAATATTTTATTTCATGCTTGTGTTTCATTTTCATAAGAAATTCGATAACCACGAGCGATCAGCATGAGCACTCGCTTTTTGCTATACTGATTTTAACTTAACTTAAAATGTTGTTAGGCAAAACGAAGAAATTCTCAACATAAAGGCCATAATGATGAACCTCAAACCAACACAATCCAGTCTCAACTTTCTTTTCACTTCGTTCTTACTGATTGTTTTGAGTATGCCATTTGCTCGCGCCGACAGCATTGAGTTGCTGCAGAAAAATGCCAGCGTAGCTTACGAGAAAATGATGGATGTAAAGCAGAGCGCCGATACTGCGGCAAAAGACGCTGCTTTCGCCGAGAAAAAATTGGCTTCAGCCAAACAGAAAGTGGCTGAAGCTGAGCGCGAAGCCGAAGCAGCACGAAAAAAATCGGAGCAAGCTAAAGCTGCCGCGGAACAAGCCATCAACCGATGGAAACAAGCGTCGGATACCTTGGCCAATGAGTGGGGAAAATCGGAAGTCAAGTGACCGGGTTTAATGCTGCTTCAATGACAAAGCCATTTTGATATGCGGAATACCGGCTTCCATAAATTCCTCCCCCAATACCCGGAAACCGAATTTCTCGTAGAATGAAACCGCACTGATTTGCGCGTTCAATTGCGCTTTTTGCTGATGCCACCGCATCAGCTCTTGCAGTGATTTGCGCAGCATCGCGCTACCGAAACCTTGACCACGCCACGCTTTCAGCACCGCCATACGTCCGATATGTCCATCCGGCAATAATCGCGCAGTCCCTACCGGTCGTCCGGCAACATCGCACGCCAGCAAATGTACACTGACTGCATCAAACTCATCCCATTCCATCGCTTCGGGTACATGCTGCTCATGAATAAACACTGCTGTCCTGATTGCCCGCAAAGCGGGTTCGGCTTCTTCCCAGCGGACAATTTGTATCAAATCGTCAAGATGCATGATGAATCCAAGTCATTGATATCGGTTTTCGTCAACAAATCCGCCGCATTATTTAAACGGGTGACGCAGCAAAATCGTCTCTTCTCTATCCGGCCCGGTGGAGATCATATCAATCGGTGTTGCACAAACTTCTTCAAGGCGCTTCAGATAGTTTTGCGCCGCTTTGGGCAGTTGAGCGAAATCCTTAATTCCGGCGGTATTTTCCGACCATCCGGGCATCTCCTCATAAATCGGTTCGCAGCTCCCCAGATCATCGGCACCAACCGGTAGAATATCGCTGTTGCTGCCATCGCTCAGTCTGTATCCGACACCAAGATTGAGGCTTTCCACGCCGTCCAACACATCCAGTTTAGTAATGCACAACCCAGTCACGCCATTTATTTGGATTGATCGCTTCATGGCAACCGCATCAAACCAGCCGCAGCGGCGTGGTCTGCCAGTCGTTGAACCAAACTCATGACCGCGTGTGGCCAAATGTTTGCCGATCTCATCATCCAATTCAGTTGGAAACGGACCCGACCCGACCCGGGTGGTATATGCTTTGGTAATTCCTAAAACATAGTGCAGCATTTGCGGCCCAACCCCACTACCGGGACCTGCAGCACCCGCCACACAGTTACTGGAGGTTACATAAGGATAAGTGCCGTGATCGATATCGAGCAATGCGCCTTGCGCACCTTCAAACAGCAAATTGCCGCCTTTTTTGTTTGCTTCAAACAACAATCGCGGAACATCAGCCACCATCGGTTTAATTCTCTCAGCTTGCGCCAATGCGTCATCGACGGTTTTCTGGAAATCGATGACTGGTGCATGAAAATAATT
>JBDHRU010000232.1:0-3470 GCA_039807765.1 Nitrosomonas sp. | reverse complement strand
GGATTGACGCCGTGCGCATCGCGCGCCAGATAACTGCCCGGCAGCACCGCCACATTATAATCTTGATACAACCGTTTGGTGAATTCGGTGTCGCTGATCGGTGTTTTGATCCACAAATAAAAACCGGCATCCGGCATCTGTACATCAGCTGCATCCGATAATACTGCGATGGCATCGGCAAATTTGCGTGCATACAAACGGCGATTTTCCACCACATGCGCTTCATCGCTCCAGGCAGCCGTACTCGCCGCTTGCGCCGCCGGGTTCATCGCCGAACCGTGATACGTGCGGTACAGCAGGAATTTCTCCAATAACTGCGTATTCCCGGCTGCAAAACCGGAGCGCAACCCCGGCACATTCGAGCGTTTTGACAAGCTATTGAACACCACCAAGCGCGGAAAGCCATCTCGCCCCAGTTGCTGCGCGGCATCCAGCGCACCCAACGGCGGATTATTCTCATCGCAATAAATTTCCGAGTAACATTCGTCCGAAGCGATTACGAAACCATACCGATCCGACAACGTAAATAACGCCCGCCAATCGTCCAGCGTCATCACACTGCCGGTCGGATTGTTGGGTGAACAGACATAAATCAACTGCGCGCGCGACCATACGTCATCGCTCAATTGCGAGAAATCCAGCTTGAAATGATTCTCCGGCAAGGTGTTAATAAAATGCGGCACAGCCCCGGCCAGAAACGCAGCGCCTTCATAAATCTGATAAAACGGATTGGGACACACTACCACCGGTTGTTTGTCGTTGTTGCTATCAATCACCGTTTGTGCAAAAGAAAATAACGCCTCACGGCTGCCGTTGACCGGAATGACTTCAGTATCCGGATCGATTCCGGATAAGTTGTAGCGCCGCTTGATCCAGGTTGCAATACTGTTGCGCAGTACCGACGTACCGAGTGTCGTCGGATAAGTTGACAAGCCGGTCAAATTATCTGTCATAGCCTGACGGATAAATGCCGGTGTCGCATGCTTGGGTTCACCGATTTGCAACTCAATGGGTCTTAGCGCAGCATGACACGTCACACCTTCAAGCAGTTGCCGCAATTTTTGGAATGGATAAGGTTGCAGTTGATTCAGACTTGGATTCATATCTATTAGGCACAGTGCTTAGTTTCGACTGTAACACCGGCCATCTTGAAAGATTGGATTAGTTTATGATGCGCGGATTATAAAACGAGCGCGTATGAATGACCAACTAGAACATTGCTGAATTCTCCGACCAACCCTCACCGCTTCTCTTTTCTCTTGTACGCGATGCGCGACTGTTATATTTAGTTCTGAAAAACGACGCCCATTCAAGCCCCGTTCACATCAGGCTCAAAATCTCATTTACTCCCTATAAATTGCGCTTTCTCACCTGATTTCACCTTACCCGGCGCGCTCGCTATCTTTTTCAGTGCTTCCTTAGATTTGACTTTACCGCACTTCACTGTGACTAAAACCACATACGCTACAACACGATTGGTAGATACTGCTTCTGGCATCCGCAGAGCTTAAATCTCCTTTCTTCTTCTGCCATGCTCTTCAACTTTTGCCTACAAAGCTGAAGATGCCTCCCGGTCAAATGGATAGCAATATCCATTTGACCTTTTTTTCAACTACGTGCCTTGCACAGTAGGATTTTTATCCGGAATCGCTACGGCTTCGGAGATTGCAGCTTCAGCATCATCGGTTGCAGGCGCTTGATTGTGGCAGGCGCAATCAGATCCTTGACTTGCAAAGATTTCACTGCCGATGCCGGAGCACAGTTGGCTACCTCCACCAATTTGACCATCAGTGGGTTGAAGGTCACATCGACACCCGTGTAGCTGCCGGCATCATCGCCATCATGATCGCCGCGGAATTTAAATTCCTTAACCGGCCCATTCGGGCCGCCGCCCTGGCGATCATCGTTGTGATCCGTGTCGACATAGTGCGCTGAACTCTCCATGCCACTGACAATACTGTCGATGCGCCACCCCGGTGGAGCCGGGTAGTAAACATCGGTACGCTCGCCTTCCGCGGTAGTCCAATCGCTCTGTGTTTCTTTAGCTTTCATCCAGAGACGAAGACTGACTTGTGTACCTTGGTTGATCCAATTTGCCTTGGCCCAAACTTCAGGACCATGACCGGCAAATTCCTTATCACCCCGGGTATGTGGCGGTGTAAAAGATAAATAGGTATCACGCGAGTAGGTTTCTGTTTTTTCCCGGCACACGGGTGTTGCAGGCTGAATAACCGCGATGCTGGAAATGGGACGGTTCTGCCATTCCAACGTAAGCTTGTCGCTCGCTTTCGATAGTGGGACACCATTGGCGCCAAGATTGAGCGTCATATGGTAATGCGTCAGCCGGTCAAGTTTGGTGGAAACGTCCTGCGCGCGCGATCCATCGTGCAGTGTTACTTTGATCGGCGTGGTATCAAAATCATAACCAAAGAATTCCAGCTTATTACGGCGACTTGGATCCAATGCCATATCCACTGCAGCAGGAACTACGTGACACAATGCCGGTTCAACAGGTGGCACTGCTTGATGCATCAAGCGCGCGCGAATTCCCGTCAACGCTTGACGCACGCGCGTACCAATAAAATCCATATTACAGCGCAATTCGTCACCGGTTGCGGCGACACTACGATTGAGCAGATCGGATACTTCGTTACGCACGGTGGATTGCGCATCTTTGGTCAGTTTCGACGTGGTGTCTTGCAACACTGCTTGCCACGAAGCGGAATTCCGGTCGAGTGCATCGATTGCATCGTTCAATGTCGCAACGGTATCTCCGGAGACGTCGCTCACGGTATCGGTCACTTTGTCGATTTTATCGCCGATGCTGCAACCCGAAATCAGCATCGGCGCAAATACCGAGCATCCCAGGAATAGCATGCGGAAGCCACGAAAGGCTTGAAAGCAGTGAAACAATGGAATTTTGATTGCTGACATGCTGTTAATCTCCTTATAGTTGTAGGACAAACTCACAGTTCTATCGCATCGAACAAAACCATTACGGTGAACTGGGATTTATAAAGGTATCTCAACTTAAAGTCAAACACGAATTATGCTGCTTAATCCATTATTGCATTTAAATTTCTACTGGATCGTATTGTCGCACTGCAAAAACCACCTTTACTGCGTCGATTGCGCCATTTGAATCACCGGTTGCGCACCGGATTCGGACACCAGCACGGTCATCATGTTGGTAACCAATACCGCCCGCTGATCGGGTGTCAGCGAAACAATTTGTTTATCTTCGAGGTTTCTCAACGCCACTTCGACCATCCCGACCGCGCCGTCAACGAGCTTCTGCCGCGCCATCACCACCGCCTCGGCTTGCTGCCGCCGCAACATGGCGCTGGCGATTTCCGGTGCATAGGCCAGGTGCGCAATTTTGGCTTCCTCGATGACGATGCCGGCCACCTCGACGTGCTGCTGGATCGAATCGCGCAGCAATCCGGCAATGGCATCCAGATCGGTACGCA
>JBDHRU010000231.1:0-3476 GCA_039807765.1 Nitrosomonas sp. | reverse complement strand
ACACCTCTCAGGCTAGTCGACCTTACCCCTCAAAGTCAAGTCATTTGTCATAAAATACCCTCAACATACTAGGGATTATTAGTCATAACATACCTGATTCTACTTCACATACAAACACTAAAAGAATGATCCTCAGGTATATTCAAATTAAATTCAATCTTTCTACTAAACTCAATGAAGATACGAATTGCATTCCCAACACCAAACTACGTTAGGTTAGTAGTTTATTCAATTTGACTGCAAAGTATAACTTTGTATTATGCTCAATAAACCCTCTGCGGTAAATGGCTTTGTCAGATAACCATTCGACCCTGCCATCCTGCCTCGCGCTTTATCAAATAATCCATCTTTACTAGACAACATAATTACCGGTATAGATTGGTAAATTGGATTATTTTTGATTAGCTTGCACGCTTGATAGCCATCCAATCGCGGCATTGTGATATCAACAAAAATAATATCGGGCTGATTTTCCACAATTTTTGACATCGCTTCAAAACCATCTTCCGCAAAAATAACCTGACAACCATAGGGTCTCAGAAAAATCTCGGCGCTTTTCCGGATCGTGTTACTGTCATCAATTACCATGACTTTAATACCTTTTAATACACCGGCATTCTCCACCTGAACCTCTTCTGAAAATTGATATATGATTATAAGCTTGGCATATACTTACTATGTTTATGAATCTTATTTCCGCCAAAATGCTGGCGTAAATATAGCGAGTACTGTAAAAAACTCCAATCTACCCAACAACATGGCAAAGCTACAAACCCATATTTGACAGTCTGTCAGTGATGCGTATGTAGTTGCCGGTCCAATATCGCCGAGCCCTGGCCCCAGATTATTGATGCAGGCCACTGCTGCAGAAAAGGATGTAATGACATCCAAACCGCTGAGAGTCAATACAAATGTCATCAGCACGATACTCACCGAATATACAAACAGAAACACTAATACCGCAAGAATGACGCGATTTGCCAGTACATTTCTGCCCAGTTTGGCCGGAATGACTGCACTTGGATGCATGATCGTGATAATTTCACGATATACCTGTTGATATAGAATTCGCGCCCGTATCATTTTGATGCCGCCTCCGGTAGAACCCGAAGAAGTACAAAAGCCGGACAAAAATAACATCCACAACGGAACAAAGATCGGCCACAAACTGTAATCGGTATTACTGTAGCCGGTGGTCGTTGCTACCGAAACTACGTTAAAAGCGGCGTAACGTAAGGCGACCATCGGTTCCGCATAAACATCGGAAAACCACAGATAAAGCGCCAGACCTATGCAGCTTGTAAACATAATCACGATATACCACCCCACCTCGGAGTCATGGCGATAAAAAATCAAACTCTTAGCTCGCCATACCAGAAAATGTGTCGCAAAGTTGATCCCAGCAATCAGCATGAAAAAAATCGCAACCGATTCAATGAGCGGAGAATCCCAGTAAGCGTAGCTCGCGTCATGCGATGAAAAACCGCCCAGCCCCAAAGTTGTGAAAGCGTGCATCACAGCATCGAACCAATCCATACCGGCCCACTTGTAAGCAAAAACACACGCCACTGTCAGACTGGCGTAAATCGACCATAATCCTTTAGCCGTTTCAGCGATACGCGGCGTCAGCTTGTTTTCCTTCATCGGCCCCGGTATTTCGGCATTCAGCAATTGCCGGCCGCCCACGCCCAGCAATGGCAGAATCGCAACCGCCAATACGATCAACCCCATCCCGCCAAGCCACACCATTTCGCCGCGCCATAAATTGATAGAGGGCGGCAGTGCGTCCAAGCCCGACAACACCGTGCCGCCCGTGGCGGTCAGCCCCGAAGCTGCTTCAAAATAAGCCATGCTGAGATTAAGTTCAGGGAGCTGCAGCAGCAGCGGCAGCATGGCAAATGCTGGTAGTGCCGACCACACCAGCACAACCAGCAAGAAACCATCCCGTGTCTGCAATTCACGCTTAAAGCGCTGCGTTGCAATCGACATGATCAATCCGCTGCCTAACGTAACGATTATGGATTTGCCAAAAACCAAGTGCGTGCCGTCATTGCTCCCTATTGCCAAAACTAGTGGAATCACCATAGTTAAGCCAAATACCAGCACCATCTTGCCAAGCACATTAACAACAGCAAACAAGCGATTCATAGGGCTACTAGTTACAGGAAACCTACGCTAACTTGAAACAGTTTTTCCACTTCACGAATCATTGTGCGGTTGATCACAAATAAGATTACATGATCCTCTGATTGGATTACCGTATCGTGATGCGCAATGATGACGCGCACTGCGTGACTCGATTCCGGTAATTCTGCTTCCTGCCCGAAAGCCGAGCTTGCGCCGAATAATTCTTCCGATCTTGGCAAACCACGTACGATTGCACCGATCGTCGCACCTTTGGGCAGTTTGATCTCTTCAATCTTACGCCCAACCACTTTGGACGATCGCGCATCGCCATGCGCAACCAGCTCCAGCGCCTCCGCCGCACCGCGCCGCAGGCTGTGCACCGCGGCAACATCGCCATGGCGCACGTACGCAAGTAATGAACCGATTGTCACTTGTGCCGGCGAAATCGCGATATCGATGCGGCTACCTTGCACCAAATCCACATACGCGCGGCGATTGATCAAAGCAATGACTTTATGCGCCCCCATGCGCTTCGCCAGTAGCGCGGCCATAATATTATTCTCTTCGTCATTCGTCAGTGCGCAAAACAAATCCATCTCGGTGATATTTTCATCATCCAGCAGATCTTCATCCGTAGCATCACCGTGCAGCACTAGCGTATTACTCAGCTCACCGGCCAGACGCTCACAAGCTTGATAATCACGTTCAATGATTCTGACCTGGTAATCTTTCTCCAACGTCATTGCGAGACGCTTACCGATCTTCCCGCCACCCGCAATCATGACGTACCGGACCGGCCTATCCATTTTGCGCAGCTCTCGCATCACCGTGCGGATATCTTCAGTTGCGGCGATAAAAAATACTTCGTCTTCAGCTTCGATTACGGTATCGCCTTCCGGAACAATCGGCCGGTCTTGACGGAAAATAGCCGCCACACGAGTATCTACGTTGGGAACATGCTTGCGCAATTGCTGCAACTGCTGCCCGACCAATGAGCCGCCTTTTAATGCGCGCACTGCAACCAAGCTCACTTTCCCTGACGCAAAATCCAGCACTTGCAAGGCTTCGGGAAATTCAACCAGCTTTTCGATATATTCTGTCAAAATCTGTTCCGGGGAAATAGCAAAATCGACACAGAAGTTTTCCGTCGAAAAAATTTCCGGATGCGTCAGATACTCGGTGGAGCGGATGCGCGCGATTTTAGTCGGTGTATTAAAGAGTGTGGCGGCCAGTTTGCATGCCACCAAATTGGTTTCATCCTGTTCGGTGACCGCCAGCACCATATCCGCATCGGGCGCACCGGCATTGACCAGTACCGATGGATGCGAAGCGTTGCCGACGACGGTGCG
>JBDHRU010000031.1:0-16771 GCA_039807765.1 Nitrosomonas sp. | reverse complement strand
AGAATGACCTCACAGATTCGCGGCTTGAACCAAGCTGTACGTAATGCGAACGATGGCATTTCTCTCTCGCAAACCGCTGAAGGTGCATTAGGTGAAATTGGTAACAACTTGCAACGGATTCGTGAACTGGCAGTTCAATCCGCCAACGCAACCAACAGCGCCAGTGATCGCGCTTCACTTCAGGCTGAAGTTTCGCAGCTCAGCGCAGAGGTAACACGCGTTGCCAGTCAAACCCAATTCAACGGCTTAAATTTACTGGACGGCTCATTCCTCAACCAATCCTTCCAAGTTGGCGCAAATGCAAACCAGACCATTAATATTGCATCAATTGGCGATGCTCGCGCTACCGCTCTAGGCAGTAACATACTTACTACTAACGGAACGGCGGTGAATACCACAACAGCAGCCAGTGCTGACAATTCTGCAGGTAATGGAGTCACTGCTGAAACTGACTTGGTGCTTGCCAATAATAAAGGGGCTACGGGCAGCATTAGCTACGCAGCCGGTGCCGATGCCAAAACCATCGCCGCAGCTATTAATGCTTCCGCCGCCAACATCGGCGTTACCGCCACTGCTTCCAATAGCGCGACATTAGGCAACATTGGTTCGGCAGGCACGGTAACTTTCAACTTAAATGGTAGTGCAGTCTCAGCTACCATTACCGATAAAGCGGATTTAAGCAGCTTAGCTTCCGCCATTAATGGCCTGCAATCTTTAACTGGTGTCACTGCTTCATTCGCATCCACAACCGATAAGTCTGTCATTACACTGACAACGGCGGATGGAAGAGATATAGGCCTTGAAGACTTTGCTAATACTGGTGCGACACAAACAGCCGATGTAGTTAGCGGCAACACTACGACAACCTTAACGGGTGGCACAGCAACCGACTCCACCATCGTTACCGGTAAAGTTGAACTTTCAAGCGCCAATGGTCAAATTGCCGTAAGTAACGGAAACGCCGACGTATTCGGTGCTGCTACTAGTTCTTTCAATTCGGTCGCCACCTTGGATATATCGACGGCAGCTAATGCGCAAGTAGCAATCAGAACATTGGATGAAGCGCTAAAAACCATCAACAACTCACGAGGCGATTTGGGTGCAATGCAAAATCGTTTTAGCTCAACTATTGCAACCCTGCAAACAACATCTGAAAATCTTTCGGCTTCTCGCAGCCGGATTCAAGATGCCGACTTTGCCGCTGAAACCGCCAACCTAACTCGCGGACAAATTCTGCAACAAGCTGGCACTGCAATTCTTGCGCAAGCAAATTCACTGCCTAATAACGTTCTATCACTATTACGTTAAGCAGATCGTAATCAACGATAATGTGTATTGAATAAAGCTGGTGGAAACGCGGAACTGACAGTCATATCCGCGTTTCCCTCGACTTTAAGGAGTTAAAAAATGATTATCAATCAATTCAATGCGTCTGGTACGTTCCCATCACCTTCACTCACAGCATCAGCAACCCGGGAAGTATCGCCAGCTAATTCTAATGCGGATGCAGTTTCATTGCCGCTCTCAACCGCAACACCTAAACCAGATAATGACGCTGAAACCAAGGAACAAGTTAAGCAAGCTGTCCAGAAAATCCAAGGTACTGTCGATAACTTAGCGCACAATTTGCGATTTTCAATCGACGAAGACACTGGAAAAACGATCATCAAAGTAATGGATGCTCATACCAACGAAGTCATTCGGCAAATCCCGTCAAAAGAAGCTGTTGAAATAGCTCGCACGTTGGATAAAGTGCAAGGATTGCTATTTAACGGTAAAGCATAGTCAAAATTATTATACGGATAGAATTTAAAAATGCCTTCATCACCAATGCTTTCGTCACCAGGAATTGGATCAGGTTTAGATGTTAATAGCATCGTCAGTCAGCTAATGAAGGTAGAAAGCCAACCACTGACAGATCTTGCTGCTAAAGAAGCCCAGCAGCAAACTCGATTAACCGCTTTTGGCACTCTAAAAGGAGCACTATCTTCATTTCAGGGCAGTCTTACTGCATTATCCGATCCGACAAAATTTAACGCTATAACAGCCAACTTAGCTGATACTTCACTTGCCAGTGCAAGTGCAACATCGTCCGCAGTAACAGGAAGTCATTCCTTAGAGATTCAGACGCTTGCACAATCACAAAAGCTAAAATCAGCCAACTTCGCAACGACAAGTTCTACGGTCGGTAGCGGCACCTTAACCATACAATTCGGTACCTATAATGGCGGCACGTTCACGCTTAACCCAGACAAAGCGGCGCAGTCAATTACGATAACTCCGGGCAATTCATCGCTCTCCGGTATCCGCGATGCAATCAACCAAGCCAATGCAGGCATATCCGCCAGCATAGTCAATGATGGAACAGGTAATCGTCTGGTAATTTCCTCTCAAGATACCGGCTTAAGTAACGCGCTAAAAATAACCGCAACCGATGACGATGGAAACGATACGGATAATGCAGGGCTTTCTCAACTTGTTTATGACGCATCGACTGGTGGAACGACCAATCTCACGCAGACTATGGCTGCTAGTAATGCCACGTTTGTCATCGACGGCATTTCAATCAGCAAAGCATCAAACAACATCACTGACGCCATTGAAGGCGTTACGTTAAATCTGTTGAAAGCGAACCCAGGAACTACGACCACCTTAAACATATCGCGCGACACCACAAGCGCTCAAAGCGCCATATCATCATTTGTAAAATCCTTCAATGACTTAAATACAACCATTGTTAATCTCACGAAATATGATGCATCTACCAAGCAGGCGTCTATTTTAACTGGAGACTCAACGGTTAGGTCCATTCAGACACAGATACGCAGCGCGATCTCCGATCCCTTGACTACAGCAGGTGGCGGTTTAAGTTTGTTATCGGAAGTGGGTATCTCTTTCCAATCAGATGGAACATTGCAATTTGATTCATCTAAGCTATCAAATGTGCTAAATGATCCGACTAAAGATATTTCAACATTGTTCGCTTCCGTTGGAAAAACTTCTGACAGCCTCGTATCATTTACCAGCGCCACATCCGATACAGTCAACGGGAAATATTCGCTGAATATCAGCCGCGTTGCAACACAAGGCACTGCCATGGGCAATACTGCCGCTGCATTGACCATTAACGCCGGAGTCAACGATTCGCTAAGCCTTACTGTCGATGGTGTAAATGCCAACATAACACTTGCCGCCGGTGCCTATACAGCAACTTCTCTAGCCGCTGAAATTCAATCGAAAATTAACGGCGCTTCAGCACTTTCTTCCGCTGGAATTAAAGTTGCAGTTAGCGAGTCTGCGGGAAAATTGGCTATCACTTCGAACCGCTATGGTTCCGCCTCAATCGTATCGATTACGGGTGGAAATGGTAAATTGGATTTATTCGGCACTCCCGTTGAAACTGCAGGAGTAGACGTAGCGGGCACAATCAATGGTGTTACAGCAACGGGTTCCGGCCAAACATTAACCGGCGCTGCAGAGAGCAGCGGGCTCGTTCTCAATATAACCGGAGGCAGCACGGGTGCTAGAGGCGAAATAGATTTCGCGCATGGCTTTGCAGCAAAATTAAATAAATTGATAGGTAACATGTTGGATGGCCATCTGATTGATAGCCGCATAGATGGCATAAATTCAACGATCAAAGATATTGGATTGCAACGGGATACCTTGAATCAACGACTTGCCGATACGGAACAACGGTTACGTGCGCAATTCACGGCATTGGATACAACGATGGCAAGCATGACCCAAACTAGTACCTTCCTGACGCAACAACTATCCAAACTCTAATAAATTGATCCATGCTCTTTGCAATAAAAAAGGAATATAAATGTACACCCCTATGAATAACACCATATCTGCCTATCAACATGTAGGCATTGAAACAAGTATCGAATCAGCCAATCCACACAAACTTATCTTAATGCTATTTGAAGGTGCGCAAGAGGCTCTGGCAAAAACCAGAATGCATATGCAACATAATGAAATTGCCGAAAAAGGAAAAATGATATCAAAAGCTATCATGATTATTGACCACGGCTTGAAGGCAAGTTTGGATATGAATGCCGGAGGGGATTTGGCAGTTAAGCTTCAGGCGCTCTACGATTATATGACACACCGTCTTTTGGTTGCCAATATTCAGAACAATCAAGAAATTATCAATGAAGTCAGCAAATTGCTTTCTGAGTTGCATGATGCTTGGAAAGAAATCGGCAAAACGAGTGAATCACAAACTGTAACAAAAGCAGCCACAGTCTAATCAACAATTCTGCAATAACAATTAAGGTGCAAATACAAATGGATAGTGCACAGACACTGAAAACCTATGATGCGATTTTAGCAACTACTGGAAAAATGCTCACAGCAGCACAAAATAGCGAATGGGATCAATTGATACAATTGGAACAAGAATGCCGGCAATTAACTGAAATACTTATTCAGAACGATCAAGAACCCATATTAGATAAAGAATTACTTCAAAAGAAAGTTAAAATCATCCATCAAATATTGGCTGACGATGCACAAATCAGGGCAATCACCGAACCATGGATGATAAAACTTCAAGATATTCTCAACACGAATAGCCGTACACGCGAACTTCAGCTAGCTTATCAGCAAGTCGATAATCTATGAGTATCATTTCAAAACAAACACACTCATGACTTTTCCAGGTCACTTTTAGCTTGACGATTAGTTACCGTGATCCCGAGTATCATTAAAACTGAAGCAACCGCAATCTCAACTCAGATCAAGCAAGCCTCACCCGTTACACAGGTAACAGCAATATTCGACTCACAAACTTCTTCTGCAGAATTCATACAAGGCCTGAAATATCAGGCTCTAGTCGAAGCCCATTTACCGAATGGCGATTCGCAGGTATCGGTTTCAGGCAAACTGCTGCAAATGCGCTTGCCTGAAAATTTTCAGCCAGGTAGTAAACTGCAGCTTGTTTTCATTTCAAATGAGCCGAAGTTAGAGTTTCTAGCCTTAAGCAACACGCTTCCAGACAACGAAACAGATAATGCATCCATTAGCACCACCGGCCGTTTCTTAGGTGCTCTGATGCAAGATGTCTTAAAACAAGCACCAGCAAATGCACAAAATCCCTCCGTCACGCAATCGCTCGGCAGCTCTACACCGATCCTCGCCAGCGCACCAACAAATAGTACTAATTTACCCAGCTTATTACAAAAAGCAATTGTTCAAAGTGGTTTATTCTATGAATCACATCAGGCGCAGTGGATTCATGGAGAAAACACAATTGAAAATTTACAACAAGAACCACAAGGAAAGTTAATGTTAGTAACAGCTGACTTACCTCCCCCAAAATCTGCCGCAGCAGTTCCGCTAACCCCGGAAATGCCTATACATGCACAGACAATCCCGTTAGTACAGCAGCAACTAGCCACTTTGGAAACCGGTCATTTACTCTGGCGTGGCGAGGCTTGGCCAGGGCAATCAATGGAATGGGATATTTATGAGGGATCTCAAGAAAATGCCACTAGGGAAAATGACTCTGATCAGGCTGCTCAGTGGCGCACACGACTTCGTCTAACAATGCCGGAACTTGGCGACATCACCACAACCATTGCACTCAATGCAACCGGTATTAATATTCAGCTCAATGCTGCACGATTGGAAACAGCCAGTTTACTTAAGAACAACCAATTACCGCTCGCAGGAAACCTGCAATCTGCCGGACTTAATATCCAAACCTTCGAAGTTAAGTATGATGACATCAAATGAATCATATCTAACTGCCGTTGCACTTACTTATCATGAAGGGCAAATTGCACCCAAAGTCGTCGCAAAAGGCCGCGGCCTCATCGCTCAAGAAATCATAAAGCGCGCCAAAGATGCAGGAGTTTATGTTCATGAGTCCAGTGAGCTGGTGTCATTACTGATGCAAGTCGATCTTGATGATCGCATCCCGCCGCAGCTTTATGTAGCAATAGCGGAATTATTAGCATGGCTATACAGATTGGAACAAGGCAAAACAACTTTAGCCACGAAAAATGATCTCAACGAAAAAATCACACAGAAAATCCCGGAGAAAAAATAATGCTGCAATCATCTGATCCAATCACCGAAGCCACCAGCGTATTGGCGCCAACTCGATTTTCTCAAAAAGAAACCGGCGAAAACTTTCGCATTCACTCGGCGGTTGATATTCTTTTTATTCTTCGCGGAATTATGCAAGCCAATTCATTAATTACACTTTATCCTGACTATACCAGCGATTTTATTTTGACTTCAATAATAGCCATTGATGCTGATGAAGGAAAAATGATCATCGATTATGGAACCAATGCCCAAAGTTGCCAGAAAGCATTACACAGCAAAGAATTAGTTTTTGTTACCACACAAAATAGGGTAAAAATTGAATTTGTTTGCGATCAAATCAAAAAAGCCCAATATAAAGGTAGGGATGTCATCGCAGTAAATATTCCCGAGTCCCTACTGCGCATACAAAGAAGGAATCATTTCCGCATTTCCACCCCAATCGTCAAGCCGCTTAAATGTATCATTCCAATTCCCGGAAATGATACTACCATCACAGCCGAAGTGGTATTACTCGATATCAGCTGCGGTGGAATTGCCGTGATCGACCAGCACCCACTCATTAATCTCGATCCCGGCATGATTTACAATGATTGCAAAATCATTCTTCCGGATATTGGCACAATCGCTGTCAACATCCAGGTAAAGAACACCTATGAGATCACTTTACGCAACGGACAAAACTGCATGCGCGCGGGATGCCAGTTTATTGAGCTAGCGGCTAGCATGGAAGCGATGATTCAACGCTATATCATCAAACAGGAGCAAATGAGAAAAGCCAAATAACTTATTTGAAAACAACTTGTAATACCGGAGTAGACAATTAATTTGGTTTTGCTATAAATACCGATCAAACTGTCTCCCGTACATAATTACGATCACTCCGGTCAAACAAAAACTTACTCCGATCCAGTCAGCCATTGCCGGACGTGCACCGTCAACCGCCCACAACCACATCAGCGCCACGCAGATATAAACACCGCCATACGCGGCATAAACACGGCTAGCCGCTTGCGGGTGAAGCGTCAACAACCAAACAAATATCGCCAAACTGATCGCAGCGGGAAAAAGCAGCCAAAAAGGTTTACCTTCTTTCAAATAGAGATAGGGCAGATAACAACCGATTATTTCAGCGAGCGCGGTAAAAACGAATAAACCCAATGTTTTCAGAATTTCCATAATTTGATCTTGCAGCTTTCAGTATCAGGTATATTATGCCTTTATTTCATCAGCAAAAGGATTAATGGCTATGACTCAGGATGCTATTTCGTGCGACCTTCATGACTTTGTAGAAGTTGCTTGCATGTATGGTTACCAGCTGAGGCTCATTTTGAAAAATGATCAGATCATCGAAGGAAAAGCCATCGATATTATCAACTCCCCGGAGAAACACGAATGCCTGGTGATCAATGGCGATGCGCAGCAGCAAATCGAATTAACCAAGCTCGCCAGAATGGAAGTGCTGACACCCAATGCCAGATTCAGCGAAGTCATTTTCCCGTAAATCCTGCTAAGCTGACATCACGATATAGCGCTGATAGCCGTTTTCTCAACGTATTCATCCCGGCAAACTTAAGTCCTCAAGCAACATTATCATGTCGTACATAGCATCCCAGCTAATTCACTGGCATCACGATCATGGCCGCCACCACTTGCCCTGGCAACAAAATCGTGATCCTTATGCCGTGTGGCTATCTGAAATCATGTTGCAACAAACGCAGGTCAATACCGTCATCCCCTATTATTCGCGATTCATGCAGACATTCCCCACCATTACAAGTCTAGCGCATGCGCCGCTAGATGATGTATTGGCGCTATGGAGCGGTCTTGGTTACTACTCCCGCGCACGCAATCTGCATTTGGCAGCGCAAAAAATTGTGCAAAACCATCACGGGCAATTTCCTGCTACACGGGCAGATATTCAGCAACTGCCCGGAATCGGGCGATCCACCGCTGCTGCTATTGCCGTTTTTGCTTTCGGTCAGCGCGAAGCGATTCTGGATGGTAACGTGAAGCGGATATTCGCACGTTTCTTTGGCATCAATGGCTATCCCGGAGAAATGAAGACTCAAAACCGCTTATGGGAAAAAGCCGAAGAATCTTTGCCCATCAACTGCAGTAATGGGATGATCGAAACCTACACCCAGGCTCTGATGGATCTGGGTGCCACTGTCTGCACGCATCGTACTCCGCACTGCAAATCTTGCCCATTACAATCACAATGCATCGCATTCCAGAAACAACGTATCGATCAATTACCGGCTGCAAAACCCCGCAAAGTACTGCCACAAAAAGAAACCGTATTTTTACTGCTGCTGCAACAACAGAAATTACTCTTGCAAAAAAGAGCTGCCTCGGGTATTTGGGGAGCGCTATGGTGCCCTCCGGAAATCGCAACCGGCGTCGATGCCGCTGATTACTGCCAGCACCAGCTCGGAATCCAAGTTGAACAACCGCTCAAACTACCTTCATTGGATCATCAGTTCACTCACTTCAAGCTGCGTATTCATCCACGCTTGTTACACGTCATCTCGGACTCCCGCATTACAGAACCGGAATCGATCTGGATCAACCCGGCCGATGCGCTTGAACAGGGCATCCCGGCACCGGTCAGAAAACTATTAAAACAAAACTTTCTGTCTGATAACCTGATTGCGGATACTCAAGCTAAGAGTCATGGATAATTTGCCGGAATGGAAGAAAAATCAGCGCAAGCAACTAATTGCCGCGCGCGAAGCCATACCAGCGGAACATCACCAATTATGGAGTCAAGCGATCACCAGTTTCCTCGAGCAAGGTCTCGCACAACTGCAGCACATGACCATCGGAATTTACTGGCCGTTCCGCGGCGAATACGATCCACGCTTCGTCGCTGAATATTTCTTGCAGCACGGCGCAACGCTGGCGCTACCGGAAGTAACGGGCAAGGATGAGCCGCTGTGTTTCCGGGAATGGTCACCGAATACGCCAGTGAAAAACGGCGCTTACGGTATTCCGGTACCACTGGAAACGCAGATTGTCCGGCTGGATGCGGTGATTATCCCGATGGTCGGATTTGACCGGCACGGTTACCGGCTGGGCTACGGCAGCGGTTACTACGACCGCACGCTGGCAACCTATGAGCATCAACCGCTCACTATCGGCGTAGCATTCGAACTACAGCGGCTTGACAGCATTTATCCGCAAGCGCATGATATCTCGATGCATTATGTGGTAACCGAAGCGGGGATTTTCCGTACTAAAGATCACCAGCTCACACCGGCATCAGCGCTGCAAAATACTTCCAATAGCGAGCGCCAATAAAGTACACATCAGTTTTCCTCACCCCAGCGAACCATCAGATCATGCTTCACATTCAAATGATCAAGGATGCGCGCCACGACAAAATCCACCAAATCCTGCACCGTTTGCGGATGGTGATAGAAACCGGGATTGGCAGGCAAAATGACGGCGCCGCTACGCGCCAGTTTGAGCATATTTTCCAGATGAATGACCGAGAATGGCATTTCCCTCGGAACGATGATAAGCGGCCGGTTTTCCTTCAGCATGACATCCGCAGCGCGCTCGATCAAATTCTGGCTCATGCCTGCGGCTACCGCAGCCAAGGTTCCCATCGTGCAGGGACAAATCACCATCGCATCGGCCGGATTCGAGCCGGAAGCAACCGGGGCAAACCATTCCTCGCGTCCGAATACCCGCAATTGCCCGTCCGATACTTGATAGCGGCGGCTAAAAAAAACTTCCGCTTCCTTGGCGCTGGAAAGCAGCGCCAGATTCATTTCCTGTTGCGCCACCACTTGCGCCACTTTCGAATACAGCAAATAGACCCGCTTGCCTTGCTGCAACAGTATTTCCAGCAAACGAATACCGTACGGCATACCGGATGCGCCGGTGAAAGCCAAAGTAATCGTCTGCGGATGATTCATAGGGATCGCATTAATTTGGAGATCACGTCCAGGGGAGCTAAGAAAAATAAATACACAAGAATTTGGTATTAATTCTTATCCGTTAATTCGTTATTCATTTCACGCTCGTGGCGTTCGATAAATTCTTTTGTGCCATCAATCCCGCGCAATTGCAGCACATAATTGCGCACCGCGGCCTCCACCAGAACCGCCAGATTACGCCCGGCCGCCACGGGAATGACGACTTTGCGGATATCGACACTCATGATGTTCTCGGTCAAATCGCTGATCGGCAAGCGTTCCAGAGCGCCCGAGCTGGATCCCCCGCTATTTTGCAAGTGCACGATCAGTTTCATATTCTTGCGCCGCCGCACCGCTGTTTCACCAAAAATTGTGCGGATATTCAGCATGCCCAGACCGCGCACTTCCAGATAATCCCGCAGCATCGGCGGACAGCGACCTTCCAAAGTTTCCGGTGCAATGCGCCGCAATTCCACCACGTCATCGGCAACCAAACCGTGACCGCGGCTGATCAATTCCAGCGCCAACTCACTTTTACCGACCCCGCTTTCGCCGGTTATCATCACACCCATACCGAGTACGTCCAACAGCACGCCATGCAGGCTGCACGAAGGCGCCAGCGCGGTGCTCAGATAAGTACGGATCAGCCAGATCACTTCCAGACCGGGAAAAGGCGAATGCAGCAAAGGAATATTGTTTGCACTTGCCATGTTGAGGATCGGCGGCGGAACTTCGGCATTGTCCGCGACGATGATGCAAGCCAGATTAATCTGCGTTAACTGATTGATCTTTTTTTCCAGCGCAGCCGCATCCAGTTTGTTCAAATAATGAATTTCATCGCTGCTGATGACTTGAATCCAATCCGGATGGATGAAATTCAAGTGACCGATCATGCCTTGGCCCGATTGCGCTATTTCCTCGTCGCTGAGCTCGATATTGGCACCAGCCTGACCGGTTATCCAAGTCAGCTTAAGCTTGTCTCTCTTATCCTCGAAAAGCTGTGCAATACTAATTCGCGACATTGGGTTCCCAATCCGTAATGAGCTTATGGATCTGTGCAGCATCCTCGCATTTCAGAATGCTGTCACGAAATTGCTTATCACTGAACATCTGCGCCAGCTCGCTCAGGATCTGCAGGTGCTTGTCAGTGGCTTTTTCCGGAACCAATAAAATACAGGCAATATTAACCGGCTGACCGTCGGGTGCATCGAACGGTATTGCTTCTTTCATCGTCACCAGCGCCGCAATCGCTTCGCGCAGCCCTTTAATTCGGCCATGCGGAATAGCAACACCTTGCCCTAAGCCGGTTGAACCCAGTTTCTCGCGCGCAAACAAGCTGTCAAAAACCTGGCTGCGTGCAATCTGATTGGTATTCTCAAATAATAGTCCGGCTTGTTCAAAAACACGTTTTTTGCTGCCGACATCCAGATTAATAATGACGTTGGACAATGGCAGCAGTTGCGAAATTTGATTCATGAAAAATGGAGTGATTTCATTGGAATGATGATGCCTATCATGCGTAAAGCACGATTTCGCAACATTTTATTGCTCGAGGTCTTGATCCTTTAACGCACCGTGATTGCGCCGTTCAAGATTCTTTTCCTTGTGTTTGAGGATTTGCCGGTCTAATTTGTCTACCAGATTGTCGATTGATGCATACATGTCCTCACTGTCGGTCTCGACAAAAATATCTTTACCGCGTATATGAACATTGGCTTCCGCTTTTTGCTTGAGTTTTTCTACCGATAAAATGACACTGACATCAATAACGTGATCAAAATGACGAGTAATTTTACTGATCTTAGAAGTGACATAATCACGCATGGCATCAGTAATCTCAACATGGTTACCGGTAAGTTTTAAGTTCATTATCCTTCCTCTAATCTGGTTAAAAAGATTTGCGAAGATTTGCCGCCGGAATCTGTAATGATTCGCGGTACTTCGCTATGGTTCGACGGGCAACGACTATGCCTTGTTGCTCAAGAATAGTTGAAATTTTATTATCGCTCAGTGGCTTTCTTGGATTCTCTTCCTGTACCAATTGCTTGATCAGCGCACGAATCGCCGTAGCGGAACAGGCTCCTCCTGTATCCGTAGCGACATGGCTGCCAAAAAAATATTTAAGCTCAAAAATACCCCGCGGAGTATACATAAATTTTTGTGTCGTTACCCGAGATACTGTTGATTCATGCAGATCCAACGTTTCCGCAATTTCGCGCAACACCAGCGGCCGCATCGCAACTTCGCCGTGTTCGAAGAATTGCTGCTGCCGCTGCATGATCGCATTGGCTACTCTCAGAATGGTATTGGAACGTTGCTCAATATTTTTAATTAACCATTTGGCTTCATTCAGTTGACCGATTAACTGATGCGCGGAGCGATGCTCCTGTTTGAGTATGTTAGCATAGAGACGGTTGATATTGAGGCGCGGTATCGCGTTCATATTCAGATTCGCCACCCACACACTTCCTCTCTTAGTTACGGTGATATCGGGAACAATATAGCGTTCGCTATGAGAATCAAACTGAGCGCCCGGCTTGGGATTTAAACCGGTAATCAGTTTGTTGATAGCCCGCAAAGTATCATCATCACAGGCCAGCAGCTTCTTTATCTGATTGAAATCATGCAGTGCCAGGATTTCCAGATATTCCTGCACTACCTTAATCGCTTGCTCGCAGTGATCGACGTTACCGGGCATCGCTTGCAACTGCAATACCAAACATTCCTGCAAATTGCGCGCACCCACGCCGGGTGGGTCGAACCCCTGTAAATGCTGCAGTGCGCTGTGAAAATCATTCAGCCCAATGTTCAGTTCCGGCGGCAGTAACGCCATCAGCTCATTTAAATCCTGCAACAGGTAGCCATCATCGTCCAGACTGTCGATCAGCAGACCGATGATTATTTTCTCACGCTCGGAAAACTGGCTCAGGCTAACCTGAAAATTCAGATGTTCGCGCAAACTTAACGGCCGATCCGGTATCTGCGGCGCTTCCATGTCATCGTCTTCAGGAATGCCATATGAGATGCTTTCTTGCTGCCATTCAAAATCCTGCGAAAAACTATCTTCCGGTTCCGCTTTCACTTCCGCAGCCCCGTCTGTTGCTGAAGTACCATCAAGATCCGCCGATTCCACAGCCGATTGCTCATGCCCATAGGAATCGTCAGCCGGTGGCGCATTCCAATCCTCGCATATTTCCAGCAAGGGATTCTCTTGCACCATCCTTTCAATCTCTTGATTAAGCTCGAGTGTAGATAGCTGCAGTAGCCGGATGGATTGTTGCAGTTGTGGCGTAAGCTTGAGCTGCTGAGATATCTTTAATTGGAGTGCCGGCTTCATGATTACGAAAGACCAATGATCACCACGTATCCCAGCCTCAGCCGACTCATCCTGTTACAGACGGAAATGCTCTCCCAAATAAACTTCCCTAACTTTCTCATTATCAATAATCTCTTCAGGTTTACCTTGAGCCAGCACGTGACCTTCGCTGATGATATAAGCTCGGTCACAGATCCCTAAAGTCTCGCGCACATTATGGTCGGTAATGAGCACGCCAATCTCCCTCTCTTTAAGAAAAGCGATCACTTTCTGAATGTCGATGACGGCAATCGGATCAACACCCGCAAAAGGCTCATCAAGCAGAATAAAACGCGGTTGCGATGCCAATGCACGCGCTATTTCAACACGGCGGCGCTCCCCTCCGGACAGGCTGATAGCGGAATTATCGCGCAGATGTGTGATGTGCAAATCGTGTAATAGGTTATCTAAATGCCGCTGTTTCGTGTCTTTATCAAAATTCTGCAGCTCAAGTACCGCCAGGATATTTTCTTCCACAGTCATACGCCGAAAAATGGATGCTTCTTGCGGCAGATAACTCAACCCAAGTTTGGCTCGTTGATGAATCGCCAGCTGCCCCAAATCTTGATCGTTCAAATAAATCCCACCGCCATCCAGTGGCACCAGACCGACGATCATATAAAAGCAGGTGGTTTTTCCCGCGCCATTGGGACCCAACAAGCCAATCACTTCACCGCTGTTCAGTGTAAAAGACACATCCTGAACAACCGTGCGCGATTTATAGCGTTTTTTTAAATTATTCGCCTTTAGTTCACTCATTTTTTTGAAACTTATTCCGCTCTTCAATCGATGCTTTATTGTTCGGATTTATTTTTAGGTTGAATGGTTATTCGCACCCGCTTGTCGGGACCGGTTTCAACACCGCGATCCTTGCTGCCGATGACCTTGAAAAATTCCGTGGTCATATCATAGGAAATATAGTCGCCATGCACTTCATCGGAACCGCGCTTTAACCGCGCTTGCCGGAATAATTCAATCTTGTCTGTTTTGCTATCGTATTCCGCCCGCTCGCTCCAGCCTTCAACGTACTCATCCATGCGATCGCGTTTCTGGCGGAAGCTGACCAAATCCCCCGTCGCGGTGGCATGCCGGAATCCTTGCAAATCCTCTTTCATTACCAGCTTATCAGCCAGTATGCGCATGGTACCCTGAGTGAGTACGACATTCCCGGTAAAGGTGCTGATCCGGCTGCCTTCCTTACGATTCACATCTTCCACTGTTCCGCGATCCGCTTCCAGATGGATCGGCTTCTCGCGGTCGCCACGTTCAGCCCCGGCAGATTGGATAAAAAACAAACCGCAAAAACCAATAGTAAATAGTATCTTCATATTTTCATTCAATCACTTCTTATTGACTGCTCTGACATTGGACAAAAGCTCTATCATCCCGGTACGGTTATTGAATTCCAGCCCATTCGCATTAACTGTGGTACGAAATCGTGAGATAGTTACAGGCTGATCGGTTTTAATCAAGCTTTCATCCGGGATAAGATGCAAAAACTGTGTTGTTAGCGTAATCTTGCTTTTCTCCCCATCCATTCCTCTGACAGCCGCCACATTACCCATTAAATAAATATCCTGACCTTTGCTTTTCACCACCGCCCGGTCGGCAAGCATGCGTATCAGTGGCTGTTCCGGCTCTGTATCGGTGAAATTGACATGCTCCAGCTCCGTAACCTTCTCATCAAGATAATAAAATAGCTTTTCCGCAGTAAATTTTCGCTCGATTTCACGCGCATAATCCATACGAATACCGGACAAATCTTCGATAATGTAATCTGGAAAACGATTCAGGTCGTCGTCTTTGATCTGTTCCGGCGGACGGGTTACACGATCGAGCCAGAACGTTAATACGATCAACAAGACCAAAAAAATCAAAGGAGATTTGAGATGCAGGCGACCGCTCATTGGAAAATATTACTCGTATCTATACTCACAAACATTCGGAATCACTCGAGTGCTGCTGATTACACTATTCATTTTCTTGAATTATAACAGAACACTAATTCCGGTTTAACGAATCGACCCCAGTGCCGGATTTTTAAATTCCAGCTTGAATTTATATTTTGATGTAGAGTAATGTGCATATGCCATTAACAAATTGGAAGCAATAAACCGCAATGCATCAACAAGCCCTTGAATTTGACCAATACGATCTACTGCAAGACGAGGCATGCGCACAGCGCATTATCGCCGCTAAGAAAGCGTTGGGAAAGCGCGCTGTCATTCTGGCGCACCATTATCAGCGCGCCGATGTATACCGGCACGCCGATCTCACCGGCGATTCCTTGAAACTTTCCCATCTTGCCGCACAGACGGATGCGGATTACCTGGTTTTCTGCGGCGTTCACTTTATGGCGGAAGTTGCGGACATGCTCTCCAGTCCGCAACAAATCGCAATCCTGCCCGACATGGCGGCCGGTTGTTCCATGGCTGACATGGCGAATCTCGCCAATGTCGAACGCGCCTGGCGCGAGCTTACCGACATACTCGATCCCGACGAAACCGTTACACCGGTCACCTACATCAACTCCACCGCCGATCTCAAAGCTTTCTGCGGTGAACATGGAGGCATCGTCTGCACTTCCAGCAACGCCGGTAAGATTCTGCAATGGTCATTCCAGCAACGTGAAAAAGTACTGTTTTTCCCCGATCAGCACCTGGGCCGCTGGAGTGGACATCAATTAGGTATCCCATTGGAAGAAATAGCAATATGGAATTTTGACGAACCCATGGGTGGATTGACGGAAGAGCAAATTAAGAAAGCCAAAATCCTATTGTGGAAAGGTCATTGCTCGGTGCACCAAATGTTCCAACCACAACATATCATTCGTTTCCGCAATCAGCACCCCGATGGCATTGTCATCTCACACCCGGAATGCAGCCTTGAAGTCTGCAAGGCATCGGATTATGTCGGTTCGACGGAATACATCATCAAAACCATCGCAGCGGCCAAAAGCGGCACGCGCTGGCTGGTCGGCACCGAATTGAATCTGGTCAGCCGCATTGCTGAAGAATTCAAGGCGCAAGATAAGATTATCCAGTTTATGTCGCCGATGGTGTGCATGTGTTCAACCATGGCGCGGATCGATCCGCAACACCTGGCTTGGGCACTGGAAAATCTGGTTAACGGCAATGTGGTGAATCAGATCAAAGTCCCTGAGCATGAAACCAAACTGGCGAGGATCGCATTGGATAGAATGCTGCAAATCTCGTAGCCGCACAGCGTCAATTCATTCCTGGAAATCAGCCGCATGAGAAATTTCCATTTTACCGGAAACAATCAAATCACCCTGTTGCAAAATGGCGCGGAATATTTCCCGGAACTAGCGGCGGCGATCGATCGGGCACACAGTGAAATCCACCTGGAAACGTATATTTTCGAATACGATGCAATCGGCAGAAAAATTGCGGAGGCGCTGATACGCGCG
>JBDHRU010000230.1:0-3487 GCA_039807765.1 Nitrosomonas sp. | reverse complement strand
AGTTGCAGCAGTATTAATTCCATTTCAACCACAAATGGAGTTAATCATGCATGACCTTTTACTCACTACTAAACAAGCCGCACAAATCTTAGGCGTTAGCACCGCATTCCTGGAACGAGACCGCTGGGCCGGGGCGCGAGTGCCATTCGTCAAAGTAGGCAGCCGGGCAGTTCGCTACCGGCATAGCGATCTGCTCGCTTATATTGAATCTTGTACTTATCACTCAACTAGCCAGTACTGAGGTGTGTATGCACACGTCAGTACATCAACCCCATGAACTGCTGAGTCCCGGCGAACGCATCGCCGAAGGCATATTAAGTTTACTCGATGAACCGGATGGTAAAGATAAACGCTGGCGCGCGCCGATATTCCGGCAGTTGCCCAAACGGTTTGCTGAGAAAGCTGCGCATGATTACAAAGAAACCTATATCTTTGATGGCAGAAGCAATGCCAATCTAGAACTGGTCAAAGCTTATGGAGGAATCACTAAAAACAGTATTCCACTCAACGCCAGCGATGACGACCTGAGCGATCTAGCAAAAAACGTCGTCAAGGAAATGCAACAAGTCAGCTGTATTTACCGGAATCTCGAATATGCTGTTTCCCGGATGCTGCACCGGGCGCAAAAGTATGAAGTCGATCTATCACTGTTTGAAGACCCGAGCATCACAGCCACCGGCATCTATACCCGCCTGACCGATGAAATCTGGTGGCTGCAACGGCTGCGCAAGATTCACGCGCAAAAGCTGGAACAAGACGCCATACGCATCGGATTGGTGCACCAACGCGCCAGCCGCTATGTCAGCGATGAAACACTGACAAGGCGCAAGGAACAGAAGAAACGTATCCGCCGCACACTCGATGGGTTGCTGGCAACCAATGAACTCGGCCAGTGCTTCACGCTGAGCGAACTGGCAGAGTTAGGCCTGGCCAATCCGCGCATCCGGCGCAGTGAATTAATGGTGCGCATTTCCGGCTTTGAATACATTGCCAATGAATTGGGCCATATCGGTGAATTCTATACCATCACTTGCCCATCCAGAATGCACGCCCGCCACTCCGGCAGCGGCGAGCACAATCTCAAATACGACGGCACAACACCCAAGCAAGCGCAAAAGTATCTGAATAAAGTCTGGTCACGAATCCGCGCAAAACTCAAACGAGACAAACTTCCTGTGTACGGTTTCCGCATTGCCGAACCGCAACACGATGGCACGCCACATTGGCATATGCTGCTATTCATGCCGCCCGAACAAACCGCAAGAGTTAGAGAAATCATGCGGCATTATGCCCTGCAAACCGATGGCGACGAACCCGGCGCACAGCAACACCGCTTCAAAGCAATCCCCATCGATAAAAGCAAAGGCTCAGCAGTAGGTTACATCGCTAAATACATTTCAAAAAATATCGATGGCCACGGCCTTGAACAGGATGTCGACGGCAGCCCGATACAAGAAGCGGCGGAGCGAGTAGAAGCCTGGGCGTCTACTTGGGGTATCCGGCAATTCCAGCAGATAGGTGGCGCACCTGTCAGCATTTGGCGAGAACTGCGCAGAATCAGCAACGCCCCCGAAGGCATTCTGGAACAAGCAAGACAAGCTGCCGACCAGGGCCACTGGTGGCAATTCATTCAACTGATGGGTGGTGTGACTTCCAAGCGAAAAGACCACCCCATCATACTCATGAAAATCGACTCAAAAGAACGCGGCAAGTATGGTGATCCAGTCGGTAAGAAAATCTGCGGTGTTGAAACCGGCGCCATCCAATTACCAACGCGGCTGCATCAATGGCATATTGAGAGATGTGCAGTAAATCCCGAGCTAGTTGACCGGCGAAGCGCAAAGCGTCCGCACGGGAGCGGCAGCGACCGCGGGGGCGCATTTGCGGCGCAGCCGCCTTGGAGTTCTGTTAATAACTGTACGTAGGAAATTCCCAGGTGATTGCCAGAATGCAGTTAATGTAGGTATCTTCAAATGAAACGTATACCTAACATTTATTTTTTTCAATTTTATTATTTGAAGAAAACTTGGTAAATCAAAATACCTAGATTGACAATAGCAATGACTATATTCGCAATTGCTACATTAGTGTTTCTCTTGTTTGCGCTCTATAATTGCTTGTGCATTAAAAGTTGAATTTTCTTTTCGTGTTCAGCCTTTGCATCTGGGTCGCCAAAGCCTCCACCATTTTCGTGAATTGAAACAAGTTCTTTTAATTCTTGTAAATTATTCTTTGGTTCCCACAAAATAATCCTTCTTTATCAATGTGAAAAATGTGCAGTCTGAATTAATCGCAATTTTTAGGAATAACAAGAAGACAATATTTCAGTGAAAAGTTTTTCTATCTTCTAGTGTCTCAGAGAAAATTAAATTCAATGAAACCTTGCTTCTGAGATATTTTTGCAACTTTTTTATTCTTACATGCAATCCTTCAATAATATAGCTGACTTACATTAATCAAACAAAATTAACGGAAATTCAAATGCACGAAGAAAATATCGAAACGCTTCGATTTGAAGCGCAACGGCTTATTGATATGGAAATCGATCTTCTCAATAAAATGATGGCCGAACCCAATGTAATTACTGCTGCAAGAAAAAACGAAGTTCAAAGTTTCGACCGGGAAAACACTCCTAAGTATATTGAAATCTTAAAAGGGGAGAAGACAAAGCTTAATGATCTCGAAATGGTTCTGGCAGTTGTTGGTACTATGAAGGTTGGAAAGTCTACAACAATCAACGCAATCGTCGGTACAGAAGTTTTGCCGAATCGAAACAGAGCAATGACCGCGTTACCAACTCTGATACGTCATACTACCGGTCAAATTACCCCCCTTTTGAGATTTGAAAACGATGATTCTATTTGCTGGCTAATGGATAAGCTTCGTACTGCTATTACGCAAAAAGATAAGCAGGAAATCTTGCAGAAATTGACTAAAGACTCTGATATGAAGTTATTGTTAGATTCGGTCCAGAATGGCGAAAAACATAAGCGAATCTATCAGGGAGCGGATGAAATTTTTCAGTTCTTAAAGGCCTTGAATGATCTGGTTCGTTTATCTAGGGAACTGGACATCGAATTCCCGTTTCAAGATTACGACGAAATTCATGAGCTACCAGTTATAGAAGTTGAATTCGCTCATTTGCGCGAAATAAAACAAACCACTGGAAAATTAACACTGCTTGATACGCCAGGTCCGAATGAAGCAGACCAACCCCACCTCAGAAAAATACTTAAAGAGCAGATGAGTAAGGCATCGGCAATCCTTGCTATTCTCGATTTTACTCAGCTTAAATCGGATGCTGATGCGGAAGTCCGAAAAGAGCTTCGGGAAATAGCAAATATTACAGAAGGCAGGCTATACACGTTAGTCAACAAATTTGACCAAAAGGACCGTAATGGCGATGGAGAGCAAGAGGTAAAATACTTTGTGGCTGACAATTTGATGGAGGGTCGTATTAGACCTGATGCCGTTTTTCCAGTTTCGG
>JBDHRU010000229.1:0-3500 GCA_039807765.1 Nitrosomonas sp. | reverse complement strand
CGCGGGTTTTTGTGCAACGGCTTGGCCAGTTGCATCGCCAGATTGCACGAATAATCGCCGTGGCTGGCTTGTTTGGTTCGTGTCAGTTCGATGCGGAAATTGCTACCCGGCGTCGTGATGGTGCTGGCCGCCGCGTGGAAAAGTTCGGCAAAATGGGTTTTGAAGTTTGGGCAAACGGATGAATTCATGATCGGGAATCGGCGGTATCGTAATTTTTACGCAATGCTGCTGCGCAAGATGGGAATCACGGTTGTTAGAAATAAGCGGTATTTTATCAGGTGCGCAGCTCAGACCAAAGATTGCTGGCGATGCGTTTCAAACAAACAAATTCCAGCGCTGACGGCGACATTCAAACTTTCCACACTACCCAACATGGGAATCCGCACCAATTGATCGCAACTTTCGCGCGTCAGGCGCCGCAGTCCTTTTTCTTCCGAGCCCAACACCCAGGCGACAGCGCCTTGGATCGGAAAATGCGTCAAATCATATTCCGCATCTTCCGCAGTGCCGAAAATCCAAATATCGCGTTCTTTTAATTGATTTAAAGTGCGCGTCAAGTTGGTGACGGCGATGTACGGAACGGTATCCGCCGCACCGCTGGATACTTTGTAAACCGTCGGCGTCAAACCAACCGCACGGTCTTTCGGTGCGATCACGGCGTGCACGCCGAACGCATCGGCGACGCGCAAACAAGCGCCCAAATTGTGCGGATCCTGAATGCCATCCAGTACCAGCAGACGCGCCGGCTCAGTCAGAGTATCCAAAATATCATCAATGCCGACGTGACTGCGTGCGCTATCGATACTGGCTGCAACGCCCTGATGGCGCTCGCTGCCGGTCATGCTGGCGAGCTTGGTGCTATCGCATGAAGTCAAACGGATGTTCCGGCCCTCGGCCAGTTGGATGAGATTGCGCGCACGCTGATCGCCGCGCGCGGCATCGATCAGAATTTCTTTGATACTGTCCGGATTTTGCCGCAAACGGCTGGTGACGGCATGAAAACCGAAGATAAAGCGAGTGTTGGACACGTTTTAACCTAAGCCTGATTGGAAAATAACCGGCCGGTTTGGCCGGGTGATTGATTTTTGCGCGTATTTTAGAGCAATTTATCCACTACTAATGTGATTTCTTGCCTTTTTCCGGAGTTTTGGCTTTTGTTCTATTTTTTGTTTGAGCTTTTACTCGTTCCGCTTTTTTATCCGGTTCGGCTAACACAAAATCGATTTTGCTGGTTTCCAAATCGACGCGTACCAATTTGACGCGCAACCGGTCACCGAGCCGGTATTGCTTGCCGCTGCGTTCGCCGAGCAACAGATGTTTTGTGGCATCGAAATGGAAATAATCGCTCGGTAGCTCGGAAATATGCACCAACCCTTCCACATACACGCCGTCCAGCGCCACGAACAAGCCGAATCCGGTTACACTGCTGATGACACCGTCAAAGCATTCACCGATTTTGTCCTGCATATAAAAACACTTGAGCCAGGATTCGACATCGCGTGTGGCATCGTCCGCGCGCCGCTCCGTCATCGAGCAATGCAGACCCAGTTCGTTCCAATCGCCGGGATTATAGGTTTCACCTTGCAATACCGCTTTGATCGCGCGGTGCACCAGCAAATCGGGATAGCGCCGGATCGGCGAAGTGAAATGGGTATAAGCATCATACGCAAGTCCGAAATGCCCCATGAGATCCGGGCTGTAGATGGCTTGCTGCAACGATCTGAGCATGACGGTTTGCAATAATTGCGCATCCGGCCTGCCTTGGATTTTAAGTAGTGTTTGCGCGTAATCCTTGGCGCCCGGCTTATTCTTGCCGCCCAGTTGAATGCCGAATTCCTTCAGAAAATTGCGCAAAGCCTCGATTTTTTCCGCAGCCGGACTTTCGTGGATGCGATACAGCGTGGTCTGGCTGTTTTTTTGCAGAAAATCTGCGGCGCAGACATTTGCCGCCAGCATGCATTCTTCGATCAAGCGGTGCGCTTCGGTGCGTTGCACCGGCACAATCTTTTCGATTTTTCCTTTGTCGTTAAAGAACATCTGGGTTTCGGTGGTTTCAAAATCGATTGCGCCGCGCTTTTTGCGTGCTTTGAGCAGCGCTTTGAACAGCTTATAGACCAACTGCAGGTGGGGCAGCAGCTCTGCATGTTCCTTGGCTTCGACTCCCTTGGGTTTTTCCAGGATCGCCGCTACCGTGGTGTAGGTCAGGCGCGCGTGCGAGCGCATCACGGCGGGATAAAAAACATAATCCAGTATTTCACCGTTTTTCTGGAATTGAATTTCACACACCATGCACAAGCGGTTTTTGTCCGGATTGAGCGAACATAGTTCATTCGACAGCGCTTCGGGCAGCATCGGAATGACGCGGCGCGGAAAATACACGGAGTTGCCCCGGTTCAGCGCTTCTTGGTCAAGCGCATCGCGCGGCCTGACATAGTGGCTGACATCCGCAATCGCCACATAGAGGCGGTATCCGTCGTCCGCTTTCTCGCAATAAACAGCATCGTCAAAATCACGCGCGGTTTCGCCATCGATGGTGACCAGCGGCAAATGCGTGATGTCTTTACGTCCCTTGAATTCTTTCTTCAAGACATTCTTGGGAAATTTGGCCGCGAGCGTTTCAACCTCGGCAGGGAATACGTATGGCAAATCGTGTTTGCGTAAAGCGATTTCAATTTCCATTCCCGGTGCGGTGTAATCGCCCAGAATCTCAATAATCTTGCCGATCGGTTGCGTTTGTTTATTCGGCTGCTGGATGATTTCGGCAATAACGATCTGACCAGCTTTGGCTTTCAGCGAATGCTCCTTGGCGATTAGAATATCCTGACTGATGCGCTTGTTTTCGGCCACGACGAATAAAATACCGTGGTCGATATGCAGCCGCCCTACCAATTGCGTGTTAGTGTGTTCCAGAACTTCGACAATCACGGCTTCGCGTCGTCCGCGCCGGTCTAATCCGATTTCGCGCACCACGACCCGGTCGCCGTGTAATGCTTTGTTCATTTCTTTCGCGCTCAGAAATAAATCTTGACTGCCGTCATCGGGTATTAAAAAGCCGAATCCGTCCGCGTGACCTTGTATCCGGCCTTTGATCAGGTCCAGTTTCTCCATCACGCAAATATCGCCTTTGCGGTTGCGGAAAATTTGACCCTCGCGCATCATCGCCGTCAAACGGCGGTTGAACAGCTCTACTTCTTTTTTCGTAATATCCAGTAATTTCCGCAACATCGGCTCGGCAAGCGGGATTCCCTGCTGCTGCAAAATCTGCAGAATATATTCCCGGCTTGGCAACGGATGCTTATAGCGCTCTTTTTCACGCTGGAGAAAAGGATCCAAATTGCGCAGTTTTTGATTCTTCTTAATTGACAAAACAATGGTTTCCTATAGAATTACGCGTTCTTCGGCAGCCTGACCTGGCTGCCCTTGGCCCAGATGGCGGAATTGGTAGACGCGCATGGTTCAGGTCCATGTGCCTTCGGGTGTGGAGGTTCGAGTCCTCTTCT
>JBDHRU010000228.1:0-3504 GCA_039807765.1 Nitrosomonas sp. | reverse complement strand
GCCTGGCAAGCGATCGTACCGCGCCTGGTGCCGCGTGACGAACTGGCGTCCGCCATCGTCTGGAACGGTGTGAGTATGAATATCGCCCGCGCCATCGGCCCGGCGTTGGGCGGCTTTGTTCTGGCGGCGGCAGGTGCCATGGCAACGGTGTTTATCGATGCCCTCTCCTATCTTGCAGTCGCAGCAGCATTACTATGGTGGCGCATGGCAACAGCGCAGGCAGATAACTTGCCGCGCGAGCATCTGAGCGGCGCGCTGCGGGCTGGCATCCGTTTCGCATTGCACAGCAAGCCGTTGCGCTACACCTTGATCCGCGCGCTGGCTTTTTTTACCTGCGCGTCCGCTTACTGGGCATTGCTCCCAATCGTGGCAAAAGAATCACTACAAGGCGGCTCCGATCTCTACGGTATTTTATTGACCGCACTGGGACTCGGCGCGGTAGCTGGTGCATTTTTGCTGCCGCAACTGCGGAAGTACTACAGTGCAAATACCAATTTGATACTGGCAATGCTCGGTACTGCGTTTTGCTTGATCATGTTCGCACTCGGCCGGCACATGGCTTTCGGTATTCTGGCTGGGCTTATCGGCGGCATATCCTGGATCGTTGCGGTTTCGACACTGAACTACTCGGCGCAAGTCGCATTGCCGGATTGGGTTCGCGCGCGCGGCCTGGCAATCTTTCAGATGGCGGTTTTCGGCGCCATGGCCGGCGGATCGTTGGGTTGGGGACAAGTAGCGATTGTCAGCGAGCTATCGACATCACTGATCGTCTCGGGATTGCTGTTGCTTGTCCTGATCCCGGTCACTCACCGCTTTACGCTCAATCTGGGTGAACATCATGACCATACACCTTCGGGACACTGGGCGGAACCAGTCCCGGTTACCGCGGCAGCGCATGATAGCGGTCCGGTGCTGGTGATGCTGGAATACCGCATCGCGGACAAGGATCGCGATGAATTTTTTACGCTGATACGGGAATTGGGAATAATCCGCCGCCGCGACGGCGCCATTCAATGGGGATATTTTGAGGATATCGAACAGCACGGGCATTTCATCGAAACATTCATAGCGGAATCCTGGATCGACCATCTACGCCAGCATGCTCGCGTATCCGCAGCCGACAAAATGCTGCAGGACAAAATTTTCGCCTTACACCAGGAAACAGCACCCCCTCATGTCACACATGCCGTCACACCACAGCCCGGAAATCACCCGGATACGATTCCAAAATCGCATCACAATCTTTGATCGGTATTGTTCCGTACACTTAGGCAACTATCCCTTCCCGCCATTACCTTTTTGAGATGGAGATGGCGAACTTCAGCCCCATCCGCTAAAAAGCATGTGTACTCAGAGGGATTATCACGAGAAATAAAAAAGAGAGATTTAATTCCGGAATAATTAAATCTCTCTCAAGTGTTTCTTCTTCACATTTATATGAGAAAAAAAGAAACAGGTTTATTATCTTTATTGGTTATGCTGAGCTTTTTTATTACGTAATGTGAAGCCAATCAAACCCAATCCGACTAAAAGCATCCCATAAGTTTCCGGTTCTGGAACAGCTGAAACCCAATTCGAAGTCGAAGATGGATGCGGATCTTTTAATGAGTAGGGATCTACCGAAATAATGCCGAAAATCGGCTCTGACTTACCAGATGGGGTAGTAGCTTTTGTTCCGGTAAAATCTGTGATATCAACGCCTGTGCCTGATATTGTCCAAATAGAGTTTGTGTGAGTGTTATCAAACCTACCAGCGTCATTCTTAGTATACCAGTCTATCATAATGTGCTGATTATCCGATTTGTAACCACTATCCATATTATTTGGATTACTCTCATAGCTATATGTTTTAATATCAGCGCCATGTGTAACGGGTTGTGAAAAATTGCCACTCGAGAGAACTGGTCCTTTGTAGACAAAATCTAGTTCGTTTACTATTGACTGACTGTGAAAACCAGAAGATGTCCAATTCGGTGTCAATTCAAACGTAACAATACCAGGTCCTGTTTCTGTAATTTTAAGTTCAGCAACAATAGGGTAGCCTGAGCTGAAAGAAGATGTCGCAGGCAAGTCGAATTTATAAGTTGCAGTATCACCAACATTCGCGAACACAGGCGCTGCAACAATACCCAGTAACGAAGCCGTCATAATTGTTGATAATTTCTTTTTCATTTAAAACTCCTTATTAATATACTCTAACAGAACAGAAAAATCCGATTGAGCTAACCTAGCTTTTATCTGAGTCACACGCAACCCTTACTTAATGAATCTATTTCCACTTTGCCTATCTTTTTCAGAAAAAGATAAAATTTTACTTTATAAATTTATAAAACCAATGAAAGCAGCTCTAGTAGTAGCTAGAATAATGCTTATGATCAGTATTATTATCTATCCTTCATCGACTTCCCCTACGCTTTTATAATCCTACATTATCAGCAAAATTCATATTCCCTAAACGGGTACCATAACCAACAAAATCAGAGAGTAGCTATTTGAAATCACTTATTCCCGAGTAATAACCAGATACCAATTGACTACGATTCTGCACTCCGGTTTTTATGAAAATTGATTTTAAGTGCTTTTTGACCGTTTCTGGACTGACAACAAGCTGTTGTGCGATCTGTTTATTGGTCAATCCTTTTACTACCAGCTTTATAATTTCCTGTTCACACTTGGTGAGCACGGCATCGCGTGGTGGAAAAGCTTGAGAAGGGTTCTGCCAGCTGGATAGCGTATCAAATACCTTACGGATTAGTCGATGTGAAAACCACAGTTCTCCCCTATACGCAACAGCATGGATCGCTTTTTCAAATATTTTGTAATCGACCCCAATCTGCAAAAAACCGGATATGCGGTATTCGATAATCTCATTGATAAACTCCGGCAAATTCTGTTCATAGAGCAGAATTATTTTAACTTCTGGTATCTTTCTCCTGATAGTGCGCAACTGTTCGATGACACGATCTACCGATAATCTCATATCGATCAATATGACATCCGGACAAATTTCACTGAATTTATCGTCAATGATTGGTATTTCCTTGAAATTGGATTGATCGATGCGAATATGAGGCAATCTATCGGGATAACCGCAAAATTGATTATTCAAGTCCGTATATTCGGTAATAACCCACAGACGCAGCATGCCACCATCATGTTCCGCAGTTGAAGATTCAAGACTTAACCGCATCTTTGCCAATTCTGCACGCAGATAGGGCAATTGCCGTTGTAGCGTACTTAGGTCACGTCGATCATTCCGGCGCCGATCATAGCACGCTCGTCCACGTAAAGCTGATGAATCGCGCCGATCGTACTGGCGCTGCCGCCGATCATGTAAGCGCCGTTCGGAAAATACAGAATGCGCAGAATCTTGTAATTCTTGATTCATTTTAAAATATTGAATATTAACAGGCGATTTCAATTTTGTAATAAAGCACCCCGCCGCAAGCAGCGGGGTATTAACTGCGTTCTTCAATCTGCTGGTTTTCAACCAGCTTTCGCCCC
>JBDHRU010000227.1:0-3507 GCA_039807765.1 Nitrosomonas sp. | reverse complement strand
GACAGCATGGGCAACACCGGTGATCTTGGACCGGGTTCGGCGCAATGGATGAAAGCGGCCAGCGGTGTCATTCATTCCGAAATGCCGAAACAGGAAAATGGCTTGCTGCGCGGATTTCAGCTGTGGATCAACTTACCTGCGGCGCACAAGATGGATCATCCGGAATATCAGGAGTTTCCCGCAGAAGCTTTTCCGCTAGTGGAAACCGCGGGCTATCGGCTGAAAGTGTTGATCGGCCGTTTTGGCGATGCCGTTGCGCCGATCCAGGATGATTTGACGCAGGTGACTTATTTCGATGTGCAGCTGCAACCCGGACGGCAATTTCAACACCATTTACCCGCTGAGAACACGAATTTCATTTATGTGTTCGAAGGTAACGGGCGGTTTAACGGACAAGATGTTGTATCGCATTCCTTAGTAGCGGCTGGTATTGGTGATGGCATTTTTAACTTTACCGCAGGAAAAGAAAGTGCGCGTTTTATCGTGGTCAGCGGTAAACCGCTGCACGAAGCGATCGTGCAGCATGGCCCATTTGTGATGAACACCCGCGAACAAATCGATCAAGCACTGAAGGATTTTCAGTCCAATCAGTTTGTGCGCGACCGGGCGTGGATCAAACGTAAACAATGAAACCAGTAATCCATTTACTTTAAGGAGATTCAAATGAAAGCAATCAGTCAATTCGTAGCGCGGTTATTTCTGGCGCAAATATTCTTACTCTCGGGCATTTTTAAAATCAGCGGTTATGCAGGCACACAAGGTTATATGGAGGCAATGGGCGTACCGGGCATGCTGTTGCCATTGGTGATCCTACTTGAGGTTGGCGGCGGTCTGGCGATCATCGCCGGATGGCAAACCCGGCTGGTGTCGGCAGTACTGGCCGTATTTACACTGGTTGCCGCGGTAATTTTTCACAACAATCTTGCTGATCAAATGCAAATGATCATGTTTATGAAGAATATTGCCATTACAGGCGGCTTCATTTTGCTGGCCGTGCATGGCGCGGGTGGTTACAGTTTGGATAGCCGCCGCACCCAGTCTTGATGGCATCACGGATTATCGCGGCGATAGTCAACCCGGTTGTGCGCAGCCGGGTTTTTCATGGGCATTGCTTGTATCGCGCCGCATAACCGACTAAACTTAGCTGCGGTCGTTAGCGTTTAAACCGGATTTTGGCGACGAAATTTTCTAATTTGGAATCTCCCGCAGGGAAGCGAAATTGTATAATAAACGCCCCAAGTATCTGAATCTTATAAAAATCAAACAACCGATACCGGCGGTGGTGTCAATCCTGCACCGCATCAGCGGCACTTTGTTGTTTTTCCCCGGTATTCCTTTACTGCTCTACAGTCTGCATTTGCTGTTGCAATCGCAACAGGATTTTGAAGTACTGCAAAATTGTTTGCGCAATCCGCTGATTAAAGCGGCGCTATTGCTAGCGTTATGGTCCTTTTTGCACCATTTGTGCGCCGGCATCCGTCATCTTTTTCTGGATTTGCACATCGGCGTGATGTTGCCGCAGGCGCGCGCCAGCAGCAAGCTGGTGCTGGCGGTCGGATTTTTATTGACAGTCTTGGCGGGGGTGTTGCTATGGTAAGACCTGCAAAATTGGCGGTGACCGGCGCGCATTACGGTTTGAAAGATTGGCTGGCGCAACGCATCACTGCGGTGCTGATGACGGTTTATTTCATCGTTATGGCGTGTGTCTTATTGGTCGCGGCGCCGCAGGATTATGTTGCGTGGAAAGCCTTATTCGGGCAGCATTGGTTGCGTATTGCGACGTTGGTGTTTTTTATTTGCCTGTTCTGGCATGCTTGGGTTGGCATGCGCAATATCCTGATGGATTATGTGCATCCGGTGGCGCTGCGGCTAACCGCGCAAATCGCGGTGATTACCGCGCTGCTGTTTTATCTGGTGTGGACGGCGGATATTTTATGGGGTTGATGTGGCGATAACCAAAAGAAAATTCGATGTGGTCATCGTCGGCGCCGGGGGTGCCGGCATGCGTGCGGCGTTGCAGTTATCCGAAGCGGGCTTGAAAGTGGCCGTGTTGTCCAAAGTTTTTCCCACGCGCTCGCACACCGTGTCGGCGCAAGGCGGTATAGCCGCGGCGCTGGGCAATGTGACCGAAGACAATTGGCACTGGCATATGTACGACACCATCAAAGGTTCGGACTATCTTGGCGATCAGGATGCCATCGAATTCATGTGTCGTCACGCCAACGAAGTGGTATACGAATTGGAACATTTCGGTATGCCGTTCGATCGCCTGGAAAACGGTAAGATTTATCAGCGTCCGTTCGGCGGGCAATCGCAAAATTTCGGCGGTGCGCAAGCCACGCGTTCGTGCGCTGCGGCGGATCGCACTGGCCACGCGTTGCTGCATACGTTGTATCAACGCAATGTCAGCGCCAATACGCAATTTTTCGTCGAATGGATGGCGCTGGATCTGCTGCGTGACGAGCAAGGCGATGTGCTCGGTGTCACCGCGTTGGAGATGGAAACCGGCGAGGTTTCGATTTTGCAAGCGCGTGCGACATTATTTGCTACCGGTGGTGGCGGACGGATTTTCCAGGCCAGCACCAACGCGCTGATCAACACCGGCGATGGATTGGGCATGGCGGCGCGCGCCGGGATTCCGCTGGAGGATATGGAGTTTTGGCAATTCCACCCGACCGGCGTGTACGGTGTCGGCGTATTGATCAGCGAAGCGGTGCGCGGTGAGGGTGGCTATTTGCTGAACCGCAATGGCGAGCGTTTCATGGAGCGCTATGCGCCGAATGCCAAGGATCTGGCGAGCCGTGACGTGGTATCGCGCGCGATGACGACGGAAATGAAAGATGGGCGCGGTTGCGGTGACGAAAGCGATCATTTGTTGTTGAAATTGGACCACTTGGGTGCGGAAATCATCAAAACCCGTCTGCCGGGGATTCGTGAACTGGCGATGAAATTCGCGCATGTCGATCCGATCAGCGAACCGATTCCAGTGGTTCCAACGGTGCACTATATGATGGGCGGCATCCCGGCCAATTATTTCGGCCAAGTGGTGGCGCCGTATAAAACCGGTCCGGAAGAGGTCGTATCCGGATTCTACGCCGTCGGCGAGTGCGCCTGCGTATCGGTGCACGGCGCCAATCGCCTGGGCACCAATTCACTGCTCGATCTCGTCGTCTTCGGCCGCGCCGCTGCCGATCAAATCATCGAAGACCTGAAAACCCATCCGCACCATAAACCATTGCCGGAAAATGCCGCGGACAAAACCTTGGCGCGGTTGGCACGGCTGGAAAATCAGAAAGACGGCGAGAGTGTCGCGCAAGTCCATACCGCACTGGCGAAAACCATGCAAACCTACTGTGGCGTGTTCCGTTTCGAGGACATGCTGATGAAAGGCGTGGAAAAAATCCTGGAAGTGAGCAAACGGGTGGAGTGTACGGAGATTAAGGACAAAAGCAAAGTGTTCAATACCGCCCGGATCGAAGCGCTGGAATTGGATAATCTGAAAGAAGT
>JBDHRU010000030.1:0-16950 GCA_039807765.1 Nitrosomonas sp. | reverse complement strand
GCCAGCACCATATCCGCATCGGGCGCACCGGCATTGACCAGTACCGATGGATGCGAAGCGTTGCCGACGACGGTGCGCAAATCAAAACGATCCTGCAATAACGCCAAGCGCTTCGGATCGACATCGACCATGGTGATGTCGTTAGCTTCGCTTACCAGGCTTTCCGCCACCGATGAACCGACTTGACCGGCCCCCAGAATGATAATTTTCATCGGAGCGGCCTATCCTTTCCGGTTCGCGCGCACCCAGTCGCGCCATTGTGCAAATAGCCCCGGATTCAGTGCCGCTATCACAGACCGTTGCCATGGCGATCCCGCCCAGTAATCGTCCTGCTCGAAGCCGCACATATGTCCGCCCGCTTCGGCGAGAATCAATGAACCCGCCCCGTAATCCCACGGTTTCTGTCCACCGTGCAAATACAAATCAAAATAACCGGCGGCGGTATAACACCATTCCAGCGCGCACGCACCGAAGTTGCGCTGCGAGGCAAACGGCGGATAAGCCGCCACTATGGCGGCAAATTTCCGATCCAACCGCTTCAAATCCACATTGGCCATGGCGCCGGATAATGCCGGTACATACTTCTTCAACGGCAACGCAACACCGTTCAAGAAAGCACCACCGCCTTTGGTGGCGTAAAACATTTCGTCAGCCACCGGGTTGTAAATCACCCCCAGCACACTTTTGCCCTGTTCCATGAAAGCCACGGAAATAGCGAAATAAGGCAATCCATTGAGAAAATTGGAAGTGCCGTCAATCGGGTCGACACTCCACAAACCGGACTGCCCTTTGATCCATTGCGCCTTCTGCTCCTCTTCGGTCATCTCCTCACCCATCGCAGCGGCGGGATGAATCACCTGCAATTTATCCAGCAAAGCTTTCTGCGCTGCTACATCCGCTTCGGTAAAAAAGCTACCGTCCGATTTGATCTGCCGATCTACTCGCAGATAGCACGGCATGATGACTTGCTCTGCGACTTCCTTTACCGCCGTGATCACTTTTTCCAGCACATTTACTCCGCACGCCACTTGATCGAACAACCGATGCTCGGAATCTGCTCCGCCGGACCGCGGCCGGTTTTGGCCACCTGCAGCATGGCTTCGAACAAATCACGGCGCACATCGGTAGGTGCGGCTTCCTTACGCGACGCATCCAGCCGTCCCCGATACTGCAACTCCAATTTGCTGTTAAAACCGAAAAAATCGGGCGTACACACCGCACTATATCTCTTTGCTATGTCTTGCGTTTCATCCCAGACATAAGGAAAAGGATAATTCAATTTTTTCGCAACCAGCGCCATATTCTCGAACGAATCTTCCGGATAATCGGCCGGATCGTTCGACATGATGGCGATAGCGTTGATGCCGAGCGGTTTCAACTCATTCACATCGCGGATAATACGATCCTGCACTGCTTTCACGTACGGACAGTGGTTACAAATGAACATAACCAGCAAACCGTTCTCCCCTTTTGCCGAAGCCAGGTTATAACGCTTACCATCGACACCCGGTAAATCAAAATCAACTGCTTTCCAGCCAAAATCGCAGACGGGTGTTTCCAAACTTGCCATATCTTTTTCTCCTACAATGGATAATATTCTTAAGAATTGCTTTTCCAGCTTACCGCATTCGGAATAGAAACAGTGGCCAGATAATGCCGGATGCATAACGTGCTATATTATCATGAGTCTATTTATCGCAATGGTTACTTACCCCGGCTAAACTCCCATCATGTACGCGCGCTTCTATCACCCCGCGGAAATCGCCGCCGGTCAGCTCATCGCGTTATCCGATGCCAATCAACATCATGCCGCGCAAGTGCTGCGGCTGAAAAAAGGTGATACGGTTACTCTTTTCAATGGCCAGGGCGGTGAATTCTCAGCGCACATCGATCAGGTTAGGAAGTCCGGTACAACTGTTCTGGTCGGCGCTTATCACGATATTGACTGCGAATCGCCGCTATCGATTGATCTTGCGCAAGCGGTCTGCGTCAATGAAAAAATGGATTGGATCATACAAAAAGCAGTAGAGCTGGGTGTGACACACATTCAACCGGTTTCCACGGCACGCAGCATCGTGCACCTATCCGGCGAACGCGCCAGCAAACGTCAGCAACATTGGCAAAAAATCGCCGTTTCCGCGTGCGAGCAATGCGGCAGAAATTATGTACCACCGGTATCGCCACTGATGACGCTGCCAGAATGGTTGAGCCGGAAAAAAGCGGACAAATCATCCAACGATTTGTCCCTGATGCTATCCACAACAGCCACACAAAGCTTGCACGGCATTGCAAAACCTTCTGCCGATGTAAATCTGGCGCTCGTGATCGGTCCTGAAGGCGGATTCACAGTCGAAGAAGAAGCAGCCGTTTTGCACACCGGCTTCATTCCGGTGCGCTTGGGAAAGCGCATCCTGCGTACCGAAAGCGCCGCTCTGGCGGCAATTGCCGCGATACAAACCTTGTGGGGCGATTTTTAATCGATCGTATGAACACACTCACCGAATTTGTCGCTTGGTTCCGCTCGGTCGCACCGTATATCAACGCATTCAGAGGAAAAACCTTCGTCATTGGTTTCAGCGGCGAAATGGTGACGAATACCGCCTTTGTCAATTTCATCCATGACGTCAACCTACTCGCCAGCCTCGGTGTCCGTTTGGTATTGGTGCACGGCGCACGCCCGCAAATTCAATCGCGCCTGGACGAGTCGCAATTGGAAACACAAACAGTCATGGGCATGCGCGTAACCGATCCTGCCGCGCTGCAATGTGTCAAGGAAGCCGTGGGGCGCATGCATCATGAAATTGCCGCTCAACTGTCGATGGGTCTGCCCAATTCGCCGATGGCCAACGCTGCTATCCGTGTCACCAGCGGAAATTTCGTCACTGCATGCCCACAAGGTGTGATTCAAGGCATCGACCTGATGCACACCGGAAAAGTACGCAAGATCAACGCGCCAGCAATCCACTCCCGCTTGGAACAAGGTGACGTGGTATTGATTTCACCGCTTGGTTATTCGCCCACGGGTGAAATTTTCAATTTGACGATGGAAAATGTCGCAACGGAAATCGCCATTGCGCTGCGAGCCGAGAAATTGATTTTTTTGCTGGATACCATCGACTGCAAAGCATCCGAAGAAAACGGGGTAGGAATGCTACCGCGAGAATTGACCGTTACCGATAGCAAATTTCTTCTGGAACAAGAGATTACATCCGGGATACGTAAAATACCGGAGACCGTTTTACCAGCGTTGCAATCGGCCACCAAAGCCTGCGATAGAGGGGTTGCACGCACGCATCTGATCAGTCGCCATAACGACGGTGCGATCATTCAGGAGCTTTTCACGCACGATGGCATCGGTTGCATGATCTCGAAGGAAACCCTGCAAGCTTTACGGAAAGCACGCATCGACGATGTCGGCGGCATCCTGCAACTGATCGAACCACTCGAAGCGGAAGGTATTCTGGTACGGCGCGGCCGGGAATTGCTGGAAATCGAAATCGACCGTTTCACCGTTCTCGAACACGATGGCACTATCCTTGGCTGCGCGGCACTGTATCCATTCCCCGAAGAAAATGCCTGCGAACTCGCCTGCCTGGCGATCCACCCGGACTACCGCGACCAAGGACACGGTGAGCGCCTGCTCAAACATATTGAAAACAAAGCCATCGCGCAGAACATCCACAAACTGTTCGTACTCACCACGCACGCCACGCATTGGTTCATCGAGCACGGCTTCAACCAAGCCACTCCTGCCGAATTACCGAAAACCAAGCAAAATCTATATAACTATCAGCGCCGCTCAAAAGTGCTAATCAAGCATTTGTAATGTACAAATAATTTATCGGAATAGTTTACTCAGTCAAACGAATGTTTCATAATGCTTTTTTTCTGAATATCTTTAAGAAAGCTCTGAAAAAGGTAGCTAGCAACGGTCAAGCAAAGTGAAATCAGACGAAAAAGCGCAGTTTACAAGGTGTAAATGAGCATTCTGAGCCTGATTTCAGCACAGCATGACCGAGCACAGTAGTTTTTCAGAGCTTCCTTAGCCGACTTGGAGTGGATACAGCAAATGGCAAGAATGGTGAAATGCATCAAATTGGGCCGCGAGGCCGAGGGCCTAGACTTTCAGACTTACCCGGGAGAACTGGGCAAGCGAATTTTCGATAATGTATCCAAAGAAGCCTGGAATCAATGGATCAAGCACCAAACCACGCTGGTCAACGAAAATCGATTGAATCTCTCAGACGCCAAAGCGCGTAAATACCTGGCGGAACAAATGGAAGCGCATTTTTTTGGAGAAGGCGCGGAACAGGCGGCAGGGTATATACCACCGAAAGAACAGTCTTAGGCTATTGTAGCATTAGAGTTCATTAAAACCGTTACCGGAGTTTTTTCACTACCCTACTACCCCCTACTGGTAATGAGCATCCTCTGGCTTTAAATACAAAAAAGCCACAGAGAAAATTGTATCTCTGTGGCTATCAACTAAAACTTACAATTAAGCTACACGATTAAGCTACACGGCGACGTACAGAAAAACCGATCAAACCGAGACCCGCCAGCAACATAGCATAGGTTTCTGGTTCTGGAACAGGAGAAATCGTCAAATTACCGGCATAACCGGCACCAGATTGGGTAGCAATGCCCGCAACATGCAGTTTAAAAGTGTCACCCGCATCCGCCGGATTTATGCTGCCAAAATTAAAGAAACTTACAGGCCCTCCTGTAGGACCACTTGCTATTAGTGTATTTTTAGTAGCGTCCCATAACGAAAAGTCAGAAATGGTCACATTAAAGCTTTGATCAAAATCACTAATTACTGAAGAGCCACCGTGCGCTACTTGCGAAGGTAAGAAAAAGGGAAAATCATTTGAAAAACTACCTGGCCCGGATAAATCATTAGCTCCAAAATTAGCTACCCAGGAGCCACCTGAGTTTAAGTGAAAATTATTCCATACCTGCCCTGCACTAGCATTTACACCAAAAACAACTCCCGTAAATAACGCTGCACCGAGTACACTGTTTTTTAAACTATATTTCATGATACTGTCTCCTTTAGAAGAAAAATATTTTAACTTACCCACTAACACCAAAATACCGTACAACTTTGGAAGTTGTACATAAGAATTATACTTCAATTATTCACATTAACATATAGCATAGTTCAACCATTAATCTGGAACTGATGAACTAAATTTGTCCTAGGACAATAGAAGTCACTTTACATCAAGATCCTCATAAAAAACAAATCGGTAGTGTATAAACTTCACATATATGTTTACAGTATTTCAGGGCTATCGATGAATACACACAAATGTACTCGATTAATAGCATATGTAAGTACAGCTAGACTTACTTCAAAGGCAATGCACTCAGTTTCTTAATTTCATGAATTCCTACAGCACCGCAAAACCTCATAAGAGTTTGAATAACGTCTCTCATTATGAAATACTCTTCGCTTACTTCAATCAACCTTTCTGTAAAAACCCTGAGTTTTCTTACAAATTATCCACTTCCACTTCCGATAATTCTTAACCGTTACATATGATCAATATTATAGAAGAACAAACAACCACATTAGCTCAGGAAAATAGCGCACAAGCCGAGCCGCTTAAAACCATCGAAGTGAATAGCCATAAAATCACCTTACTGGGAACCGCTCATGTCTCAAAAGCCAGTGCAGATAAGGTTCAGGAACTCATCGCCACCGGACAGTACGACGCCGTGGCGGTGGAATTATGCCCAAGCCGGCATAAAGCGATCGTGAATCCCGACGCCATGGCCAAAATGGATTTATTCCAGGTGATCAAAAACGGTCAAGCCAGCATGGTTGCCGCCAGTCTGGCGCTAGGCGCTTTTCAACAACGCATGGCGGAGCAATTCGGAATAGAACCGGGTGCGGAAATGCGCGTTGCCATTAAGGATGCGCAGGCTGCTCAATTACCGGTGCTGCTCATCGACCGTGAAATCGGTACGACCATGAAACGGATTTATCACAGTGTCCCCTGGTGGAAGCGCATCAATTTATTCGCCGGTCTGATCGCCAGCGTTATCAGTCAGGAGAAATTCAGCGCAGCGGAAATCGAAAGATTGAAGGAAGGCGATGTGTTGGAGAGCTCTTTCTCACAATTCGCGGAAGATGAAAAAGATTTATTCCGCCCGCTCATCAGTGAACGGGATGAATACATGACCGCGCAACTCATCAAAGAATGCCGGGAGAACAATTACCGGCATGTTTTAGCAGTGGTCGGCGCCGGTCATTTGAATGGCATGGCGCGACAATTTGAAGAACACGCCATCAACAATCCGGATGAACGCATTGCGCAGTTGGATACTATTCCACCGCCGTCACCGTGGCTCAAGCTTATTCCCTGGCTGATTGTGGTATTCGTTCTGGCCGGTTTCGTTTTCGGCTTTATGCAAAGCCCGGATATCGGTATCAGCATGGTCATGGACTGGGCGCTGATAACCGGTGGACTGTCAGCGGTAGGGACAGCCATCGCTTTCGCACACCCGCTGTCCATTCTGAGCGCTTTTCTGGCGGCTCCCATCACGACATTGCATCCTGCCATCGGCGCCGGGATGGTCGTGGCCGCCGTTGAAGCTTATTTGCGCAAACCCAAGGTCAGCGACTTCAACCGGCTCAGAACCGACACCACCAGCTTAAAAGGCTGGTGGAATAATCAGGTCACGCGCGTTTTATTGATTTTCATTTTATCGTCGCTCGGCGCCGCCATCGGCACCTATGTCGCCGGATTCCGCATTTTTGAGCAACTTAGCAGCAGTTAAATCAAGAGTATCGTAACCATGTTCGGCTTCTTCGAGCGTCTGATCGATCCATATCCACCGGAACATCCTGCGGAGCCGCCGAAAGGGTTATACACCTTTTGCCGCCATTACATCCGCGGTATCGAGCGTTATCTTGCTCTGCTGGCGCTGCTGACCACACTTCTGGCCATCAGCGAAGCGCTGCTCTACAGCTTGGTCGGACAAATGGTCGATTGGCTGGCGGAGCAGAAAACCGAGCATTTCTTTGAAAACGAATGGCCGACGCTGCTGGGCATGTCGGTTTTCATTCTGCTCTGGATTCCCTTACTGGTACTGGCGCACGCCATGGTCATCAACCAGATGCTGATGGGCAACTTCCCGATGCGGGTGCGCTGGTTGTCGCACCGTTATCTGCTTAACCAAAGTTATGCGTTTTTTCAGTATGAATTCAGCGGACGGATCGCCACCAAAGTCATGCAAACCGCGCTGGCGGTGCGCGAAACGGTATTGAAGCTGCTCGATGTCATTTTGTTCGTCATCATTTACCTGACGACGACCCTGTTGCTGGTGCTCAATGCCGATCCTTATCTCTGCTTGCCTTTATTGGTGTGGCTGATTTTATACATCGGCATCCTGCGGTATTTCGTGCCGCGCTTAAAATATATCTCCACTTTGCAAGCCGATGCGCGCGCCTTGATGACCGGCCGTATCGTCGACAGTTACACCAATATCCTGACACTGAAATTGTTTTCCCGCAGTCAGCGGGAATCGGCTTACGCTCAAGCCGGCATGCAAGAATTCATGGCCACAGTCTATCCGCAAATGCGCCTGGCGACCGGTCTGAATTTCAGCGTCTGGACCATTAACATGCTGATGGTGTTCGCAACCGGCGCATTGGGGCTTGCGCTATGGTTGCAAGGCAATATCGGCCCTGGTGCAATCGCCATCGTCATGAGTCTGGCGATCCGCATGACCGGCATGTCGCACTGGATCATGTGGGAAGTCAACATGTTATTTGAAAATATGGGGACCGTGCAGGACGGCATCAACACCATTTCCAGCCCGCAACTCGTCACGGATGTTCCGGATGCCAAGGAACTGATCGTGCAGCGAGGTGCGATTGATTTCAATCACGTTGTTTTCTCCTATCACCCGGAACAGCAAGAATTGCTGCGCATTTTTTCCGATCTCAATCTGCATATCGCCGCCGGTGAAAAAGTCGGCATCGTCGGCCGCTCGGGTGCGGGCAAATCGACTTTCGTCAATCTGCTGTTGCGTTTCTACGACGTTCAACACGGCAATATCACCATCGACGGGCAAGATATCCATAGGGTCACGCAAGACAGCCTGCGCGCCAATATCGCCATGGTGACGCAAGACACTTCCTTGCTGCACCGCTCGGTGCGCGACAACATTTTGTTCGGCCGGCCGGATGCCACCGATGCGCAAATGATCGCGGCTGCCAAACAAGCGCAAGCGCATGAATTCATCCTGGCGTTGCGCGACATCAAAGGCCGCACCGGTTACGACGCGCATGTCGGCGAGCGCGGCGTCACGCTCTCCGGCGGCCAGCGGCAACGCATCGCCATCGCCCGCGTGCTGCTCAAGAATGCGCCTATCCTGGTACTGGATGAAGCCACTTCGGCACTGGATTCCGAAGTCGAAGCCGGTATCCAGCAAAGTCTGTATCAATTAATGGAAGGCAAAACAGTAATCGCCATCGCGCATCGCTTATCCACCATCGCAGCGATGGACCGGCTCATCGTTTTCGACAAGGGCAAAATCGTCGAACAAGGCAGTCATGCCAAACTCATCGCCAACAATCAACTCTACGCACAGCTGTGGAATCACCAATCGGGCGGATTCCTGGGGTTACTGGATAATCAGTAAATCGATCCCCTGAAAAACAAACCAGCCTTAACCGTAGGCGGCATACCGATTCCGATAGCTCAATTAGGATAAGAAGATCCTACTTTTCGGTACTTTGATCTTTAATTTTGTATGCTCAAATTGCAAAATTTGAGAAACAATTCTACCGATCGTGATCGCGCCGCAAAAAAAACCATTTTCCACAAAAAGTTTTCATGTAAAAAGAAACCTACTGTGTTGTTTGTTCTGCATGCAATCGCTACCGGTTTTTGCCGCAGCGGATCTGGAACAGATGAGCTTAGAACAACTGATGAACATCAGCGTTGTCGGCGCTTCCAAATATGAGCAGAAACAACAGCAAGTAGCGGCAGCCGTCAGCATCATCACGCGCAAGGATATCAGAACATACGGCTGGCGCACGTTGAATCAGGCTTTGGCCAGCCTGCCGGGCATTCATCCCACTTATGATTATCAATACGAGTACCTGGGCACACGGGGTTTTGGATTACCGGGGGATTTCAATTCGCGCATATTGATCACCATCAACGGTAACCGCATCAATGATGCCACCTATGATCAAGGGCCGACAGGGCGGGATTTTCCGCTCGATATCGATCTGATCGAGCGGATTGAATTCATTCCCGGCCCCGGCAGCGCGGTGTACGGCCAGAACGCCATGCTCGGCGTGGTCAATATCGTGACCCGCAAGGGCGCCGATGTGCAGGGCGCCGAATTGTCAGCATCGTACCAGACGGCGGAAATCATGCCGCAAGAGCGTGTCACGCTGGGCAAGCAATTCGCCAACGGTACCGATGCGTTACTCTCCTTCTCCGGCTTGCAGTCGCGCGGCACTGATCACTTCTTCGAATTCGGCGATTCCGGTATTTCCGGCATCGCGCACCGCATGGACGGCGAGAATGTCAAGCAAATGTTTGCGCGTGCTTCGCATGGCCCACTGTCGTTCGATTTTGTCTACGGCAACCGGCGCAAAGACGATCCCACCGGCATGTTCTTCTCCGATCCGCTGGTATCCGGTCAGTATCAACGCGATCGGCGCCTCAATACACAAATCCAGTACAACGATCATTTTCTCGGCGACACTCTCAATATCATGGGACGGCTGTTTCTCGGTCAATACCGTTACGATAACCCGATGCTATATGGCGGAGAAAAAACCCTTTCCACCGGCCCGAGCGACTGGCACGGCGCTGAACTGCGTTTGCTGTCGACCGCTTTCACCGATCACAAACTGATGGCAGGATTCGAGTATCAGAACAACACCAGCATCACACAAACCTTCCAAAACTTCGACAACCCCGATGAAAATACGCGCATCAAAAGCTCCGTAATGCGGCTAGGCGTATACCTGCAAGATGAATGGCGCATCACCGGCACGCTGTCCGCCACCATCGGTTTGCGTTACGACCACAACCACTGGATCGGCAGCCGCCTGAGCCCGCGCGGCGCACTGATCTGGCAGGCGACACCCAAAGCCACATTCAAGGCGCTTTATGGCCGCGCGCACCGTTCACCGAATTCAAATGAACGTGACTATAGCGACGGCATAGCGCAAGTCGCCAACCCGGGATTGCGCAGTGAATACATCGACACTGCCGAGCTAGTCGCGGATTATCTGGCGCAACCCACCTTGAACTTGCGCGCCAGCATTTACGCATGGGATATGTATAACCTGATCGCACTCGGTATCGATCCGCTCAGCGGACTGTCGCAATATCAGCAAAATTCCGGCAAAGTGGCAGCGCGAGGTGCGGAGCTGTCGCTCGATAAAACCTGGGATTGGGGTGGCCGCTTACGCAGCAGCTTCGGTCTTCAGAACGCTGAGCAGCAAAATTCTCATCTCCCCAACTCTCCCTATTATCTCGGCAAACTGAACATTTCCCTGCCGATTCCGCTGATTACCGGTTTGCGCGCCGGTTACGAGTTGCAATACTACGGCAAGCGCAAAACCCTGGATGGTTCCAACACCGATGATTCCGTTATTTCCAATCTCAATTTAGTCACCAACATTCCGCAAGTAAAAGGATTGGAAGCTTCGCTCAGCATCTATAACCTGTTTAATGAACATTACCTGCAGCCGGCCGCAGATACCAATTGGCAGAATACGTTCTTGCAACCTGCCCGTACCGTGCGACTCAGATTGGATTACCGTTTCTAAGCGCACGCCGAAATGACCCTCCTGTTGTTCCGAAAACTCTCTCAGCAAATCCGGCGCATAGCCAGAATCCGGGCAATACCGCTCTGCATAGCGACCCAACAGGTTGCCGCGTTCCTTGGGAAAGATCTCAACAAGAATCGATTCCATCCCTATCATTTTTCAATTCTTGCACTATGCTGCTTATCATTGATTCACTCCCCCTGGATTCATGCGGAACAATCGTCGGAATATCGCTTAAAAGTCGCTTTCCTTTATAATTTTATCGCTTACACGGAATGGCCGGAACGGCACAGCATCAACCTGATTTTTTGCATTTACGGCGATGATCCATTTGGTGAACACTTACAACATATACGTGGCAAAAAAACCAGCGAGCAGGAAATCGTGATCCGGCACACGAAAAATATCGAAGATCTCGTATCTTGCCAGGTTGTTTTTATTTCCCGCTCTGTGATTCACGATTTGAATACCATCCTCAATCAATTAAACGACAAGCCGATATTAACCGTTAGTGACAGTCCGAATGCCAGCCGGAAAGGCATCGTAATCAATATGTCCATCAGAGAAGGTAAGGTGGCTTTTGAGGCCAATATTGCCAGCGCAAAAAGAAATGGCTTAAAACTCAGCTCCCAATTACTACGTTTCGCCAGTGAGGTATATCAATAATGAAGCGTTTACCATCAGCCGCCGTGACATTACGCGCCAAATTGCAGCAAATCAGCTTTGCCACACAGAGCACAGCGATGCTGCTAGTTGCGATTTTGGTCATTCTAAGCAGCTTCTTCATCAGTTTCTTTTCTTTATTGCAAACCAGTCAATCAACGGCAAAACTGCTGGCTGAAAATGCAGTAGCGACACTCATGTTTCAGGATACTAACACGGCTAAAACACTGTTACATTCGCTCAACAACACCCGGGAAGTTCAAGCGGCCGCTATTTATACTGAAGAAAAAAAACAATTCGTACAGTACTCGGCAGAAGGTAAATCACTCCCTGAAACCGTGCCATCCCTGAGCGAACACTATACGACGAGTATCGATTCACTCATGATTACCCAACCCATTTACTTCAATGATCAGCTGTTGGGCGGCCTTTACCTGGAAATAACCTTATCGCCGCTCTATTGGCAAATCCTGGGGTATGTCGTCATTACCCTCGCTGCCGCCATAATCGCCTTATTCGTCGCCAATCTGATGCTGCAGCGGTTGAACCGATCCGTGCTTGATCCTCTCAACGATCTCTCCTCTGTCATGGAACACGTCACGAGTAAGGCGGACTATACGACCCGGCTGAAGCAGGGTGCGATTGCTGAATTAAATACCCTCTCAAAGGGATTCAATAACATGTTGGAGATGATTCAAGAACGCGATGTGAAGCTTGCGAACCATCTCGACCATCTCGAAGATGAAGTCACAAAAAGAACAATGGAACTAGTACTCGCCAAAGAATCCGCCGAAGCTGCGAGTAAAGCCAAAAGTGAATTTCTGGCCACAATGAGTCACGAGATCCGCACACCGATGAATGGTATTCTGGGCATGATCGAATTACTGCTGGATACGCATCTGGATAAGGATCAGCGCCGTTTCGCGGAAACCGTTCAAAGTTCCGGCCAGCACCTTCTGGGTATCATCAATGACATTCTTGATTTTTCCAAAATTGAATCCGACCACATGGAGCTGGAGATTATCGACTTCGATCTGGTCAAGATGATCGAAGATACGCTCGCCATGTTCGCGCAGCCCGCCGACAAAAAAAGACTGGAACTGGTAGCTCAATTTTCCCCCCCCAATACTGCGTTCATGGTGCGCGGAGATTCTTTCCGGTTGCGCCAAATTATCGCGAATCTGCTCAATAATGCCATTAAGTTCACAGCGGAAGGCGAAGTAGTGATCCGCACAAAACTGACCGACGTGTCCGACACCATGGCCGATATCAGCATATGTGTGGAAGATACCGGCATTGGTATTCCGGCGGAATTTCATGAAAAGATTTTTCAGCATTTTTCTCAGGCTGATGGTTCCACAACCCGCCAATACGGCGGAACGGGACTGGGGCTTACAATCTGCAAACGACTGCTGGAACTGATGGGAGGCAGCATTCGTGTCGACAGCATATCAGGACAGGGCTCCAAATTCTGGATTCATTTACGGCTGGAAAAATCGAAACTGGAATACAGTCATTTTCCCGACTTAAGTGATTTAGCGGGCATCAGAGTGCTCGTTGTCGATGATAATCAAACAAACCGGGAAATACTCAAGATTCAGTTGCAAAATCATGCGATTAACGTTGTTTGTGCCAATGGCGCCGAGCAAGCGCTCATGTTCATGACACAATCCTTGAATAATAATCAGCCATTTCACTTGGCTATACTGGACATGCACATGCCCAAAATGAATGGATTGCAACTAGCGGATAAAATCCACTCCCATCCCGGCATGCGCAAAACCCGTATGATGATGCTAACTTCAACCTATGGTGACGCAAGTCAGCTTGAGAGACAGAGTATCGGGATTTTACGTTGTGTCAACAAACCTATCCGCCAGAAAGAGTTATTCGAAATTATCCTTGACGTGATGAGACGCGATTCCGCCTATCCTGACACAGACATCGAAACTGCGCAGTCACCTTCACAGTCTTCCTCTCAGCTCACATCCGGCATAACCGGTAAGATTCTGGTTGCCGAGGACAACCCGGTCAATCAGGAAGTCGCCAAAGCGATGCTATCCAAACTGGGAATGGAAACGACTATTGCGGCTGACGGCAAGCACGCCGTAGAGCTCGTTTACAGCAATCCATTCGATATCATTTTGATGGATTGTCAGATGCCGGTAATGGACGGCTTCGAAGCGACATCGAAGATCCGGGAGCAATTTGGCGATATCCCGATCATCGCATTAACCGCCAATGCGACTGAAGGTGACCGGACTCGCTGCTTAAACGCTGGAATGAACGATTTTCTTTCCAAGCCCTACTCAATCGATCAATTGCAGCAAAAAATTTCGGATTGGTTATCGAAAGAAAAAAGTAATCTATTGAATGCTGTAAAATCAGAACATGTTGAAATAGAACATGAAGCTAACGCCATGCCTGCACTCAATCCAATACGACTTAATCAGATTCGCGAGCTTGATTCATCCGGCGGAGATGGTTTGTTACACAAGATTCTGCAAGCTTTTCTCGAATCAGCCGAAGCTAATGTATACCAGCTCGAGCAAGCCATTTTGAATAGCGATGCCGATGGCCTGCGTCAAACAGCCCATGCACTGAAATCCAGCTCCGGAAATATTGGAGCCGAAAGTCTATCCGCTATCTTCAAACAACTGGAAGCGGATGGACGATCGCAAGAATTGGCTCACGCCAAAATTATGCAAGCAAACATGCGGCAAGAGTACCAAAGCGTAATTACCGAGATCAGGAAAATACTCAACCCATCGTGACAACAGAATCTTTCAGAATTTTAGTGGCCGATGATGATGCTACGGTCAGACTGCTCATGCAAGCTGCTTTGGAAAAAGCAGGCTTCGAAGTAACCGTGGCTTGCGATGGCGCGGAAGCCATCCGCCTATTTGAAAAAACTCCGATAGATATGGTCATGCTGGATGTTGAGATGCCCGCCATGGATGGTTATCAAGTTTGTTCCTATTTACGGAAAAAAATTGGTGACGAACTGCCTATTATGATGGTAACGGGTATGGATGATATGCAATCGATCAACCGTGCCTTCGAAGCCGGCGCGACTGACTTTATCGCGAAACCCATTAACTGGAATTTAATCGCTTATCGCATATTGTACTTACGACGCGGCTATTTGAACTTGCTCGCACTTAAAGTCGCCAACGCGCGCAATAAAGCGATTTTTAGCGCTATCCCGGATACGATGTTTATTCTAGACGATGAAGGCATGGTTATCGATATTTACAGCCACCCGGATAACACCCCCTGGTTAATCACCGGCACGGGAAACACATTAAGCCACAGTTTTCCGGAAGATATCGCCAGCCTTTATCAGGAAGCCGCCGACCGAGCGCGCAGCTACGGTACGATGGAGCTTTTCGAGTACCCGCTCAAGCTCGCTGGCGACAAAACCAAATTCTATGAAAATCGTATTGTCGTTATCGATTCGCAAGAAACATTATGCCTGGTTCGCGATATCACTGAGCGGAAAGATTCTGAAAACAAGATATTTCACCTTGCATATTTTGACAACCTGACCGGGCTGCCTAACCGGCAATCTTTTATGGAGCGCCTGGAAGGCGAAATCAAACGCGCTAAATATACCGGCGATAAATTAGCGGTGCTTTTTCTGGATCTGGATGGATTCAAAAGCATTAACGATACCATGGGGCATAATACCGGAGATATCGTCCTGCAATGGGCGGCTGAACGGTTACAAAGCAGCACGCGCCCTTCCGATTTCGTATCACGGAACAATACAGATCAATCCGAGGTTAAACTGGCCCGTCTCGGCGGCGACGAATTCACTGTCGTCATTCCCAATCTCTCTCGTGCAGAAGATGCGTTGATTCTGGCGCACCGGATCCGCGAAGCCATGCGCCGTCCTTTTCACCTTGAAAGCCGTGATGTAGTTCTGACCGCAAGCATCGGCATCGCCCTCTATCCGGATGATGGCATGGACGCGGAAACCCTGCTTAAGCATGCGGATACGGCTATGTATCACGCTAAAAATGAAGGCCGGGATAACTGTCAGTTTTATAACATCGACCTGACATCCCGGGCCGAAAAACGCATGCACCTGGAAAACGATTTGCGCAATGCATTACAGCAAAATGAATTTTACCTCGTCTACCAGCCGCAGCTGGATGTTGCTCGAGGAAGTTTTCTATCGGCAGAAGCGCTTATTCGCTGGCAGCATCCCAAACAAGGACTGATTTCACCTGACGATTTTATCCCGCTGGCGGAAGAAAACGGTTTAATCATTCCCATTGGAGAATGGGTATTACGAACGGCCTGCACCGAAGCTGCAAGGCGGCGCAAAAACGGACAACCCATGCAAGTTGCCGTCAATCTCTCACCACTGCAAATCAAAAATCCCAATTTCATTGAAAACGTACTTGGCATTCTGGATGAAACCGGTTTTCCGCCCGATATGCTGGTGCTGGAAATTACCGAGGGCGCTTTGATGGAGCACAGCGAGAATACCTTAGCCACGCTGCTGGCGTTGCGTAAACACCATATTCAGATTGCCCTGGACGATTTCGGCACAGGTTACTCATCGATGAATTATCTAAAACGGCTCCCTATTAATCATATCAAGGTGGATCAGAGTTTCGTGCGCGGCCTGCAAGATAATAAAGAAAATCTCGCCATCGTCCGGGCTATCATTTCCTTATCGAAAAACCTGGGTTTCTCCGTTACCGCCGAAGGCATTGAATCATTGAATCAAGCTCAGATTCTAAAATATTTCGGTTGCGAAACCTTGCAAGGCTACTACTTCAGCAAGCCAATCCCGATGCAAGAAATGCTCGCGCTCACCGACAAGCACTGGTCCATCCAAGCGCTTAAACCTCAGGGAGTCAATTATGAAAGTAGCTGATCTCAATGAGCTAAACATCACGACCGCATTACCAAGCCCCAAAGGCGTAGCGCTTGCACTGCTGGAAGCTTGCCGGCAGGAAGATGTCACCATCGCTGAAATCACCAAACTGATCCAAACCGATCCGGCTCTTTCAGGCCGCCTGATTCAGCGCGCCAATGCCACCAAACAAACTTCGCGCGCTGTTTCATCGATTTCCGATGCCGTGTCCCGTGTCGGTCTGACGGCTGTGAAGCAACTGGCCATGGGTTTCTCATTGATCGATCAATACCAGCAAAGCACAAACAAGGGATTTGATTATCAGGAGTTCTGGTCGCATTCATTGTTGATGGCGATCGCCATGCAGGAGTTGGGTAAAGTAACACGGATAAGCGCTCCCGATGAGTTATTTGCCTGCGGCCTGATGATGCGGATCGGTTGTCTGGCATTAGCCTCAATTTATCCGGACACTTATTCCGAGTTATTACAAAAACAATCATCAAGCATTACGCTGAATCAACTGGAGCAACAGTATTTACAAACCGATCATAACGAATTGACGGCCGCCATGCTGATCAATTTCGGCTTCCCTACAATTTTTGTA
>JBDHRU010000226.1:0-3523 GCA_039807765.1 Nitrosomonas sp. | reverse complement strand
GCCGATTATGCATTGACCGACTGGCACATTGAAAACCGTTATGAAATTTACGAAGAGTGGCGCTGGCGTTACGGACCGGATGTCCGGTTCAATACCGAACATGTCTTCGGTTTATGTTTGCCTGATAAAATTCTCATCACAATCGCTGCGAGGGAGCATTTGAATTCTGTTTGGTTACCGTGGCAGCAAGCAGCTGAAAAAGTTTTCTCCGGTAGCAATGCGGAAGCCATTCTTAAACTGCCTGCCTATAGTCAGTCTGAGTAACGATAATCAATATTATTGCGAATGGGAGATCTTTGCAAAATCACACAAATTTTTAGTTCTGAATTTATCTTTAACTGATCTTGGAATAGCGGTTAATCAGATAGATCTGAGAGGTATATGTTGCGCAATACCCGATTTTCATTATTAAAGCAATATGTATGATGTATTGGCGATCAACTCTTTCACAGATTGGTCAGTGATCGGATTGGATGTCATTACTTAAAAGAAATGGTCAGTACAGCATTAGTTATAAAACTAATATGTAATGACCATTTTGCTATAAAAACGCTCATATATTTTGTTGCGTAAAAACAGCAAGCTGATTAAGGACTGTTACTTTGAAAAAGCATGTGCTGAATCGCTATTCATTTATCTGTACTGTAATTTACCCAACTCTTTCAATCACCTCGAGTTTTCTAGTATTTAAGTTAGTACAACCTGTCAGTATTTGTAAATGCGGTGCTAAATCAGGTACCTTGTCCTTGATGATATTCAGCGCGAATTTACTCAGAAACATCGCTTTTTCTTTTGATAAAAGATACTCAGGGCCCGCTTGATCACGATACACCCCGGATGTCAGTAATACTACGCCATCAGCATCGATCCGGCCTTCGTCGATATTGTTTTTCAAAAGCTTGGCTGCGGTTTCAATTGTAACGGAAAGGCTTGGATCAAAAGGACCGACGATAAATGCCGTATTAATTACATGCAGCCAATCAAACCCGCGCCCCACACCAATTACCCATTCCTTGTGCTCAGCTTCTTCGATAGGTCGGTTGGTAGCACGAATCTCAGCAATATGCCGGATATTTCCACGTACCAGTGGCATCAAGTCCCGGATAATTCGTTCGGGCATCGTTGGATAAAGCGACCGAAGCATTTCTTCAAGTTCGAGTTGCGATGATTCTTTTGCATTGGCCAAGTCAATGGAACGACCGTCTTCACCATGAAGAATCAAAGCGTCCAAATCAGTTTCAATACCGCAGACGATAGGCATCACCGCACCGTGCTCACCATACACCGATTGAAATTGATTTTTTAGCTTTACGGCTGCGGCTTTTGCCGCTTCCGTATCATAATGAAAGCCACGGCAACCGCGATGCGTATCGCCGCGAGCGAAGTGATAAGTGACAAAAATTAAACAGTGCCTACCACGGCTGATGGAATACTCAACCCAATTATCGATAGCTGCTTGAAAGAATGGCCAGCCCAAATCAAAAATACCACCCAGATTGCGGAATGGTTGAATGATTCCAAGAGCGGTCTGCGTCATGACCGGCAGATGTAATCGACCGTCCATACATTTTAATGCGGCTATTTCAGTCGGATGCTCTCCGCGGTATCTGCGACGCTCAGTGGCCAAATCCATGAAAGCTTGCGAATGTTTTGTATTCAAATCGATTAAGTAATCGATTCCTGTATTCGAATTTTTCATCATTCTCCTAATAAAATTTAGCATATTATTAATTATGAGTTTAAAACTAGTGAGTAGTTAAGGTTAATCGAGAAAGCCATTCTTCCGAAGCAATTTGATTTATATTAAGAATGTAATCAGGATAAAAACCTAAAGCTAATATTAGCAGTGCCGGAATGAGTAGTAAAATCATTTCGCGCGACTGCAGATCAATTACTTGTTTCACATCATCATGGATAATCGGTCCCAGAAAAGTCCGACGGGTATAGGAAAGCATATAGGCAGCGCTAAGTATCGCACCGGACAACGCGGCGATGCCCAAAACCGAATGCGCACTGATGGCGCCAAGGATCATCAGTAATTCAGCCGGAAAGCCGCTGGTACCGGGTACTCCGATACTGGCTAAGGTAAATAGAAAATAGAAGGCTGTCAGTTTCGGCATCACTTTAGCAAGCCCGCCTAAATGAATCGCTTCGGTACTGCCAAGCCGATGTTGTATGAAACCGGCAATCAGCATCAGAGAACTGGCCACCAGCGTGAAGTTCAGCAGCTGAAAAATCGCACCTTGGAACCCCTGTATGTTGAGCGATGCAACTCCGACCATAACAAGCCCGACGTGACTGACGCTGGCATACGCAAGTAAGCGCCGTAAGTTGGTTTGTTGCAGAGCGATTAAAGCACCGTAAATTAGAGTAAAAGCGCCGATTACACTTAGAATCCAGCTGTACTCCATTGCAGCAATAGGTGCTAAAGGCATTGCGAACCGTAAAATGCCATAAATACCCAATTTCAAACCCACAAGAATAGCGACGACGTGTGTTGGACCCTCAGCCGCGACAGTGGGTAACCATGTATGTAATGGAACAAGTGGCGATTTCACGGCAAAACCGAATAGTAACAACAGAAAAACAAGCTCCTGCAATTCTTGTGGTAATGCGGTATCCAGTAAAACAGGTAAACTGAAAGATAAATCCGCAGGGATTTGCCCGCCGGATTGTGTCGCATGGTTTGTCGCTAATACGATGATTGCCAACAGCAAGGTGACACCGCCGGATAGCATAAACAAGGTGTATTTCATTGCTGCGCTGCGCCGTTGCGAGCCGATACCCCATAGGCCAATCAAGAAAAAGAACGGCGGCAATGTAAGCTCCCAGAACAGGAAAAATAATACCGTATCCAAAGCGCAAAATATTCCGATGCTGACACCTTCAAGTGCGAGTAGTAAAGAAAAGTGGAAACGCGCGGTATGGGAAATCGTATTCCATGAAGCCAGCATCGTGATCAAGGTAAGCAATGCGGTCAGCGGCAAAAATAATACTGAAATTCCATCAACGCCAATCAGATATTCGATATTCAAAATCGGAATCCACGGGCGATGTTCAACAAGCTGAAACTCGCTCTTACTGGCGTCAAATAAAATAAGAACGCAAATGGTCAGAAGGAACGATAGTACGGCGATAAAAAAGGCAACATGCTTCGAGAGATCGACATTTCGTATTGATCCGGCCAATATAGCCCCTAAAAGAGGAACAATAATCGTAAGGCTTAGCAGCGGGAAATCAGCTTCAATCATTCTAATTATCCTTTTTTGAAGTTATATACTGCGGTGTTAATAGCTTATCGGTGCGAAGCTCGCTTGTATCGTTGTGAGAATTGCTGCTGGTAGATTGAATATTTTGATCGATGATAAGCAACCAAGGCGAGCTATTGATGCCGGTAGTAAGAAGCAAGCCGCAAATGGCAATTGTAATAATCCATTCATTCCGCGGCGATGGTGGAGAGCTGGCTTGATGCATATTGACATAAGGCCCTTGGAAACGCTTTGGCGAGGCAATGAATATTTGC
>JBDHRU010000225.1:0-3542 GCA_039807765.1 Nitrosomonas sp. | reverse complement strand
ATGCCGACCGAAATCGCCGCGACATGATCAAGGATCGGGGAATTTTCGATCAATTGCTGACGGATCAATTGACCAACCGCATCGTGCAATGCCACGAACGCGCCGGTGATGCTGGCCGTACGTGTGCCGCCGTCCGCCTGAATCACATCGCAATCGATCTGAATAGTGCGCTCGCCGAGTTTTTTCAAATCGACCACGGCGCGCAACGCGCGGCCGATCAAGCGCTGGATTTCCATGGTGCGGCCGGTTTGCTTGCCTTTGGCTGCCTCGCGCTGCATGCGCGTATGCGTCGAACCGGGCAGCATGCCGTACTCGGCAGTCAACCATCCCTGCCCTTGACCTTTCAGGAATGGCGGAATCTGCTCGCTGATGTTGGCGGTGCAAATGACTTTGGTATCGCCGCATTCGATCAGCACGGAGCCACTGGCGTGCTTGGTGTAATGACGGGTAATTGCGACCGGACGGATTTGCCCGGCGGTGCGCTGATGATTTCTTGTCATGATGAAAAATCTTCCGGAATGAAAAACTTAACTGGCAAAACGATAGACTGGTTTGGGCGGAGAACCTGCGGATACGGTTAGTACTTCGTAACCGTCTTCGGTCACCAAAATAGTATGTTCCCATTGCGCCGACAAGCTACCGTCCTTGGTGGTGATGGTCCAACCATCCGGAAGGTGGCGAATCGCCGCTTTACCGGCATTGACCATTGGCTCCACCGTGAAGATCATACCTGGCTTTAATTCCAGGCCGGCTCCGCGCCGCCCATAATGCAAAACTTGTGGATCTTCATGAAATCTGGCGCCGATGCCATGCCCGCAAAATTCTCTAACTACGCTGTACCCCACACCTTCAACCAATTTCTGAATGGCATAACCGATATCGCCCAGATGATTACCCGGTTTTATTTCATCGATGCCGCGCCACATCGCTTCATAGGTTACTTCACACAAGCGCTTGGCCTGAATCGATGGTTCACCGACATAGAACATACGGCTGGTATCGCCGTGATAACCTTCATAAATGACGGTGATATCGATATTGACGATATCGCCGTTTTTTAACTTCTTCTGCCCGGGAACGCCATGACAAATCTGATTATTGACCGACGTACAAATCGATTTAGGATAAGGCGAATGCCCCGCCGGCGCGTAATTCAGCGGTGCGGGTATCGTTTTTTGCACATCCACCATGTAGCGATGACATAGGGTGTCGAGTTCTTCGGTAGTGACACCGGCGACAACATACGGTGTGATGTAATCCAGAACTTCCGCTGCCAGTCGCCCGGCAACACGCATTGTTTCAATTTCCTGCGATGTCTTTATAGATACTGTCATTGTATTTTTATTAAGTTATTTTAAGTGATCGGCAGCGATAGCATTGATTATTCCCCTTTCGCGACACTGCCTATTATAAACGTTCGCATTTATCTTGAGTCAGCTTGGTATTGTCAAATTGACCGGCCAGTTTTTGCATTTGCTCCTTGAGCATGTGCACAGGATTATGAATGACGATTTTCTTCAGCGTGACACTGCGATCTTCTATCTTGGCATTGGTGATGCCTTTTTTTTCGATCTCACGCAGCTGTACCAACGCATCCTGCCGGTCGTTAAACATTCCGAGTGATACCGCATTTTGCCATTGTGTATCGTCTTTGATACGAAAGCTGACAATACCGAGATTCCGTAATTTGTTGATTTCACGATTGGCCGCTTCCTTACTGGGATAACGTGGAATATGCAACCAATGCATTGTGGATTGACCGGATTCCTCGATGTTATATATTAGATCGGGAAATGAACCGGACAGCACGGTTTCGGCATCGTGTACTTGCTCCTCATAAAAATCACCCCACAGCAAACAATTTTCCTGCGCCGGAACCAATACGATTTTCTCCGGATGCACCAAGACGGACATATCCGGTTTTTTTTTGTCAGAATATAGTTGTGTATCAGCCAGATAGGCGATATTGACCATTAATAACAGCATAAAGATTATTTTCATTGAAAAATAAAATATTAAATAATGAAGACCATTTGAATTTTGTTGTTAATGCCTTTGCGCCTTGTTAAAATACAGCGCTAATTTTTAAATACACCTTGCAACTTTTGAATGCTCTTAAAACGGAATGCGAAATATGAAAATGATTAAAAATATGGTAATGCTCGCAGCACTTGCAATGGCAATGGCCGTGCCTCTGGCGGCCGAAGAAACAACTGCTGACTCGAATGCTGCCCCTGCCGTCCCTGCTGCTCCTGCCAGTGCACAAGAAATCGCTTCCGGCGTATGCGCCGGCTGCCACAATCCGGACGGCAACAGCGTTATCCCGATGAATCCGATTCTGGCCGGTCAGCATGCGGAGTATATCACCAAGCAATTGATGGATTTTAAGGCGACCGGAACCGAACCGGCCAAACGTAACAGTCCGGTCATGTCTTCAATGGTTGCCGCACTCTCGCAGGAAGATATGAAAAAACTGGGCGAGTACTATGCTCAGCAAAAGATAAATCCAAGCCAAGCGGCCACTAACAACGCCGATGAGAAATTAATCGCAATGGGAAAAACGCTTTATCACGGCGGCAGCTTGATTGATGAAATACCCGCTTGTGCGAGCTGTCATGGTCCTACGGGTGCGGGTATTCCGCCTCGTTATCCTGCACTTGCCGGTCAGCATGCAGAGTACACCATGACGCAATTGAATTTATTCAACGCAGGCGATCGCGTCAATGATGACAGCGTCATGCGCAAAGTGCTTACTCGCATGAATCCGGAAGAAAAACGTGCTGTTTCAGCTTATATCGCCACTATGCGTTAAGCTAAGCAAAGTTTGTGAGCAAAAAAGGCGGTAAAAATATATACCGCCTTTTTTATTGCCTTCACTCACGCACAATAGCAGTAATAATGCTGCCGTTTTACCAGTTCTTAAATATTTTCTCCGCTGCGGATAACGTTTTATCCAATTCAACATCACCATGCTTAGATGATACAAAGCCGGCTTCAAAAGCCGAAGGTGCAAAGTAGACACCTTCTTCCAGCATGGCGTGGAAGAACCGGTTAAAGTCCGCTTTGTCACACTGCATCACTTCGACAAAGCTGGTTGGAATATCATCGCTGAAATATAACCCGAACATACCACCGATAGATTGCGCGCAAAAAGCAATACCGTGTTTTTTCGCAGCTGCCGTAATGCCGTCGACCAACTGCCGCGTTCTGTCCGCCAGCCGATCGTAAAAACCGGGTGCTTGGATCAACTTGAGTGTAGCCAGTCCGGCCGCTACCGCCACCGGATTACCGGACAATGTACCGGCTTGATAAACCGGACCGAGCGGCGCCAGACATTGCATAATGTCGCGGCGTCCGCCGAATGCCGCCATCGGCATGCCGCCACCGATCACTTTACCCATCGCAGTCAGATCGGGTTTAATCTGATAAAGTCCTTGCGCGCTACTCAAGCCAACCCGGAATCCTGTCATCACTTCGTCAAATATCAGCACACTGCCGTTTTGTGTACACAATGCCCGCAACTTAGTCAGAAAATCCGCCTT
>JBDHRU010000224.1:0-3543 GCA_039807765.1 Nitrosomonas sp. | reverse complement strand
ATGCGGTTGATGCAGGCCGTGCGCTCGGCCTTGAAGCCTTCGCGCAGGCGGTGCACGCACAGCAGGCTTTGTTGCTCTACTGTTTTGATGGGCACGAAGTGCATGTGCGGGCGACCAGCGGCTTCGCAGATGGCGGCGGCATCATTGGCATCGTTTTTACCGGTCTTGCCCTGCATGCGGTAGGGGGCGACGAGGTGGGCGGCAATGATGCGGGCATCCAGGCCCATGGCGCGCAGGCGGCGCGCCCAGTGGTGCGCGCTGGAGCTCGCCTCCATGGCGAGCATGCAGCCAGGCGCAAGCTGGGCGCACCAGGCAAGAAATTTGTCACGGCTCAATGCGCGGCTGGTGATGCGCTGGCCTCTGGCATCAACGGCGTGAACCTGAAGGACTCGCTTGGCCAGATCGACCCCAACTCGTGTAATCTCGCTCATGGGACTTCCCCTTTCAACATGGGTTTCAGATTGACTTCCAAAACCAATCTTGGCACTTTGATGCCGTCGCCCGGAAGTGGGAAGTCCCTTCGTATTCCGTCGCAGCCGACCGCCTACGGCGGCGGCTGAACTCAGGGCGTTAGTCCTGTAAGTAACAAATGGAGGACTTGTGCCGCAAAAGATCTACTTTGATGAGTCTGGATTCACAGGCAACAATCTTCTTCATCCTGACCAGAGATTCTTTGCATATGCCTCTGTCGCCACCGATGATCAAGAGGCAAAAGACTTTGTTGAAAGTCTCATCGCAAAGCATGGCATCCAAGCTAGTGAACTCAAAGGTAGCAAACTTGTACGGTTCAATCGCGGCCGAAAGGCAATTGACGAAATTCTTAGCCATTTCGAAAGTCGCCTGAAATTATCCATTTCGGACAAAAAGTTCGCATTGGCCTGCAAATTTCACGAGTACATCTTTGAACCTTGCTTTGCGGATATTAACTCGGTGTTCTACGGAGTAGGTTTTCATCGCTTTATAGCAAACATGCTCTATGTCGAGTTCGTTGCACGTGGCGCAGGTGCCGAGGCGATATTCAGTGAGTTCGAGGAACTCATGAGATCAAAAGACGAGGCAAAACTTTCCAGCATTTTCTCGTCTTCTGTGCATCCCGAAAATTCGCCGATCATCACGCAAATTCGAGAATTTGCTCAGTTTCGTGCCAATGACATTCGAGATGAATTGGAGTCACTCGGCAATGCGGGTGTAGGGAAGTGGATTCTTGATCTGACGGACACAGCGTTGTTCACGCTTCTCGCCAACTGGGGAACAGAGCATGACGAAATCACTGCTGTCTGCGATCCGTCAAAACCGCTACAACACAATCAAGAAATTTTTACGGCAATGATTGGTCGTAAGGATCGGGTATTCAGCGATGCATTTGGAGAAAATCATCCGATTACTTTTAATCTCTCCGGCCCAATTCAATTCTCCGATTCAAAAAAAACACATGGAATTCAAATTGCTGACGCCGTAGCGGCGGCAGCCGTTCATGTATTTTCAGGTGCGAACGACGAGCAAGCAAAGCGATGGCGGGAAATAATTGCGCGAGTCGGACACTATGGAAGCATCATTCCCGACCTCGATGAAGTGAAACTTAGTGATAGAAGAGCACAGCGCAATGCTGTACTTTTACTTGAACTGCACTCCCGAGCCAAAGCGGGAAAGAGTCTCACTGACGGAATGTCAGAGTACGTAGAGTTGGTTTCCCGGTGCCTTATTTCGCATCCGATGCGGGTCTAACCAATCGCTCAAGCGGACGGCTTCCAGCCGCCGCTTACCTTAGTTCGTTAGCAAGGAGTGAGAAATGAAAGCATCAGGTTTTTTTATGGTTCTTGCAGCATTAATGACGCATTTGCATGTTGATGCCGCACCTCTGTAATGTCAAATGCAGTCAATGCTAGCAAGCGTTACCGCGATTGCGCGAGATCAAGGGAAATCACCTTCACAGGTTCGAACAACGCTACAGAAAAGCGGAGATCTGACCAATTCAGAAATCAAAGCGTTCATCGATATCGCGTTTGTGCACATGAAAAATTCTTCTCCGCAGGAAATTTCTCAAGCAGTACTACTAGTATGCAAAGGATAGCGCCATTTTTCGGCTATTTTGGGTTTCTGGTCTAACTGATCATCGCAGATGACCACCTTTAGCAGCGGCTGGATTCGAGGTGTTGACTTGAATATTAAAATAAGATATTTATTATTAGCTTTTTCTTTGATTTTTGCATCTTGTGGAAAATCAGAAAATATTGGAAATGAAAAACCATTTAATGATATAACGCCTCAAAAGTCTCAGGCAAATATTGATCAAAAATCTCAAAGAATAAAATATTGCATGGAAAACATCCATGAAATCAAATTAAGAAACGAATTCTATCTAAAAGAGAATAATTTCCCCTACGCAATCGATATGCTTGAGGATTGCTCAGATAAGGATAAGAATATTAAAGAATACATAAATCTAAAAACAAAGAATTTATTTCTTCAAATTAATTTTGAAATTAATCAAAGAAAAATAGATGTGCTAAATACATTTGAAAAATACATAGAACACATCAATTATCAAGAAAATATTAAAGGGGAAGCCGAGAAAGAATTTTTTGAACTATTTAAAAAACTCATTAAAGAAAAATCAATTTCTGCCGAGAAAAAATTAATGTTATCTGATTTGCTAAATGAGAATTACCAGCAAAGTTTAAATGGAATTCAAATATACAGAGTAGATCTTTTTCAGGAGAAAATAAAAGAGCAAGACAAAGGCAAAACAATGATGCCAGACAACAAGCCAAGTTTGTTAGATCAATGCACAGATAAAGAATATAGTACGTTCAAAAAATATGATGCTTATCTAGATGCTAATCCAAGCATGGATGATGATCGGGCACGATCAAATTTCGCAGCCAGGGCTGGTATGCGACCTGCTGCGCTGAAGGATTTGTATTTCCGCTGTTTGATACGGTGGGCGGATCGCGAACCAGAACAAGCAAAAAAAGTTGCTCAAGAAGCATCGGCACGTATGGCTGCGGGTGGAGAGACGCCCTTGACACGGGGGCACAGTTGTAAAACCCTCGGGTACAGGTATGGACACACTGCCACTAGCACTATGTTGGGGAGACAACCTAATACGGGCTGGGACTTCAGCATGCCAGAGCGCTGCAAGAACAAAACCTCTACCGAGGTAGGAATTACTGAAGGTACCAAGACCGCTGCTAAATAAAGCATTTTGAACAGAAAATCATCTAACCATTCGTCGCAGCCGACCGCCTACGGCGTCGGCTGAACTCAGGGCGTTAGTCCCTTCGCAGAAACCGCTTTATTTAGCTCATGGTTTTTCAAGTGGCATTCAGTTTCTCAGGCGTTATTCAGCGCCTTGCTGGCCGTTGTTCCGGGCTTCGCCTGCGGGCGGTTTGGTTGGGCGTTCTCAACTCCGAAGTGCAACACCCGCAGCCGGGGTAATGTACGCATATGGGATCGACATACACGCGGCGGTCTCAACTCCGAAGTGCAACGCAACGCAAGAGTGTGCAGCGGCGCATGGATGCCGGTCCTCCTGCCCGCCCC
>JBDHRU010000223.1:0-3555 GCA_039807765.1 Nitrosomonas sp. | reverse complement strand
ATAAGCTTCCTTGGCTTACGTGAACATCTCTGCCGACTTCACATCGCCGGCCTTCCGGTCGGGATGATATTTCATCGCCAGTTTACGATACGCTTTTTTAATGACCTCTTCGTCGGCATCGCGGCTGACGCCGAGTACATGATAATAATCTCGCTTACTCATATTGACTTCCTGCTGCGTGGTAATGATCACCGCTTAATGGTTAATTTAAACTTTACTTAAACACCAAAACGCAGAGTGCGTGACAAGAATCCTTTGTTATTCCTGGCACGCCTCTGCGTTTGACGATTTAACGACAATTACTTCTTGTTTTTAACTTCCTCAAACTCAGCGTCAACGACTTCGCCTTCGACCGGTTTCTCACTGCGGCCCGACGATGCGGCAGAATCTGGCTGCGGCTGCGCATGCTGGCCGCCTTGCTGATCTTGCTGCTGATACATTTTTTCAGCCAACTTATGCGCGGCTTCCGTCAAAGCTTGTGTTTTGGCATCAATCTGATCTTTGCTGTCGGTTTTGAGCACTTCCTCGGCATCCTTCAGCGCGGCTTCGATTTTTGCTTTCTCATCGCCGCTTAACTGATCACCATGTTCCTTCAACGATTTTTTAACTGAATGAATCATGGCGTCGCATTGATTGCGGCTAGCAACCAGCTCCACTGCCTTATGATCTTCCTCGGCGTGTGCTTCGGCATCTTTGACCATACGTTCGATTTCATCATCCGACAGACCGGAACTTGCCTGGATCTTGATTTTGTTTTCCTTGCCGGTCGCTTTGTCTTTTGCCGATACGTGCAGAATACCGTTGGCATCGATATCGAACGCCACTTCAATTTGCGGCATGCCGCGCGGTGCGGGTGGAATATCGCTCAAGTTGAACTGCCCCAGACTTTTGTTTCCCGATGCCATTTCCCGCTCACCCTGCAGCACGTGAATCGTCACTGCGGTTTGATTGTCGTCGGCAGTCGAAAATACTTGCTGCGCCTTGGTCGGGATCGTGGTGTTTTTCTGAATCAATTTGGTCATTACACCGCCCAGCGTTTCGATACCCAGCGACAATGGCGTCACATCCAGCAACAAGACATCCTTCACGTCGCCTTTCAGCACGCCGCCTTGAATTGCCGCGCCGACGGCCACCGCTTCATCCGGATTGACATCCTTGCGCGGCTCTTTACCGAAAATTTCCTTAACTTTTTCCTGCACTTTCGGCATACGGCTTTGCCCGCCCACCAGAATGACGTCTTCAATGTCGGAAGCCGATAAACCGGCATCCTTGATCGCCGTGCGGCAAGGCCCGACGGTGCGCTCGATCAGATCTTCCACCAAGCTTTCCAGTTTCGCGCGGGTTATCTTGACGGCCAAATGTTTCGGTCCGGAAGCATCCGCGGTGATGTACGGCAAATTCACTTCGGTTTGCTGACTGGACGACAATTCGATTTTGGTTTTCTCCGCGGCATCTTTCAGGCGCTGCAATGCCAGCATATCCTTCTTCAAATCGATACCGGTTTCTTTCTTGAATTCATCGACCAGATATTCCATTACGCGCGAGTCGAAATCCTCGCCGCCAAGGAAGGTATCGCCGTTGGTGGCCAACACTTCAAATTGATGCTCACCCTCAACTTCGGCGATCTCGATGATGGAGATATCGAACGTGCCACCACCCAGGTCATACACCGCAATTTTGCGGTCGCCTTCTTTTTTGTCCAAACCGAATGCCAAAGCCGCGGCGGTCGGTTCATTGATAATCCGTTTGACTTCAAGACCGGCAATGCGCCCGGCATCCTTGGTCGCTTGCCGCTGCGAATCGTTGAAATAAGCTGGTACCGTGATCACGGCTTCAGTTACCGTTTCACCGAGATAGTCCTCAGCGGTTTTCTTCATTTTCATCAGCACTTGCGCGGACACTTCCGGCGGTGCGATTTTCTTACCACGCACTTCTACCCACGCATCGTTATTGTCCGCTTTGACAATGCTATAGGGCACCATTTTAATGTCACGCTGCACCATATCTTCATCAAAACGTCTTCCAATCAACCGCTTGACTGCAAATAAAGTATTTTTCGGATTGGTGATCGCCTGGCGTTTGGCCGAAGCGCCGACCAAAATTTCATTGTCTTCCGTATAAGCCACAATCGAAGGCGTCGTGCGCGCACCTTCCGAGTTTTCGATGACTTTCGGGGTGCCATTTTCCATAACGGCTACGCATGAGTTCGTGGTACCCAAGTCGATACCGATGATTTTTGCCATGTCTAGATCCTTTAAAGATTAAATTGGTATAAAAATGGAGATAATAGGAAAAAAATCAAGAGTCTTTCGCTTTCGAGACTGAAACAAGCGCCGGGCGTATGACACGGTCATACAGCTTGTAACCCTTTTGCATGACTTGAACCACGGTATTGGATGCCTGCTCGGAATCGACCATGCACATGGCCTGGTGCTGATGCGGATCGAACTTCTCTCCTTTGGGATCAATCGCTTTGATGTTGAATTTATCGAAAACGCTGGTCAATTGTTTTTGCGTCAATTCCATGCCGTTCTTGAAATTCTCGACAGTGGCGTTCTCAACCGCCAACGCAGCCTCTAAACTATCCATCACCGTCAGTAGCTCGGCGGAGAAATTTTCCACGGCATATTTGTGCGCATTGGTCACATCGCTTTGCGCGCGTTTACGGATATTTTCCGTTTCCGCCTTGGCGCGGATCCAAGCATCGTGATGCTCGGCCGCTTTGATTTCCGCTTCTTTCAATAAATGCTCAAGATCGGGTTGGGAATTGGCGATCCCTCCGGTCTGAATGGTAGCGTCACCGGTTACACCGGGTATTTTGATTTCTTCTTGAGAATCCGGCATTGCGGTTTGATTAATTTCCGTGGTTTGTGAATTTTCTGAGCTTTGCATCGCACCTCCTCATAACTGTGGAAGCGATATTGGGATAGCTGCACCGGATTTCAAGCCACCAACGAAAATTTATCCGGTATTATGTACGAATTTATTGGATTATCTTAACAATTCAATCTATTACTCAGAAAAATAATTTTTAGTTTTTGATCCTTCCGGCCAGCTCATGTGCCTTACCGGTATAATTTCGCGGCGTCATCGCCAGCAAACGTTTTTTTTCCGCATCCGGAATGTTCAAACCGGCTATGAATTGATGCAGGGTTTCCTGTGTGATTCCGCTTTTGCCGCGCGTCAGGGCCTTGAGTTGCTCATAAGGATTGGCAACGCCATAACGCCGCATCACCGTTTGAATCGGTTCCGCCAGCACTTCCCAGGCATTATCCAGGTCAGCAGCCAGCTGCGCCGTGTTGACATCCAATTTATTGAGTCCTTTCAGGCAGGAGTCGTAAGCCAGCAACGTGTGCCCTAACGCCACGCCCATATTGCGCAATACGGTGGAATCGGTCAGGTCGCGTTGCCAGCGCGACACCGGTAACTTCTCGCTCAAATACCGCAATAACGCATTGGCAATACCGAGATTCCCTTCCGAATTTTCAAAATCAATCGGATTGACTTTATGCGGCATGGTAGAGGAGCCCACTTCATCCGCTTTGGTTTTTTGCT
>JBDHRU010000029.1:0-17125 GCA_039807765.1 Nitrosomonas sp. | reverse complement strand
AAAACTTCCCGGCTGGCTATCTGATCGCCGGGGATTCAGCGGCAAGTATTCATGCCCTTCACGCTTGCCACCGGGTAACCAGCGATTCAGAACGGAATCAATGTTACCCAGTGCAGCGGTAGCCACCCGTTTAATGTAGGGAATCGTCGGCATCGTCACCCTCCGGAAGGCTCCCTACTTCAGTTAAAATTTCTTCGTAATCGTCCCGTTCCGATAATGCAGTCAATATCCAAACCTGTGACTGCAAGGCTATCCTGTAAGCTATTCTTAAACATTCAACCGCGTCTCGGGTGCATCGCTCCACATCCGCCATAGCAACGGCTAGTTCACGATCATTCAATATTGCTTCTTTAAATTCATCGAATGTCTTTGTAGCCACAAGCAAAGCAGCCCGGCGACCGACACCGGTTTCATTAATCTTATCTTCAAGCTTGAAAACTTGGGATTTTTCTAACAATGCAGGCGAACCCTTGCAGGACTCAATCAATCTTTCAAGTTCTTCTGTGGTAATTTTTCTTGATTGAGTTTCTTGATTTGTAGTCATGGTCATGCTCCTTTGTTTGAACGGTTTCGGGAAAACCGCCAGCCGTGCGGGACACGGGGCGGGCGGATAAATCGGGTTGACAGACCGGGGATAAGACCGGCGAGCCCGTAGGCTCCCCAAAATACCCACCCAAAACAAAAGGGCAAATAAATAACGGATACAAAAAAACCGCTCAGCGGCGGTATCCGCTTATCCAACAGGCTGTCAAACCCGGCCAATGATTTTGCATTGGCGAACAAAGAATAAAGCCAGAAGATTGCATTTGTCAACGGGAACATTATGCACACCCTCAGTTTGATCGATGTTCTAACCATTTGAAAAGGTCATACGCAAAAATATGTTGCTTACGCGTATGCCTTGGATGATCTGCAACCCAAGCTTGCAACAGGTCATATACTTGACCGGGTGCGGGTGGCGATAATCTGCAAGCGCACGTTGCGGCTATCCTTCTTGATGAAGGGATAAGCTGAATAAACATGATTAACCCCCGGAATGCTTGCCGGATGCGCTGCTTTCAATCTGCGCATGAATCCACGCCTGAACTTCAGATTCACGCCAGCGACTGGCATTGCCGATCTTGACCGGCGCTGGAAACTTACCTTCTTTGATTAGCTGATAAATGAAACTGGATTTAAATCCGGATCGTGATTCAACTTCCGGAAGTGGTAGTAGTTTTTCTGTTGCCGGTATTGCGGGTAATTTTCCGACTTCTGGGGTTAAATGATGCTGCGGTGTTGATGCTGTTTGACGCATTGCGCCTCCTTATCAATTCATAACCACGAATGCGGTTATTTCGATGAGGCACTTTAAAGATGCTATGTATTGCTGAATACCAAAAGCCGCAAGCTATTTTTCGTGGGCTTTTTGTGGCAAATAATAACAATTTTTTGATGAACGCTCACTCTCACGAGCACTTTTCAGCCAATAATCAACACGGTCTATTTGCAAGCCAGCGAGGTTATAAATTTCTCTAAGGCAATCAGCAGCTAAGCCGGTATTGGTTACCGTGAATTTGATTTTATATTTATAAAATAAATTCTCTAATTCAATGGACATACCCAGTTGCGGAGAAAAAGGACTTCTTTCATATCTACTTAGGCTCGGTAAATCTCCAAGGCATTTTGGAAGTGTTTTGGCTGCGTTTCTGATATTTAATGAATAAGTTAATAATTCATCCATAGCAGTTTTGCCAGCCACAATATCGAATGCTGTATTTTCAGCACGATTGGCAAGGTGAATCTGCATTTCTGGCGGACATTTGTCTATATGATCTGGTGGGTTATTCCATACAAACATCAAAACATATTCAATCGCGCTTCGGTCAAGATGCTTAAGTTGATCGATTATTCCATCCAAGTGATTTGCTATGGACTCAATTCTTTCTCTTCTGCGTTGCTGTTTTTCTACTCCGTACTTTCTATAAAATCCTATTGAGTCAGCGATACATTCAAGACAATCAATAAACTCATCAACTTCTCTGGAAATATTTTGTGATTGCTTCAATCTGCTGTGTAATGAGAAGGCATTGTGTAGTTTTTCAAAAAGAATTGATCTGGTTTCTTTATCAAATGATAATCCGCCCGGATTCTGATCCGAATCAGAGCATGAATTCTCGTTTATGGCAGACATAACACCCCTTCAAAGTGCTGACCTTCAAGGTAGGAATCACCCCAGGCGGTTGAAGGTTTCCGCTTTTCGTTCCGTCGAACTATGGAGTGATTGGAAATATTCTACCGGGTAATTCAATTTTTCGGGTCATAAAAATTCCCATACGCTTTACATTTCCCCTATTCAAGCTTTACATTTATTTGCCATAAAGTTTACAATTTATTCAAATATTCTTTACGTTTATATGGCAAATGAAAATCGATGAAACCACGCACACACTTTTGAAGCTTGTTTCCGATAGCGGGAAAAGCGTTTCTGAAAAACTTGCCAATGCTTTGGGCATATCGCGGCAAGCGGCAAGCGCAAGGTTGCGTAAAGCAATTGTAGAAGGGCTGATCGTGAAGCGTGGAGTTGGGCGGGGCGTTGAATATACGCTTGCCGAATTGCGCCGGGTGCATCAGGAATACGACAGGCAAGGGTTACGTGAGGATGTGGTTTGGTCATCGCTGTTCGCACCATTGGTAAGAGATTTGCCGGATAATGTCAGGGATATTTGGCGTTATGGTTTTACTGAAATGGTCAACAATGCAATTGATCATTCCGGCGCGAATACCATTTCAATTTGGGGTGTGAGAAACGCCTTATATACGCAAGCTTGGGTTGCCGATGATGGTGAAGGCATCTTCAATAAAATTCAGAAAGCGCTTGATCTATACGATCCACGCGAAGCAATTTTAGAACTGGCCAAGGGTAAGTTCACAACAGACCCGGCGAACCATTCCGGCGAAGGAATTTTTTTCTCCAGCAAAGTATTCGATCTTTTTGATATTCGATCCGGAAACCTTCATTTCATGCATGAGGATGGGCTAGACGATATGTTGATCGAACGGCCGAAGAATGCGCCCGGTACGCTTGTTGTGATGCGGTTGGTAAACGACTCCACGCGAACAACCAAGGAAATTTTCGACAAGTTCGCAGCACCCGAAGAATACACATTCGCAAAAACAATCGTTCCCGTGAGATTGGGGCAATACGAAGGTGAAAAGCTTATATCAAGATCACAGGCTAAAAGGCTGATTTTCCGTTTTGAGAAATTCAGAACGGTAGTTCTCGACTTTGACGGCGTTGAAGAAATTGGACAAGCTTTCGCGGATGAAGTCTTCAGGGTGTTCCAGAATGCTCATAAAGATACCAAGCTTGTTCCAGTCAATATGACGACCGCCGTGAAGAATATGGTATCGCGGGCAAAAGCCAGCAAATAACTTAAAGCCGGAAAATTTTTCACTACACACCAATTTACCGAAGCGTTTTTTAGATTTGAAGCGAAGGTTTGGATTGCTCAATTATTAGGTAATCTACCCGAAAAACAGGGGGGTACTTTTAGAAATGTGAGTAACTTTTCAGTAATTCAGAATATTAAAAAATGCAGAATGCCTTTAAGAAAGAGGTATGGAGAGATATGAATGCTTTGATAAATTAATTATCCGACTAATGATAAATGATTAAATATTGTCAATATCTTAATATATTGCATTATAAGGATAATATGATTTACTATGATAAATAGTAAAAATGAAGTCTGAAAATAATGATATGAATAAAGAGATTCCTCTTAAGCTCTATGATCCTGATTGGGGGTCACCTTTAGCAAGTGTCATTATTGAACTAGAAAAATTGAGGGTAAAGCGACTAGGCGGTCCGGTTCCACCGTACATCTTTTTCCAATTAAAAGAGATTTTTCATATCTTTGAAAGTCTTGGTTCAGCTCGTATCGAAGGTAATCACACGACTTTATCCGAATTCGTGGAAAGGATAATCGAAAACCCAACTAATAAAAATACCGATGATGGGTTTAAGGAAATCTTCAACATCGAAAAAGCTATTGATTTCATCGAAGAACATGTTAATAAGAAAACTGTTTTTGATCGAGCATTAATTTCCCAAATTCATAAGATTCTGGTTGATGGACTCACCCCTCCTCCAAATGGTGAGGGGTCACAATATCCGGGACAGTTACGACCAGTTGCTGTTGCAATTGGCGGTTCATCGCATATACCACCAGAATCGATAAAAGTGCCAGATTACTTTGATGAATTATTAGCTTTTGTTAATGGGCAAACTTCTACCCAATACCATCTTCTCGCTACTGCTATAGCTCATCATCGTATGGCATGGATTCACCCGTTTGATAATGGTAATGGCCGCCTAATTAGAATGTTCACCTACGCTCTACTTATTAAACAAGGGTTTCAGGTGAAAAGCGGCCGGATTCTCAATCCTACCGCTATTTTCTGTATGGATCGGGATAAGTATTACGAAATGCTAGCACTAGCTGATTCGGGAGAAAGAGAGAAAACGCTGCATTGGTGTTTCTATGTTTTGGATGGCTTGAAAACCGAGATAGAGAAGATTGATCGGTTACTAGATTTATCATATATGACCACATATATTTTGCTGCCCGTATTAACTTATGCTTTGGAGCGAAAACATATTACCGAAAGAGAATTCGCTATTCTCAGCGCTGTAGTGAAGAACAGAGAGATGTGCATTAAGTCTAGCGATCTTGAAGGTATTATTGGGAGAGAATCGCCGGTACAAAGATCAAGAATCATCAAACATCTTAAAGAGAAACAGATGCTTATGCCACTAAAAGAGAAAGGCCGGATTTACACTATCGGCTTCGCTAACAACTACCTATTACGTGGTGTAATGCATGTACTTGAGAAGAATGGTTTTATTCCTGAATCGCTTAATAAGAAGTAGTCACCTTCAGTTCTAGCCCAAATGAATAAATCGGATCACTCTCTCAATATTTACAGGAGCTTCTGTCAGATAGCTTTGAATAATTGATAATCTATCAAGAATATGGTATCGCGGGCGGAAACCAGCAAATAACCTAAAACCGGAGAATTTTTCACTACACACAAATTTCCCGAATTTTGGTTGCTCAAATATCAGGCAATCGACATGAAAAACAGGGGGCACTTTTCAAAAAGCGAGTAATTTTGAATGCATAAAAATACAGAGTGGCTCTTATAAAGGATTTCAGTGAATAATATGAATCACATGGAGCATCCACGGTGATCGCTTTATTGAATCGATGATTTTGTCCAAGTATAGGCGTGACTTTTTTGCGGCTTGCTCTTCGTTTCTTGTCAATTCTTTCTGTACCAAGTTTGCAAAATTAACCAAGCTTTGTGATGGGTAGGCATCCTGCAAGTCATAGTCTTGAAAAAACTCGGCAATCCAGTGGGCATTCAATTCACTGCTTCCCGCTTCTTCAAAATAGGTATCTGCTGCTAACTTGATGTAGTCTGATAATTTATGCATCGCGTCCTTTCACGTTCCGGAACATTTTATTTCACGAATGCCATTCACTCCCCAGTAAATTGTCTACAAAAATTGGGCGGGAATTATCGGGATCAAATCGGGTTCTTCTCTCGAAGGCATCGTGAATCCAATTCTGAATAATGAATGGATCAGTATCCCAGAAGTGAATACTGGCAAAACCGCACCTGATATTGTCATTTAGTCGTGGTGGAATGGTGTGTTCATTGTATTTGAACGTATCATTTTTATGATATGAGGGAGTGACTATTCCAAATAATCCTGAAATTTGGTTGTTCTGCGTTGTTTCGATACTTGCTTCTATCTCCCAGTCGACCTGTCTTTGTTTCCACGTATTAGAGCCGATAAGAACAACTGTGACGGTCGAGTCTTTTAGATATTTCTCTTTTATCAATTGCCGAATGGCTGCAGCGGAAAGATCGGGTCCTATGTTTTCAATCTGAGTCGATTTCATGATAGCTACATCTTGATTGGCTAAGAGGATTTCTTCAAAATGATTCCGGCATTCCTGATCTTCAATGCAGTGATGGTAGCTTACATAGACCTTATATTTTGGATCGGGAAACATTTTTTTATCAGGCATATGATTCATGATGACTCCCAGAAACATTAGAGAGTGGAAAATCACAATTCGATAGATCGCCCCGAGTTATTGCAATTTCCCACAGTGAAATGAGATTCAAGAACTTATCTCATCCTGTGATGATAGGAAGTGCCAATTGAAAATACAATAAGCAATCTCTTTAGTTTTTTATCGCTTTAATGGGGCGGCAACAGGAAAATTCCGCGCTGGATTTTCGCACTAAAACTTGCTGCGAATCTCAAAATATCCGCTATCAATCGAAGCATAAACTCCCCGAATTACCCCAAAATGTGGATAAATGTCGGAACAAAACGGGGTTTGTCGGAACGTTTTCTGAAAATGTCGGAACACTGAAAGCAAGCATCTATGCGGGTTTTAGGATTTTGTTCCGACTGTTCCGACTGTTCCGACATAAAAATGAGGGGGTAGGATAAAAACACAAAAAAGATACTGAGAAAATCAAACCGGTTTTCCGAATAGCGGAATGACTTCAGCACCTTTTTCCAATGCTTCGATATGGTTACTCCACCACATCATGATTCTTTTCCGTTCCGGCAAGTATTCCGCCCGATTGTATGCGCCTCGTACTTCATTGCGTTCACCGTGCGCCAATTGCCGCTCAATGGCATCGGGGCTGAATAAGCCGGATTCATTCAAAGCCGTGGAAGCAACTGCCCGGAAGCCGTGTCCGGTCATTTTTCCTTTATAGCCAAGACGGTATAAAGCAAAAAGCAAAGTATTGTTGCTGATGGGTTTGTTCGGGTTTCTGCCGGGCAGCAGATAGCGGCTATCACCGGCGATGGTTTTCAATTCAAGCAATATGCTCATTGCTTTGCTAGTGAGTGGAACTACGTGTTCATTCCTCATTTTCATGCGTGTAGCTGGCACGATCCATAGCGCATTGCTTAGGTCGATTTCTTCCCATAGTGCGCCAATCAGTTCATTGGTGCGAACGAAGGTTAAAGCCAGCAATTGCAAAGCAAGCTGGGTTTGCCGGTCACCTATGCGTTCATAGGTAGCGATTGCCCGCAGCAATTCCGGAAGTTCTTCCGGTTTGACGGCGGCTTGGTTTTTCTTTTTGTGCGGTGTCAGTGCGCCGCGCAGATCGCCGGAAGGGTCACGGGTGCAACGGCCTGTCGATATACCATAGCGGAATACATGGCCGCATACCCCAAGCACCCGGTGCGCCAGATCGTAAGAACCCCGTTGTTCAATAATGCGGATCATGTTGAGTAATTGCGGTGCTTCAATCGTGCTAATCGGGTACATGCCGATAAAAGGGAACACATTGCCTTCCAGCCGTCTTATTACATCCTTTGCGTGGCTTTCTGCCCATGTATGCGTTTGCTTTGTGTACCATTCGCAGGCAGTGGCTTCAAAGCTATTAGCGGCAGCTTCCTTTGCTTTCTGCTTGTTCAGCTTGCGGTCAATGGACGGGTCTATATTGCCCATCAGCTTTGCACGCTCAGCCTGTGCAAGCTGCCTTGCCTGCTTTAACCCCACAACAGGATAAACACCAAGGGATAAAGACTTTTCCTTGTCATGGATCTTATAGCGCAGCCGCCAATATTTGCGGCCATCTTCATAAACCCAAAGATATAGCCCTTGACCATCGTGCAGCTTGCGTATTTTGGAGCCTTCAGCGGCCGCATTCTTGCAGGCTAGATCAGTCAATAATTCCTTGATAGCCATAATGTGGTAACTTTTTGTGTGGTAAAAATTGTTACCACGTTTTTTACCACACTTTTTTATCGGATTCTAGCGGATTATTTTGGACTGCTACGGAAAGCAAGTTGCTTGTAGATAAGGTTTTTCTTTGTGCTTTGTGGATCGATGCGGAAGTGTGCGGATTTGGAATTGGCGGAGAGGATGTCTGGCGATTGATGGTAATAATATATTGATAAATATATACAAACATAAAATAAAAGAAATAAAGTCTTTCCTTTGGTCTTTCCCATTGAATTACTCGATTTCGGACTGGCAGTACTGCTAAAAATGCCAAACACGGATTCGAATCCATCAAAATTTAACTACTTTCTAAGCAAAAGCCTGACAGTTACTTACAAAGTTAAATTCTTAAGACTGCCGCATCTGAAAATCCTTATCAACCAACTGAGTGCTTTGAACAAAATTACGAAAGGATCGGTTACCAGAGTAGCAGGCATTTAGTAGCATTATTCTAAATAAAATAATGCTTTGCTGCTTTAGATAATGTAGTCACGAGATTAAAACTATGAGATTCTTGTAAAAACGCAAGGATTTCATATGACATATTCACACCACAGACATGACATATCAGACGAAGTATGGGCGCGGCTAGAGGCACATTTGCCTGGACGCCGAGGCGTTTGGGGAGGGCTGGCCAGAGATAACCGGCAATTCATCAATGCTGTTTTCTGGATTATGCGCACGGGTGCGCCATGGCGGGATTTACCGCCGGATTATGGCGATTGGAGCAATACGCACCGCCGTTTTATCCGCTGGCGCGACAAGGGTATCTGGGAAAAATTACTGGAAGTGCTGATTGACGATCCGGATTACGAATGGCTAATGATCGATGCCAGCCATTGCAAGGTTCATCCTCATGCTGCCGGAGCCAGAGGCGGGAATCAAGACATGAGCCGCACAAAAGGGGGCTCAACACCAAGATACATCTGGCCGTGGATGCGCATGGTATGCCGGTCAGAGTTTTTATTACACAAGGTACCACAGCGGATTGCACGCAGGCTGGCCGCCTGATCGAAGGGCTTGATGCGGATTATTTACTGGCGGATCGCGGTTATGACAGCAATGCGATTATTGAGCAAGCAAGAAAACAGGGCATGGAAGTTATAATCCCTCCAAAGAAAAACCGTACAACTCAAAGGTTTTACGATAAGGCATTGTATAAATTGCGGCATCTTGTCGAAAATGCTTTTCTGCACCTCAAGAGATGGCGCGGCATCGCCACAAGATACGCCAAAAACACCACCTCTTTCCTCGCCGCTGTACAAATCAGATGCATCGCTCTCTGGGTAAATATCTCGTGACTACAATATCTAGTAGCTGCAAAACAGCACCACTAAATAGCAATCTCAGCTTTCTGAAAAAATATATGCACCGAATTGCCAGTATTTAGTATTGGCAATGACAAAGAAAGTTTGATGGTAATTCATGACATGAGTGCTTGAAAATTCTCAAACATAATCAATCACGACAATTATGGTTTGGCATAAGAATTTCCCCGGCAGAACCGGGGAATAACCTATTTTGAACCTTCACGAAACAATCGTTAAAACTTGCGCCGTTAGTTTTACAAATAAAATCAGAGAATTACACTGTGATAGTTAGATATCCATATTTATTTTTAGCGGTTTTGGCCAACGAAACTCATTCGGGCGCGGAAGATGAGTTGGCTGCAACCTAGGAAATCTGCCTGGAGTATTTCCATCTAAAATCATGGCATCTGGAAAATATCTTGGTCTACTATGCTTCACTTTACTCGGCATCGCACCTCTACGAATCAGCTTCATTTTTGGGTTGGCTTCGGGTTTAATGAACTGCGCCACTTTGCATAAGTATTCGACATCGAAGAGCAAACACCGTATACCATTTTCATCGTGCGCATGGATTTCACCGATACCTAATCGCCCCAAACTCCTGTAATAATCTTCAAAAGCATTCATGTTCCAATAGTGGCCATGACCACGCGTTATTTCATTGACCCAATATTCACCAATCGATTTTGCCAAATGGACATTAGCACTGGATTTCCGCTCCGAAGAGAAAAATAGCAATACATGGACGTGTATCCCCTTACTCAGTCCATACTCTATTTTCTCGATGTATCCAAGGCGGTGCTTGAATAGCGTGTCATTATGGCGCATGTTATCGTGAAGATGCTCCAGATCTTCGATGATAGTTTCAATGCTTGCGCCATATTGGCGTTGATATCCCAGATCAATACGAATCACATTAATCGGAGTTCTCGCCTTTAAAAGTCTCCGAACATATTCTTGAAAGTCCTTTGTTCTCCTTCTCGCGGATTTCCTTGCAGATCTTATTTGTTTTCTTGTTGTGGGTTCCTTTAACCTCAAATACAAATCTTTTACAAAACCATTAATAAATATTCGTATTTGCTCACACAGTTCTGTGCTGTGTAGTGCAAAAAATAGATTAGGATCGCGCCAGAAGGGTTTAAGTCCCTCAAAATTATCAAATCCAATATAACCACGCTCTCTGCAAAGCGCCCTGACAACTTCAACTTGCACGCTATAAGTGCACCCACTTGGTAGCTCTAAAATATGTTCCACCAGTCTTGGCAAGAAGTTGAGAAAATATCTATGCCATGCACTCCTCGTTTTGTAACAAGGAATATCTCTTAGTTCGATTACTTCTTTCGTATCATGGTCGGAGTAATTTTTCTTTATAATTTCCAGGCATCCTGGCTTTGAGGAAAGTTCATCCAATAACTCTTCCGTCATTCGCATTTTTATCGTGAAGTTATCTTCTATGCTCCTCACGCATGGTATATCGGCTTCATTGATGGGAGATACCAGTCTCATGCAACCCTTTTCCAATATATTCAAATCGCTTACATCTAATTTTGTACCCATACTTTTTCTCCATTAATGGATTTAAGAAAGAGCACTTGGGTCATTACTTGGTTATCATTCAATAGTGATAATCAATAGAAAATCTCTCAATTTCACAATATATGCATTAACCTCTAATCAGCAGCAATAATTGATGATTGATGACTCTCTGCAATGTGCATTACCATTGGTTCAAATGATATGGACTACACATGAGGATTATCTATATCTCACATTAACTCCATCTAATATTAATAATATATAAATGCAATATTCATATCGAATGAGAATTACCCAGTGCTCCAGTGTTTTTCAGTTATCAATTTTTCTTGAAAACAAGACAAAATAGAAATTGATAACATGTTCGTAGTTATGTACCGCTTAGCTTTCTTCCTTCGCGATTGTTTCAGTCGTGTCTCGCACTTGAATGCGTGATTCGATCCAAGCCTGGACTTCTGCAAAAACAAAGGCTACCCCACCGCGAGATTCCGACGAAAGCGGAACAGGCCGGGGAAAACTCGCATCGAAATATTTCGATTTTTGATTCAAGCGCAAATAAACGCTGCTGCGGCTGATGCGAACGAGCTTCAGCAGATCGGGCAGCCGTATCAAGGTGTGGTTTGAGTGGTTTTCGCTCATATTTCCTCCTTTTGAAGTATGGCCAAGAGCGAATGATCCATAAGACACACGAGCTCAAGCGCCAAAAATTAAATAAAAATTTGGTTTTAAAAATTGAACTACGGGTATTGGGCGCAATGTAAATTCTGCTGCGTAAGCAGAATGAAAATGCTGAGTATGAGAAGTGATTTCAGTAAAACTTTAATCACTTTATGCAAAAATCACTTTTTCCATGAGATTTGCATCTGTATGTGGAATCGCTCAGATTTTTGTTATAGAAGCGATCAATATGAAACGTTTGTTGATTTCTATAAGCAAACGTTAAGGGCACTACAAATGATGTACTACAGGTCTAAAAACTTTAAATCATAGAAGAATGGCATCTCAAAATTACGAGTTAAAAAATATATCAAAAAAATTTACAGTTCGTCAAGCCCCCCACTCTCTCAACACAAATAAGAGTGGAACATCCGCAGCTCAAACTTTCTCACCGCAGTTTCTTTTTTAACCTTTCTCTAAAGTAAAGTCAATGCCATGCATCACAAAAAATTATAATATTTGATCTTAATTGATCTTATTTTCCTTGTAATTTAATAAAAATCGATTCTTTCTTGCAGAAGACTAAATTAATTAATAAACAATAGTTAGGAAAAAGCTATGTACATGCTTGCAGAAAACTATGTACATCCCTCTCATGCAAAAAATACGCAAACTATGTACATTTTTCAGTATGCGGTAAATACAAAAAAACAGCCTTCAAATTCGATTAGTTTTTGTGCAATTAACTGCTGATGAAATTTCAACATCGGATGCTGTTCACCCGATGTTGCTCTAATCGCAAATAGTGTTACCTCACCTTTTATTTCTGCGCAGATTCCCCGAACTGGAGTTGCTCAACTTTTTTTCCCAATTTAGCCGCCAATGCCAAATCACTCCTGTTTTCCAATTTATCCCGACCGTCTGCGGGTATGTCGTCAGAATAAAACTCCTCAACCACGGCAACGCCTTCTTCCTCGGAATCCTCGAACGCTCCATTCTCAAATCCCAATTTACCCGCTACATCAAAGGCAGCTTGATCGAATCCCGCTGCTTTCCGTTCATCGGCAAGTGTTTTGGCCTTGGCGATGGATTCCGCCAGTGTCAGACCAGTCCTGACCGTCAGATCAACGTAATAAATCGGTGCGCGATGCGATTGAGTGGTCGATTTACCGCGCAGACGAAGTTCCAGGGGCAATGTTGAAAGCAAATCTCCCGATGCTGCGGCAAAGTAACGCAACCGGGTCGATAGCGTGCGAATACTGTTAAATCCGGTGGTGCGAAACACAAAGCTGCCCAATTCATCCTCATCGTCGATACGAACGTTCAAACGGCCATAGGGTTTGCAGTTGCCGCCCTTAGCCAGCTCGCACGATTCCGGCGCTGGACAAGGAAATGATTGAATACCGGTATTGGTTGCCCGGCGGCATGTTTCACCATTGCCAACGCACACCGGTCTGCCGGTTTGCCGGTCGAACAATGTGTAATTGGCGCGTAAATTGAGATCGGGATCGTTAAACAGCAGCCTTACCGGAATATTGCGCAATTTGCTGCCGTCTTCTTTACGCAGGGTTTCGTTCAGCGGATGATTGATCCAGCCGTCCTTGTTTTGTATTTGGCTGGTAATCGTGAATTCGTCGTCTTTCTCGGGCAATCGCTTACCGTTCTTCTCCACGACTTTGCCGATGGTTATCCGGCCAATCACCGGCGGTGTTAATACAAGTCCTTTGAGCATGATGGTTCCTTTCTATAGCAATATAGCAATTAGGTTTAGGGGAATTTAGGTTGACGCATGGATCAGAAAACGCCGTGAACCGGGTTTGGTCAAGCAGTAACGTTGCAGCAAATCAGGCTGATCTTTCAGCAACCGGTCAGTATCCAGTTCCGTTTTGTCTTTGCTGCGCTTCCAGGTGACTTCGCCGGTTTCAAACAGCGCCTTGGTTGCTTCTGCCAGGCGTTGCTGGATTTTTTGCTTCAATTGGGATTCGAGCTGGTTTTTGCTGGCTAATACTTGCCTGACTGCCAGTAAATCGGAGAATGTTTGTGACATTTCAGAATCACGGCTTAAATCGAGGGTTTTTCCGTTATCGTGCGGATACAGGCATCGCAAAGCCAACTCCGCAGAATCCGAACCATCGGCAGGCGGTGCTTGATCCAGTTCCACGAAACGCCAGAATTGCCGCTCCAACTCGATCAATTGCCCGATCATCGTCTCGTCCCGCTCAATACGGTGTACTTGCAGTTCTTGGCCGCAAATCAGCACCGCTACATCCGCTGCTTGTTTGCCAGTGACCGCCAATTGGTGCATGACCTGGAGCTGCACATATTCCGGCACCCCTTCTTTCCACAGTTTTACACCGTTGATGCCGGTAGTTTTGCATTCCAGTATTTGCACATCCGGCGCACCAATGACTTCCCGGTCTATGTTGGCCAGCATCCAAGACTCGATGGGGTGTTGCAATACCGCATTGATACGCCTGACCTTGTTGCCGGTACGCTTGGTGTATTGGGCGGCAACGAACGGTTCCAATAAAATCCCCCAGTACATCGGACTGGATTCGTCGTTGGGGTCGGTTTTCGGTAAATTGCCATCGCGGCCTGTCTTTTCCAGCCACAATTCCAGTTGCGATTTGTAAGGATTGAGACCTACAGCCGCAGCCGCATCGGAACTGCCGATACCGTTCTTGCGCACGTTCAACCACTGATCACGGTTGAGATCGCGGGTTTTGACGAGTTTCAATGCCGGTTGGCTTTTTATCTTTCTTTCGGGTTTGAGGGAGTTGCTCATGATTTTTTCCTGTCGGGTGGATAGTTTTCTTTCTTCAAAATGAAAAAACCCCAGCCAATGCACTATCGACTGGGGTGGATGCGTTGAAGGTTGCGCGGGATGATTGAATGCTAAGGGTTGGTAATGCCGGATAAATGAACCGGTAGCGGTTTACTCCACCAGTTGCAGCGCGTAATCGAGAGCGCGTTGTTTCAGGTTCGCACCTTGGCCGAACCATGCGCTATCGAGTCTGTGTCTCTGGCTTCTGGCTCTTTTTTCGTGATCGACAAACTCGGTGACTGCGCAGAGCAGTCCCCAAGCCGTTCCGTTGGCGGATGCCAGTTGCGCGCCTCTGCCGTGACCGTCATACAGCGACTGCACGGTTTTCAGCGCCCGTTCATTTTTGAGACCGGAGGGTTGATTGTCGTGATCATCGGTTTGGCATAGCACTTTGAGGAAGTAATTCATCGATTCGTGGCTTTTGACTTTGCGCTCCGACAGGGTTTTCATGCGGTACATGAAGCTGTCCCACTGCGATACGGCAATACCGAGTTGCTTTTTGACGGCTTGTGCATCGAAGCTGGTGCTGTGCGGCACTTTGATGGCGCTGCTAGCGCCATTGAGCGCGATGGATAATGTGTTGTTGCACACCACGCGGATCGTGGTCGGTGTTGCGGTGGTCGCCAGTGTGCCATCGCAGGAGGTGGCAAGCAGAATGTAGCCGTTGACGGCATCGTCGCCTTTGAGCTTGGTTCCTTTACCAGTTCTAGCCAAAGCCCAGAATTTCTTGCCTTCCTTGAGAACTCCGGCAGTTTCGAGTTCGAAGCCGGATACTTCGGTGAGATCGCGGTAAAACTCCAGGATTGCCTTGGGTTGGACGACTTGATAACGTTCGCTGACTACCGAGAGCGGTGCTTTGGTATCGCTGCGGTACAGCACCTTTTGTTCGTCAAACGACCGCAATGAACCCAATGATCCGATTTGTTCCGTCATATAGCGCACTGGCGCTTCGCAGATACTCCAATCCATCCCGGCTTTCTCCGCCCAGACTTCAATCGGTTGTTTGGCAGGTAAATGATTGCCCAATTGGTGCCAGGGTGTTTCACCGGAATAAGCCATATTTTGAACGAGATGTGACATGGTGTTTTTTTCCTTATGAGTAAGTAATAAAAATGCACGTAACGAGACCATCGCTTCTGAAAAAAACGATAGACCGGTACTTGCGTGGATGAAAAAGGGAATAAAAGAAAGAAATAGAAAAGCGGAGAAGCAAAAAAGCGGCTAAAACTGGGGGTGCCGGATGATTGCGTGTCAATCGATCCTGAAAACATGCTCGCATTGCAGGCATTCGTAGTTATCCAGCACCTGGTCGTCGATTATTTCCCCGACTTGCGCGCCCGCCATACCGCCGGAAACACCGCCGATCATGGCGCCGATCAGCGCACCGGCAAACCGGCCCATGAACGCACCGGACGGGCCGAAGAAAGCGCCGACTTCACCGCCGATTTTGGAACCTTTGAGTGCATTCGAGACACCATGAGCGCCACCAGCGACGATACCGATGCCACAACAGACTTTTTTGCCCATGCTGCGGGCCGTGATCAGGGTTGAATTGCATTTGGGGCAATGAATAGCCATAGAGAACTCCTTAAAAAAACAAGAAAGAGAGCATTGAGGATGCTCGATGGATGAAAAATGCTAAAAAAGGGTTTTATTGGGGAAAATCAGGGAGAAAAGCCTGAAAATCAGGGGAAAACACGGGTCAAGAAGCGCGTGAATCAATTAAACCGTGTGATTTGAAGCTGGTGTTTGCGGCAGAACTGCTTTAAAGCAATGTTTGCCAAAGCTTCAGAGAAAGTATATGTGACTGAGAGGTTTTAGGAAGGGATTTGCTTGCACACACATTCAGTTGAATTAGCTGCTAAAAATGAGAGAATGCTTGCCGGGCCTGGAATAGACCGGTATTTAATACTTCACCTGTAATAAGCAGAAACAAAAGATGTAATACTCAATCTTGAATAAAAAACATCGATTATCAGACAGCTTTAGTTTGTAACTGTGTCAAAGCTGTGACTTAGGCGGATAGTAAGTGATATTTTTATTACAATTTATGCCAGAAATACGCTAAACCCCAGAATCGCTAAATTAGGTATTGAATGAATAACGAACAAATCAAGCAACTGGAAAAAGAACTTTGGGATTCTGCGGATAATCTGCGTGCCAACTCTAAGCTGACAGCAGCGGAGTATAAAGACCCTGTATTGGGACTGATTCTGCTGCGCTATGCTCAAAACCGCTACGAAGAAGCCAAGATTGCAATCGAAGCCTCTATCCCTGAAGGGCCACGGGGTAAGCGTGCTGCAACGCAAGCTGACTTCCTTGCCGCCGGGGCAATGATGCTGCCAGAGAAATCGCAATATGAATATCTCGCCAATCTGCCAGAAGGCGAGGATGTCAACGAAGCAGTCAATGAGGCCATGCGCCTGATTGAAGCCAGCTACCCCGATCTTGCCGGTATCCTGCCAAAAAACTATCAGGAATTGGATTCCGATTTATTACGCGAACTGATCCGGGTATTCAATAAAGATTCCGTGAAAACGCTTAAGGGGGACGTGTTTGGGCGTATTTATGAGTTTTTCTTGATGAAGTTCTCCATGAGCGGTGCAGGTGCTCAAGAAGGCGGCGAATTCTTTACGCCTCCATCACTGGTGCAGCTGATTGTTAATTTCATCGAGCCGGATCACGGCATTATTCATGATCCCGCCTGCGGTTCAGGCGGTATGTTTGTTCAGACTGGTCATTTTATAAAAGACCATAGCAAACGGGCTGTAAATGAAGCGATCAAAGTTTACGGCACTGAGCAAAAATCCAATAATACCCGCTTGGCCAAAATGAACCTTGCGATACACGGTATTGAGGGAAAAATCATCGAGAGCAACAGTTTCTACTCCGATCCGCACGATCTGGTAGGCAAATGCGATTTCGTAATGGCAAATCCGCCGTTCAACGTCAACAAAGTAGACAAGAACAAAGATTTCGTCAAAACC
>JBDHRU010000222.1:0-3567 GCA_039807765.1 Nitrosomonas sp. | reverse complement strand
GGCAAGACGGCATTGCTGATTCAACGCTATCTCCGATTGCTGGCTTATGTCGATGCGCCGGAAGAGATCGTGGCGATTACGTTTACCCGTAAAGCCGCTGCAGAAATGCGCACGCGTGTTTTGGCCGCGCTGGAAATGGGGGATCAACCTGCCGGTGCTGAAACGGCTCATGAGAAACTTAATCGTGAATTGTCGGCAGCGGTATTACAGCGCGACCGGCAAGCCGGCTGGCATATCGCCAAGAATCCGGAGCGCTTGCGGATACAAACGATTGATTCCTTATGTGCGGCATTGACGCGGCAAATGCCGGTGTTGTCAAAATTCGGCGCGCAACCTGAAACGGTCGAGGACGCTACGGATTTTTATCTGCAAGCGGCGCAGGCCACGCTGGATTCGATCGAACAAAATTCTGCGATAGCACGGGATATTGTTTTATTGCTTGAACATCTGGATAACGACAGGGTGCGCGTTGAAGCATTGTTGACCAGCATGCTGGCGCGGCGCGATCATTGGTTACGTCATCTGCATGTCAGAACGCGGGAAGAATTGGAGGCAGCATTGCAAAATTCGCGTCGTGATGCGCTGCAATTTGCGTTCCGGTTATTTCCAGCAGAACTGCATAACGAGCTGCTGGCATTGCTGCGTTACGCCGCTGCGAATTTGACCGCTGCCGGGAAATCATCAGCCGTTACGCTTTGCAGCCATTTAGATACGCTATCGGCCACCGATGTTGCGCAGTGGCAGGGTATTGCGGAATTGCTGCTGACGCAAAAGGGTGATTGGCGTAAAAGAATTTCCGAAAAAGAGGGCTTTCCGGCCAGTGGTAGCAAGACTGAAAAGGATGAAGCAAAAGCGTGGAAAAACCGCTTGGGAAATTTGCTGGAGATACTCGCGCCGCATGAAACACTGCGCCAGGCGTTGTACGATACGCGCCAACTGCCGCCGCCGCATTATTCCAACCGGCAATGGGAAGTATTGGGTGCGATCACGCGCTTGCTACCTTACGCGGTAGCGCAACTCAGAGTTATATTCCAGGCAAGTGGCAAAGTCGATTTCTCGGAAGTGGCGCAGCGTGCATTGCTTGCATTGGGTGATTCCGAATCTCCGACCGATCTTGCATTGGCACTGGATTACCGCATCAAGCATTTGATGATCGATGAGTTTCAGGATATTTCCATCAGCCAGTTCACCTTGATCGAGAAACTCATCACCGGCTGGGAAGCAGGGGACGGACGCAGTTTTTTTGCCGTCGGCGATCCGATGCAATCGATTTACCGTTTCCGTGAAGCGGAAGTCGGGTTGTTTTTGCAAGCGCGCAATACGGGAATCGGTTCTTTGACATTGCAACCGCTAACGCTGCGCGCGAATTTCCGTTCTCAGCGAGGCATTATCGATTGGGTGAATACTACTTTTAGACGCATCATGCCGGATTGCGAAGACATTGTAACGGGTGCGGTAACTTATGCATCCTCGATTGCAACCCATGATCAGCTTGCAGGCGATGCAGTGAACACCTATCCCTTTTTGGAAAAAGATGAAGCGGCGGAGGCCCGGCAAGTTGTTCAAATTATCGCGCAGACACGCCGAGATTGTCCTACCGGCACAATTGCAATTCTGGTACGTAATCGCAGTCACTTATTAGAAATCATCGAGCAGATCAAAGGCGCTGGTTTACGATTCCGCGCTATCGACATTGAGTTGCTGCATCACAAACCGGTAGTGCAAGATTTACTAATGTTGACCCGCGCTTTGATTCATCCGGCGGATGCGGTTGCTTGGTTCGCGCTGTTGCGTGCGCCTTGGTGTGGTCTTTTACTTAAGGACATCACGGCATTGGCGGAAAATAATCCCGGTGTGCTTAATAAAGAGATCACAGTGTGGCAATTGATCCATGATGAGTGTTGCTGGCAGGGAGTTTCAGCCGATGCCATCGTGCGCTTGCGCCGGATCCGGGAGGTATTGAAACCTTGCATGAGCAACCGGCAGCGACAGGCGTTGCGCGTGACGGTAGAAACTGTTTGGTACGCACTAGGAGGTCCGGGATGCTTGAGTTCAATTGCAGAACAGAACTCTGAGGATGCAAATCGTCTGGATGATGCAATGATTTATCTGGACTACCTGGAAAGTCAGGAAGAGGCCGGTAATATCCAGGATCCGGTAAGTTTTGAGAATGGACTAACGGAATTGTACGCCTCTCCCGATCTGGGTGCCGATGATACATTGCAAATCATGACGATCCATAAAGCCAAAGGACTTGAATTTGATACGGTTATCGTGCCCGGATTGGGCCAGGCTTCGCGCAATCGCGACAAACAATTGCTTAAATGGATGGAGCAGCCGCATAACCTGGTTATCAGTGAAAGTGGCGCAGAAATTCCGGATTTGTTACTTGCGCCGATTCAGGAAGCCGGAGCGGTCATCGACCCCATTTACACATGGGTGGAGAAACTCGATTGGGACAAGGGGCAATTTGAAGCGGATCGTTTGCTGTATGTTGCCGCGACGCGCGCAAAAAAATTTTTACACTTGCTGGGTCATGTAAACGGGATTTCAGAAGATGGTGATCAGGCGGTTCCATCAAAACCGTTATCGGGCTCACTGCTCGATAGGCTTTGGCTGGCCGTGTTGCCTGTTTATAGCGTTGCTGCTGTGAATCGTTCCATATTGAAGAATAGTCTGTCAGAAGGTGAAACAGGAAAAATAGTTGGTAGTGGTGTCAGCAATCAAAATATTCATCGACTGAAAACCGGTTGGATTTTGCCGGATGCGCCGGAATCGGTCGCATGGCGAGTGTCTCGTGAGCAAAAAACAACTCAAGAGGAGATAGAATTTTCATGGGCAAGTGAAATGGCGCGACATGTGGGAAAAGTGGTGCATCGCTGGTTGCAGAAAATAGCCGAAGACGAAATGTTTGATTGGAACGTTACACGCATAGAAATGATGAGAGAGCAGTTTATGCAGAATTTGATCGCTGACGGGATGAGTGGAGATCATGGTGAAATGACGTGCGCAGTCGGACGCATTGTTTTGGCTTTGAGCAATGCAGTCAACGATAAGCGTGGGCAATGGATTCTTGGGCCTCAGCAATCAGCACGGAATGAATTGAAGATTAGTGGTATCGCCAACGGCAGATCCATGAGTTGGATAATCGATAGAACATTCTGTGATTCCAATGGAGTTCGCTGGATAATTGATTATAAAACAAGCAGTCACGAAGGTTCGGCGCTAGAAGATTTTCTTGATCGTGAGCAAATTCGTTACCAGCATCAGCTAAATCACTATGCAAAACTCATGCAACAGATCGATTTATGTCCCATAAAATTGGGGATTTATTTTCCATTAATTAATGGTTGGCGCGAGTGGTAAAAATTGATTATGTTTTGCAGCAACCCAAACCAATCGCAGAGAATTCTTCGAAATAATTTCGAGATAGGATTATTAATAATTAATCCTTGTAGATAAAGGGGAAATATGATTTGTGGGGATTAGGAATCCCTAGTATGTTGAGGGTATTTTATGACAAATGACTTGACTTTGAGGGGTAAGGTCGACTAGCCTGAGAGGTGT
>JBDHRU010000221.1:0-3604 GCA_039807765.1 Nitrosomonas sp. | reverse complement strand
AACGGTATCGCAGCAACGTTCAGGCTATCCAAATTTTTGTATTCGCGGTAAACGCGCGGCGTCAGCAGCGGGATTTCGATATCCAGCGCAGCGAGGTCTTTTTGTTCATTGCCGTGATCCACTTCGATCACTAGCGGTGTCTTGGGTTTTGTACCTTCACCCATCGCTTTGCGTTCCAGTTCGACGCCCTCGGCCTGGATCGATTCGACGAAATCCATGAACGCATCGGTACCGATGACACTGACATATTCTTCCACATCGCTCGGATACATCTTGCGTAAACCGCGTCCCAGCGTCTGTTCCGGTAGAATGTTGCTTTTCGCCGAATAGGCGCGCAGGCCGACGATGGTGGTGACATTGCGCACATCCCAGCCTTCCTTCAGCATCAGCACCGATACGATCGCCTTGTACGGGCTGGCGGCATCATCGATTTGATTCGATTGCCTGCGCAGCGCCTCCAGCTCTTCCTTGGCTTTGCCGCTGGCGGCTTCGGAGATTTCGCCGTTGTTTTTGGTGTGAATTACCAGCACCGCGTTTTTCAATTCCGGATAATGCCCTTCCAGGTACTCCGCGACATCGTCGCAATTGCGGGTGTCGTCGGTCATCACGAACAAAATCGCTTTCTTGTTCAATTTCTGGTGCTCGGCATACGCCTTGCGCCATTCGATCACGCCCAGATCGATATAATCCGCGTACTTCTCGGTATATCTGGCGCTTTGCCGTTCCACCAGCTTGGCGCGGCTGGCGGCGTCGGGCAGCACCGGATGCTTGACCACGTTCTGCCAGATCGCTTCCACCAGCGGATAATCCGCCACGGTTTGCACGAAAATCGCACCGTTGTTATGTTTCGGCGTCGCCGTGACATCCAGTTGCAAACTCAACGCGCCGCCTTTTTGCAGCAAGCGGTTGTGAATATCCTGAATCGATTGGAACCACGCCAATCCGGCGTCGTGAATATGGTGCGCTTCGTCGTTCAGCACCATCAGTTCATCGATGTCGCGCACGATCATACCCAAGTCGACCTTGGAATCGGTGGTTGCGCCGCTGGGCCGTTTTCCCAAGAAATAATCCATGGTGTTGTCGTCGTCCGGCGACGGCGGAATATCCTCTCCGGCGTAAACACGGTGAATATTGGTCAGAAAAATATTGCCGGTGGAATGCGTGACGCGCACCTGATCCTGCACATGCAGCGTCAGTTGAAAATCGTCGCGCCAGTTGCGGCCGTCGAAGCCGTTATCGGGAATCGCCGGGTCCTGGAAGAAAATGCGCAAACCCTGAAAATCCTTGTAAATGCGGTCGAGCACGATGATGTTCGGCGCGATCACCAGAAAATTGCGCGAAAGGCTGGAATCCGCCTCGTACGTTTTGTGAAAAAAACTCCACGCCAGCGCCAAGCTCATCACTTTGGTCTTGCCGCTGCCGGTTGCCATTTTGATCACATAGCGCCGCCAAGTCTCGTCGAACAGCTGTGCCGACACCATGCCGCTGCTGTCGAAGCGCATCAGATCGAACTTATCCTTGGCGCCTGCGACGTCATAAAGATAAATGATGGTCTCCAGCGCTTCCCGCTGCGCGAAGAAATAGCGGAATTCCTCTGCCGCACCGTCAAACCGGGGCAGTAAGTGCGGTTCCTTGAACCACCAATTGAGCAGACTTTTACTGGTTGCGCTGGCTCCCGTATATCCGCTATCGCGGAATGCCTGCACCTTCTTGCGCAACGCCGCCACCAGCGGCGGCATCAACTTGTCCATGCCGCTTTCGCGTAACGCTTCATCAGCCGGAAACCAGCGAATACCGGGATTTAGAATGGCATAAGGAGAACTTGGAAAATCGGGGTGAAGTGCCATGATATTTTTTTGAAGTTAGGCGATCAGTCGGTTACATTGGATTAGCATCTAAATAAGAATTAATTGATTCTAATGGATAATTAATCATGAATCGCCAATCAGATTAGCTGTGTCAAAATGAACTATCAGACCCAGTATGGAAGATATTTTGCATAGCGGCGTGATTTATTTTCCGGATCATCCAGTTTAATCAATCCTTCGTCGACTGCATCGGCAATGATCCTGGAAACCGTTTCCGCTCTGGATTCCGGAAGCCGGAACCGTTCCCTTAGGCTTTGGTTAGTCATCTTTTGGTTACTGACATAGCGCAAGCAAGCATGCTGATAGCAAGCTCGAACACGATCTTTACGATCCATATCCTCAAATTTCTTATGTGCAAAAAGTACAACCGTAGTGTTTTTTTTCACCGATCCGGAAATCGGGCGCAGGTAATTGCCATAATTCCGCTAAAGAAATCACTTTATCGATACCGCTGCTTTTTTCCTCGCAAATATTAAAACGTCTCATCAAATCGGCCATCCGCTCATTGCGTGATTTGTATTCATCGATAAAACGATCCGGCGGTATCAGCGGTTTTCCTGGATTGGAGATTTCTATGCGATCAACAAAGATTTCGATCAACACAAATGAACCGGAACCTTCCACATCCTGATGAATGAGAGCATTTGCCACCAGCTCACGAATGGCCAGTTCGGGATACATGCGAACATCGGCGCGCAGAGCCTGGCCAATCACTTCATTAGTGGGTAATTGGCTGTTAATGAAACTGATAAGACCCTCAAAACCGGCTGCGTAGCCTTTGATGCCGAATTGATCGCGAATGGTTTCAAGCTTGTTGATGCCACGATACACAATGACACGAGGAACTTTGCGCTGTAGAGCCTCAAATTCACGTAAGTCCTTAGCCAATAGAATAGCGCCCAGATTAGTGATTATCCATCCGGCGCCTTTTCGTTTGATCAATCGCTCACTTTCGCATCGTGTCAGCACACCTTCCCGGTTAGCCGGATAAGGCAGCTTGAAAAGATCAAACATCGCCTGTGTATCGAGCAAGCGCACCACATCATCCGCAGTGATTCCACCGGTAGCCGGGCGCGAGAAAAAATCCGGCCGGCCTTCGTCAAAAATCCGCCGCAGCATATCTTCCGTCATCGGCAGCAAGTTTTCACCGGCTCGCATCAAATAAGCGCCTTCATAAGAAAGCGCCGTTCCGGCCGGACGTGATGGTATCGTGAGCACTAGCACCCTGCCATCGGGGTGAGTGAGTTCGTCAACTTGAACACGGATATGGATGGCTTCCACAATCCTGGCTTTGAGGGTGCTCAAATCGGCGAATGCTTGCGTACCGACAACTTTTCTCGGTGCGCGATCGCTAACACCAAGCACCAGTTTTCCGCCACCCTCATTTGCGAGCGCAACGCAATAGCGCAAGAGCTTTGCGACATCGAATTGCTGCTTTGCTTCTTTAAACTCCAAGTGCTCATCTTCGTTCGAGGCGGCAAGCAATTGATCGAAATCTTCGGGCGATAAACTCACACCGTTACCTCGACAATCGTCATCGTGTCGTTACCGAAAATATCCACCACTTTCACCGCGATTTTGCGCCGTCCGGGCATGACTTCCTGGAACACGCTGATCAGTTCCAGCGTGCGGTCTTTTTTGGTGCGGAAGCTTTGCCATTCGTTTTCGAATACGTAATCGCCGGTCCAGACTTCCTCGTACTCGGGTAGATTCATTTGCGGCGCTTCCAGTCCGGA
>JBDHRU010000220.1:0-3612 GCA_039807765.1 Nitrosomonas sp. | reverse complement strand
GGCTGGCGCCGTATTCGCGGATTTCCTGCAGCAGGTCGCGGGCGAGCTGGGCGATGTCGGCGTCTTTCAGCGTGGCCGGTACCACGCGCACCGCCAATGTGGCTGGCGACAAGCTGGCGATGTCGAATCCCAGTTGCGCCAGTGTGCTCTGATTTTCTTCAACCGTAGCGACTTCGAGATCGCTGGCATGGAAAGTGACCGGAATCAGCAGCGGTTGCATCGCGATTTCATGCCGGTCGAACGCTTGCTTGAGCTGTTCGTACATAATGCGTTCGTGCGCGGCGTGCATGTCCACGACCACCAGGCCGCGCGCATTTTGCGCCAGAATATAAATGCCGTGCAGTTGTCCGAGCGCGAAACCAAGCGGTTGCTGATCCGGTTGCTCCGCATTTGCAACGGCTGAGCTAGGGGGAACCGTTGGCGAGGCTGGAGCGCTGATCGGCGTTGCCGGATAGGGGCGAGGCTGCGCTCCAAACAACGTGCCGTAAAAACCGGCCGGTTGCGCCACTGCGCCGGGTTGCGCGGGATTGGTTTTGGGATAGGCGGGGAACGAGCGCATTGCCTGTTCCGGCTCGACGTTTTTTACGGTTCTATCCGGAGCGGCCAGTGCTTTGTTGATCGCATGGAAAATAAATTGGTGCAGCGCGCGCGGTTCGCGGAAGCGTACTTCGGTCTTGCTCGGGTGCACATTGACGTCAACGCTTTCCGGGTCGATATCGAGAAACAGCACGAAAGCCGGATGCTTGTCCAGATGCAGCACATCGCGATAGGCTTCGCGCAGCGCATGCGAGATCAGCTTGTCGCTGACATAGCGGTTGTTGACGAAAAAATACTGCGCGTCGCGCGATGATCTCGCATACGCGGGCAGCGCTACCATGCCGTGCAACCGCATATCGGCGGATTGCTCGTCGACTGCCGCCGCGGACTGATCGAATTCCTCACCCAAAACCGCCGCAATGCGCTGCGTGGAACTGGCGGGGCGCAGCAGGCGGCGCACTTTGCCGTTGTGTTGCAGGGTAAATTCGATATCGCACTGTGATAATGCCATGCGCTTGAAGGTTTCGTCGCAGTGCGCGAATTCGGTGATCTCGGATTTCAGGAATTTGCGCCGCGCCGGGATATTGAAGTACAAATCATTGACATCCAGTACCGTTCCGCTGGATAGCGCAGCGGGTGCGGGCTGCGAAACCTGGCGGCCGTCCACTTGGATCTGCCAGGCGTGATTTTGTCCGGCTTGGCGGCTGACCAGCGTCAAGCGCGAAACCGCTGCGATGCTGGCCAGCGCTTCACCGCGAAAGCCTAGGCTGGTGATGTGCTGCAAATCTTCCAGTGTGCTGATCTTGCTGGTGCTATGACGTGTCAGCGCCAGCAGCAACTCATCCTTAGCGATGCCGCCACCGTCGTCGCTGACGCGAATCTGCTTGATACCGCCTTGCTGCAATTGCACGGTAATCTTGCTGGCGCCGGCATCGATGCTGTTTTCCAGGATTTCCTTCAGTGCCGACGCCGGGCGTTCGACGACCTCGCCTGCGGCGATCTGGTTGATCAATAATTCGGGAAGCGGCTTAATCGTTGGCATAAGAAATTGTGATTATAATGCGGATTGGTTTATTGTATGCCGACCAGGCATAACATTTCATTTGGGAGGTTAAGGATGCTGCCCCTGGATAAGCTGAAAAATTATGTTCCGGATGCCGTGCTGGATCAAATCCCGGATTGCGCGGATAAGTTTGCCATCGATACGCCGCTGCGCCTGGCGCACTTTCTCGCGCAATGCGCGCATGAAAGTATGGAATTCAAGGCATTGGAAGAGAACTTGAATTATTCCGCCGATGGATTGAGAAAGGTTTTTCCACGATATTTTCCCGATGATCTGGCGGATAGTTATGCGCGGCAGCCGGAGAAAATCGCCTCGCGGGTTTACGCCAACCGCATGGGAAACGGTGACGAAGCGAGCGAGGAAGGCTACCAGTATCGCGGCAGAGGCTATATACAGCTTACCGGCAAGGATAACTACCGTGCGTTTGCCGACGCGATCGGCGACGATGTCGTCACCAACCCCGATTGGGTCAAAACGAAATACCCGTTATTGTCCGCAGCATGGTTCTGGGATAGCAAAGCGCTTAACCAGCTGGCCGACGAGGGGGCGAGCGACGATGCAGTAACCAAGATCACCAAGAAAGTGAACGGCGGGACGCTGGGGTTGGACGACCGGATCAGCCATTTCAAAAAATATTACGCCGCCTTACTGACTTGAGAAGTGTTGCGTATATTGGTGGATTGATCGGTTTATTGGCTGCTCCGGTATGGTCGGCGGAATCACATTGCCGCGTGCAGGAGCAAATCGTTTTTTCCTGTTTGGTCGGTAAAAAGATGGTTTCAGTGTGCGCATCGGCCGATCTTTCTGCCACTTCAGGCTATTTGCAATACCGCTTCGGACAAAAACACGCGCTTGAGTTAGTGTTTCCGGATTTGACCAAGGCAACTCCGGCTGCATCGTATGTGCAAGCGCGAACGCTGATGTTTGCCGGTGGCGGTGGCGGTTATCTGCGTTTCATCAACGGCGCGCACCATTACATTGTGTACACTGCGATCGGTAAGGGCTGGGGGGCGAAGGACGGTGTTGCGGTGAAACAGAACGGGCAATTGGTCGCAAACTTGGAATGCCGGGACATTCCGGTGTCGAAATTAAGCGAGGAGTTTTTCAGTCTTGCAGGTTTGGCCGTTGACCGGGATGCGTTCCGGATTCCGGGGCTGGATTAACTCAGCTGAGCACGATTCAGTTTTCAGTTGCCGTATGCGGCGAAGTTTGCAAAAAATCGAGGGATTGATTGTGGACGGTCGAGATGAGTTCCGGCAACGGCATGGCCTTGCCGATCAGATAACCTTGGATCACGTCGCACCCCAATGTTTGCAGGCGATGGTAAGTGATAAGATCTTCCACGCCTTCGGCAACAACCGATAGATTAAGCCGGTGCGCAAGCGTGATCATGGAATCGACGATGCGATCATGTTTATGGCGGGTTGCCATGTGCCTGACAAAGATCATATCGATTTTTACTTCATCCAAAGGCAAATCCAGCATGCGCGCCATCGATGAATAGCCGGTTCCGAAATCGTCCATGGCCAGTTTTAAACCCATGTCCTTCAGTTTATATAAGGTATCCAGCGTACCTGAGTGATTGGCCATCACGGCCGTTTCGGTCAACTCGATGGTGATATCGCCGGGCGGCACATTCCATAAGGCTAAACCCTGGGAAACGAGTTCCGTGAGTTCCGGATCGCGCAGATCGTCGGCGGAGAAATTAATCGAAACGCCGGCATGCAATCCGGCCTTGCGGTATTCGGCGCATTCTCGCAATGCGGTATGAAAAACCCACAGTGTGAGTTTGGGCATCAGTGCGGTGCCTTCCGCGATTTGAATCAATTTATCGGTCCGGATCGGCCCGTGATGGGGATGAACCCAGCGCAGCAGCGCTTCGGTCGACTTGATTTTGCCGCTGGCGATATCGATTTGCGGCTGATAGCCTAAATACAAACCACCGGTTTCGATGGCATTGCCCAGATCGGACCAGAGATCGATATGAAAAAGCAAGGGATCTTCCAATTCGG
>JBDHRU010000219.1:0-3629 GCA_039807765.1 Nitrosomonas sp. | reverse complement strand
TAAAAAATCCAATATTGCCGTCAGCATCCGTCGCAACGTGATTTCAGACGTCCGATCAACTGGCTATTTCGATGTGGCCTCAATAAACAACTCCCTGGCAAGAGCACGGGAAATCACTATTCATAAGGTGGAAGCCTGACAAGGCGTTCCGCTAAAAACTTAAAAATAGATAGCAAGATGCCGCTGGCGGAACACATTATTGGGTTTCTGTCTTATGGGTTATTTATTCACAGTACAGCGGTTCTCGATATCCGCCATTATGGCATCAGCGTAACTGAGGTCAGACTTCACGATGGCGCCAAAGTAGGGATGCCGGTAGAGATCGGTAAAATCGCGCATGAGATCGCACCAGTCTTCCAGCACGACGAACTCGTTGCTCCTGAGATGGTACGAACTGATGCGTGGTTCAAGGAATGCCAGCACCCATTGATTGACGCGCTCAATATCCGCGGGACTGAAATTCTGCGTGTCGTTACGCTTTGCGCGGCTTACCAGATCCGCAAGTTCTTGATCCGATGCAACCGCCAGATGCGCTTGACTCATCAATCCCGCGAGGGATAGCTGATGCGCAATCTGAATCGCCTCGCGGTTTTGTTGCAGTTCAAACACCACAAGCACCATACCTGCTACCACGGCAAGGTTGGTGACAATGGTGATCAGTCGTTCAATTTTCATCGGTATTCTTGATTGTTATTCTGCATCCAGTCTTTTCGGAATTTTTTACCAGCGGCTCTTGTAGCTTGCTGTGTCATGGAATAGCTTCCATAACGCTTTTTGTTTCTGGTTATTTTAAACTGTTGCCGATAAGGCGTAACTGCATTATCAAGACAGGAACATCGTCTTTAATGATGCTCCATAGCGTATCGTTATCAATTCCGAGATAACCGTGAATTAGCCGGTTGCGGGTTGCAATTACCTGCCGCCAAGGCACTGTGCTAAAGGTTTTTTGTATTTCATTCGGTATATGCGTTGCAGCTTCTCCGATAAGTTCGAGGTTTCGCACGGTGGCATCGTAATTCAAACCAGAAGCCACAAACGCTGCTTGATCCAATCCTTCCGTATAAACCAGTACCTTCTCCGCAAAGCCAATCATATCATCGAGATAAAACTGCCATTCGCGCTCAGACATCAATCGCTTCTCTTTCAATAAAGGGCTTTAATTCAGGGCGTAATGCTTTCTCAGTGACCAAATCGACTGGACGCCCTAATTGATCTTCCAGCAAAAATTGCACGCCAAAATACTTCTTGGATGTCGCCGGGCCGTCAAAAGCGATCACAATATCGATATCGCTATTTTCTTTCGCCTCATCGCGTGCAGTAGAGCCGAAAAGTACCAAGCGTGTTACGCCGAAACGTTCGATCAAATCAGGCTTGAGTGTGCGTAAAGTGTCGAGAACTTGCTGGCGGTTCATCATGTTGTGTGATCAGAATTGACATTATCGGAATGCCGCTATGCTACCGCATCGTCAACAAAATTTGCGTGAAATTGCTGGTAGCTTATTCACGATTGGTATCGTTTTGCTACGATGGTTGAGACCATCCGGTCTAAATTCTTCAGTTGCGCAGAATTTTGCAAGCCTGAAAAGGGAAAATGAATTGAGAGATTGTGACTTTGGGGATGCACTGCCTGCACTGAACTCGTGATTCCGGATCTGGCCCTGTTTTGCTTTTATCGCGAAATTCGGGATCCTGAATCAGCCTCATTAGGCTGCATTCTTCTTTTGTGACCTGACCCTGGCGATTCCGGCACACACGTTTGAATTCACCGGCCTGCGCGGCTTTCTGTGCAGGTCCGGTGGAATGATTGGTTAGCCCATCACTTTTTGGGTTTTGTGCCAGCTTTAGATGCCTTCGAAGGTTTCCCCGGGTTTCTGTGAGGAACACCTTCTTTTGCATCTACAAGGGCTTGTTCAAGAGTGCCTATTGCGTTGCGGGCACCATCTTTCTGACCTTGGAGATATACGGCCTCCATGACTTCAGCTAACCGAACGCCATGATAAAGAGTCATGTCTTCGGTGACTTCCTCTAGAGCCTTTGCAACTTTTGGTGTTGCATAAACAGCAACGTCTTGTGTGCCTAGTGGAATTATATTTTTAACTTGCCGTGGTTTCCCTTTGGGCTTAGCGGGCTGAATGCCTTTCTTTTCTTCATCTGCCATTTGGATTCTCCTTGATTTGGTAACAGGGTACGAAAAAACGGGCTAACGTAGAGTTAACCGGGCGTGGCCCGGAAAGCCGAAAAAACAAAACTGCCTTATGGCCGCGCTCCGGTTGAGCGCATGCCAGTGGAGATGGCTGCTGCGATGACCGCAGTTCATTTGACAGCTATACACCGTGATTTATGACCCTAGCCCCCACCTTAATCTGCTTTGCAGCAACCTTCGCTTGATTTCCCTGCCAAGCGGCATTCATCTTGGCTTGATTGTCATTCCAGTTCTTTTGCACCTCTGAGGTTTACGAGAAATAAGCGATGTCGAACTTGGTTTTCTGCTCCGATGAGAGCGACGTAGGCTTTTACGAACTCAGAATTATCAGGAAGCTCCTGCATTCTCTGTTCTAGAAAGTATTTGTATTGATAAAACGCATGATCGTTCACTATCTTTTCTCCATTATTAGGCGATCGATTCTCACGTCCATAAAAAGAGCAAGCTGAGTAGTCGACACTGAATAGCCCTCAGTTTCTAAGCGGTTGACTATTTCTTGAATCTTGGCTGCCCGGATGCCTCTGTACTTTGATTGGTCCAGATTGATGAACATATCCTGATTGCCCATACTTTTATAAGAGTTCTGAGTGGCAAAATGCAGCACTTCCTCAGTTCCATTTGGATGTTGTATCGATAGAGAAAGATGGCGTACTCGCTTCGGGAGCGGAAGAAAGCCTAAAAGCTTCTCGAAAATGGTTTCTTCTTTAAAGTGATTGCTAATGACTAATCGCGGCATTTGTAACTCTCCATGCTCTGTGAAAACTCGTGGTTTTGTGCGCCTAACGTAAAATATAAGACATTTCGTCCAATAATCTTGCAAGTAATGTCGTATAACTTGGGTAATTATCAATCATCATGTTGTATTTTAGTATAAATTCATAGATTGAATACGACAAACGATACAAGCAATTATGACAATAATGTAACTAAGAAAATTGTTTTACCAATCGAGAACATTGCAAATGAATCAAAATCACATCGTAAATTTTCTCTCAACCCAATCCTTCACTCCCCCAAGCGCCGCAGGCAACTGCTCCGGTTGCGTACCCCCTGCTTGCGCCATGTCCGGCCGTCCGCCGCCTTTGCCGCCGACTTGCTGCGCGACGAAGTTGACCAGTTCTCCGGCTTTGACTTTGTTGGTTAAGTCGGCGCTGACGCCGGCGATTAGCGTGACTTTGCCGTCGGCCACGGTGCTGAGCACGATCGCGCAGGATTTGAGTGTGTCTTTGAGTTGATCGAGCGTTTCGCGCAGGGTTTTGGCGTCGGCGTTCTCCAGGTTGGCGGCCAAGACTTTGACGCCGTTAACGTCTTGCGCTTGCGAGGCCAGATCGGTGCCTTGCGAGCTGGCTATTTTGGTTTTCAGGCGCGCCAGTTCTTTTTCGGTTTGCCGCACGTTGTCGATGATCTGCGCGATTTTTTGCGTGAC
>JBDHRU010000028.1:0-17480 GCA_039807765.1 Nitrosomonas sp. | reverse complement strand
TCAGTATATTCAGCGCAGAAAAATTGCGTTGATTTATAATCGTATCCTGCCTTAATTCTCTCTATTCGAGCTTTCTTTATATGCGTATCGTTGTCACCGGAATGGGGATTGTCTCGCCGATCGGCACGGGCATTGACCAATTCTGGAAAAATGCAGTAGCCGGTATAAATGGAATCGTAAACATTCAAAGCTTTGATCCCGCCAAGCTGCGCTCGCGCATTGCCGGTGAAGTGCAGGGTTTCGATCCCGCCACTTTTTTATCCGCCAAGCAAATCGAACAAACCGACCGCTTCACGCAACTGGCGCTGCACGCCGCGAATCAGGCGATGGAGGATGCCGGTAGTCTGGAATGCTACGAACCGCGGCGGCTGGCGGTCAGCTTGGGGTCGGGCATGGGCGGTTTCTCCACATTCGAATCATCCGCCGCGCGCAGATTTCAAAGCAAATCCGTGCCGCCTTTTACTGTTCCGCGCATCATGGCCAATTCTGCTGCTGCGTGGATTGCGACCAAATACAGCCTGAAGGGCGCCAACCTGACATGCAGCACGGCGTGCTCGTCGGGTGCCAATGCGATTGGCATGGCGCTCGATCTGCTGCGCAGCGGTAAAGCCGACGCGGTGGTGACCGGCGGCGCGGAAGCCTGCGTGTTGCCGCTGACGATGGCAGGCTTTGAAGCCCTGTTTGCGTTGTCCACCGGTTTTAATGACGACCCGGCGCACGCCTCTCGGCCCTTCGCTAAAGGCCGCGACGGTTTTGTCATGGGCGAGGGCGCGGGCATCCTGGTTCTGGAACGGGAAGATGCCGCGCAAAAACGCGGTGCGAAAATTTACGCCCGGCTGGCCGGATACGGTTGTGCTTGCGATGCGACGCACATCGTTGCACCGGATATCGATGGCCAGGTTGCTGCGATGCAGATTGCGATCGAAGACGCCGGCATGACGCCTACTCAAGTGGATTACATCAACGCCCATGCCACCTCGACACCGCTCGGCGACGTCATCGAAACCAAAGCGATCAAGCAGTTGTTCGGCGAGTGCGCACCGGAAATACCGATCAGCGCCACCAAGTCGATGATCGGCCACAGCATCGGTGCTTCCGCCGCCATCGGCAGCATCGCTGCGATCATGACGCTGCAAACCGGCACGATACATCCCACGATCAACCTCGCCGAAGCCGATCCGGAGTGCGATCTGGATTACACACCCAACACCGCGGCGCAGAAAAAAGTGCAGACCGCGCTGTGCAACGCCTTCGGCTTCGGCGGCAACAACGCCAGCATCGTTTTTACAACTCTATAACACAAGGTGCCAACAGACATGGATACAGCAGACCTCGAAGCGAAAGTCATCGAATTTATCGCATCAAAAGTTGAAAACGCCGACGCCTCCACCATCACCCCCGCCTCCAAATTCGACGAACTCGGCCTCGACTCGATGGACACCGTACAACTGCTGTTCGACGCAGAAGACGCCTTCGGCGTCACGTTCGACGGCGAGGAAATCAAAAATCTCCGCACGGTGGGGGACATTATTACTTATATTAGTGAGCATCCGCCGGAAGGGAAGGGTTAACGATAGGGAGGTGTTTTTTTGTGATTATTCATGCAATTTGTGGATCAAAACAAGTCAAATATAATGACAGCTGAATCTGTCAATTGGTTTAAAGCCATAAAGGGATACCATGAACAATTCCATATTAGATTTCATTTGTGACGTAAGAGTTTGTGTCATTTCGCGCATCTAATTCTAGTCATACGGCTCAACGTACGCTGTCTTGAACCTCTCGTCTCACTAGAAATAAGTTAATGGCTAATACTCCGTACAAAGTTTTCCTGTCGCATGGTTCAACAGATGGATGGGTTGCGCGTCAACTATCCAAGGAGATCAAAGCTCTTGGAGCCGCAACTTTTCTCGATGAAAGTGATATTCCTAAAGGAGGAAACTTTAAAGATTATCCGCCAAGAAATTACAGCCTGTGATGAGCTTTTAGCGCTGTTTACGCCATGGTCAGCCCAACGTTCCTGGGTTTGGAGTGAAGTTGGCGCTGCGTGGGGTCAGAACAAGCCAATTTTGGGTGTGCTTTACGGTTTAACACCAAAGAAATTCGATACAGTCAGTGGCGGCAAAGCCATGTTCGAGGATATTAATGTCTTGGATCTCAATGAAATGGAGAAATATTTCTCGGAGCTTCAATATCGAGTGGAGGGTCGCAAAAATGACTAAGATCTTTATCAGTTACAGCTCAAGCGATCACGAGTACGCACAATCCCTAGCGGATGAATTACAAAAACAGAATTACGACGTTTGGGTAGATACTGAAGTTCAACCTGGCTCGGACTGGAGAACTGAAATTACTCAAGCACTTCAGTCATCAGATGCATTTGTGATGATCGTATCTCCTGAAAGCATCGCGAGGCGAAATTCCCTTATTGAATTAGGCATGGCATGGGGCCTTGGGAAAACGATAGTTCCTGTACTTGCTCCTGGCGCATCTATTTCCGATATGGAGCTGCCTTTAGCCCTACAAGAGACAATGGTCATTGAGGCCAAGCAAAGTACACCCTCTGAAGTGGCCTCCTATGTAGGCAGCGCCATGAAGGACGAAGTATGAAGGCTCTTATGCAGCATAACGCTGTGGTGGTCAACAGGGATGCCCAAACGGCTGGCTTTGCCACCTGCTTGGACCTGCTGCCTTCGATGTCAGACCTTTCCATAAATATAGGAGGCGCATATGCCAGCAACAAATGAAAGCATCGTGAAATCAGCTGAAGCCGAATGGAATTACTGGGGAAACTCAATCTGGAATTTACCAAAAAAATATAAAAAGATCGGGCATAGAGACGACGAAGATATTTATGCTCAATACGTAATTGATAAATACTGTTCGGTTGGTGGAGGATCACCATCGCTATCAGATATCCAGGATGATCGCTATGCTTGGTCCGCTGTAGGCATGTCTACTATTATGAAAAATGCCGGTTTTATAAAAAAAGAGTTTCCTTTTGCTCAAAGTCACTCGGTATATATACGAAAGTTCATTGCATCCCGAATTTCAAAAGACAAAACAGCAATCTATTGGGGCTATCGCCTAGGAGAGTCGGGTGGGGAACCCGCAGTAGGAGATCTTATTGGTTATGCTCGTGGCAAAGGAATAACTGCAGATAAAGCAGCGAAATATTTCGACAAAACAGATTCCTATGAGAGCCATTATAGATGTAGTTGTAGCCGTCCGTACAACTGAGATCGACGTCATTGGAGCTAATGTTCTGGATTCGGTAACCAAAAAAACTCTCAAAATTAGCAATACTGGACATATCGAAGATTCAGAGCATTTTTGGTTTGTTACTCTTAAACGGCAGCAAACCTAACATCGTGCTCAACCGGAGCGTGGTTACAACGCGGTTTTATTTTTCAACTTTCCGTGCCGCGTCAGGTTAGCTCTACGTTAAGTTGCATGGGATATGCTTTTTACCCTGAATTTGCTAGAAGCAAGGCTGAATTTATTGGTGCAGCTGTTCTGTATTGACGCCTGGATCTTCTGTCGGATGACTGGGCGAGTGGGGCCGATGTGTTCAGCGGATGCAACGCACCGCAACCGGTAAATTCAGCGTAACCGAGATTTGATCGGCGGTTATTACCACCGAATCCAATCGGATACCTACACTCAGGCAGGCCCGGTCTCCCAGCGATAAGCCGATTTGGCGGGTTTTTTGCCAGAGTTGCGCGGCAATCTCCGCTTCTTCGGCGGTAAACGGCACAATGCGCAAACCCAAAGCTTCTAGATCTTCCCGCATTCCTTTGACATCGACAGCTGCTGCGATTGATTTTTGCACGACCTCCGCCCAATTGACACTGGAAATGATGGCTTCCGGCAAAGCCGTTTCAACCTGATCGCAGCCGGGCTCATTTTGCAGAAAAGCCAGTAAAGCGGAAGCATCTAGAATTACCATCATTAAGTGCTTTCCTGTTTTGCTTCTTCTCGCCGTTCGGCAATCAATTCCTCAGACAAGCTGGTAGTTTGCGGTAAGTGAGCGAATCGGCTCTTGAGTCTTTGTTTGATCGTTTCTGCTTTTTCCAGAATCAAGCGGCCATCTTCCATGCGAGCGATCAAGTTGTCTCCGGATTCAAATCCAAGCGAACGCCTGAGTTGCGCCGGAATTACCAGTCGTCCTTGGGGATCGAGTTGCACTTCGGTTTGTGTCATTAATTTTGCCATAATATTAAATATTATGGCATGAATATAAGATTCATGCCATTAATGATTATTTGTGCCTTTGTATGCTGTGACTGACCACACACAAATCAATGGGGAAAAATAAATTATCGGATTACTTGTATGCCCAAAGTAATTACATTATAGTTTGCCACTACCGTAATCTATTTTTGTTTCGCATGACTCATCTCATCAAAATCGGCAATTCCCAAGGCATTCGTATTCCCAAACCGCTCATTGAACAAGCCGATCTGGCAGGCAAGGATTTGCAATTGCAAGTTGTGGAGGGCGGTTTGTTGATTTCGCCCATGAAACCGGCGCGGGAAGGTTGGCGGGAATCCATTGCGGAGACCTTGAAAGCTCACGATACAGAGCCACTGGATCAGGAATGGTTGAATGCGCCGTTGTCCGCCGATGACGATTCGGGCTAGTAATGCCGAGAATTTCGCGGTTCCAAGTTTGGCTGGTGCAGCTTGATCCGACGCAAAGCTCGAAAATCAATAAAACAAGACCTTGTGTTGTTATTTCTCCAGACGAGCTTTCTGCTTTATCTACCGTACTGATGGCACCGATGACCAGCCGCGGTTTTGAATTTCCCTGCCGGGTTGCTTGCAGTTTCAAGGAAAAGCAGGGTTTGATTTTGCTCGATCAGATCCGCGCTGTCGATAAAACCCGCTTGGTCAGTAAACTCGGGGTCATTGACGAAGCGACGCAGGTGGAATTGTGCCAGCGACTGCAGGAGTTGTTTGCCTATTAACAGGCTGTTAAGTAACGCGCTATCAAAAGGAGAATAACCATGTCCACCCATACTATCCGCCTTCATCGCGTGCTGCGCGCGCCACCTGAGAGAATTTACCGGGCTTTTTTGGATGCCGATGCGATGGTCAAGTGGCTGCCGCCGCACGGTTTTACCGGCAAGGTGCATCATATCGATGCGAAGGTCGGAGGCCGTTTTAAGATATCTTTTACCAATCTTGGCACCGGCCACAGCCATTCGTTCGGCGGTGAATATCTGGAATTGACACCATTTGTGTGCATCCGGCATACAGATCGGTTCGATGACCCGAACTTGCCGGGGGAAATGCAGGTCACGATTTCGTTAAAACCGGTTTCCTGCGGCACCGAATTGAACATCGTGCAAGAAGGCGTACCGGCAGTGATTCCGGCTGAAGCCTGCTACCTCGGTTGGCAGGAATCTCTCACGTTGCTCGCGCAACTCGTCGAAGCCGAGATTCCCGGTTGACTTCATTGAAACAATCTCCACTACCTTTCTCAGAGCTTCCTTAGTAGAGATACACAAGGAATGGCAATGCTGCGCCACCACCGGGTAACCATTTTTCCGGTTTTGATCCTGCTGCTGGTATTGCTGACCGGTTGCGTCCATCGGTCGTTTGTTACGGCTCCTTATCCGCGTTGGGGGGAAGAAACTGTGATCGAGATGAATGGTGAGGAACCGCTGATTCTGCGCACCTTGTCGTCGCAATCCGGTCAGGCATTCGCTTGTGTGTTGCTGGTGCACGGTATGAACGAGCATATCGGGCGCTACAACGAGGTGGCGCGTTTTTTCGCGCGGCGTTTTTTCGTGGCTGGTTTCGATCATTATGCGCATGGCCTTTCCAATCCGGCACTACGCCGTGCGGATCAGGCGCTCGCGGAGGGAGTTGGCCGGGCCGATGTCAGCGACGCCTATCTGGCGCAATCGGCCTTGCACGATCTGGAACCATTGCGGCAGACGTTGGACAGGGTGTTAAAAGCTTTCATGACGCAGTGCGATGCGCAAGATCAATCACAACGGCCGGTGTTCATCGTGGCGCATAGCCTGGGCGGGTTAGTGACCGCATCGTATCTGCTCGATCATCAAAATGAATCCGATTTGCGCAAGCGGCTGCAAGGGGTGGTTTTTCTCGCCCCAGCATTTGCTGTCAGCGAGCCGCCGGGGTGGCGCGGCTGGCTGGCGAATCCGCTGATCAAACTATCTTTCCATGCGGAAACGCATTTTCTGCACCCGCAAGATGAACCGCTGCCGTTGTTGCTGTTCAATCAATTGTTCTCACTGGTGACCGTGCCCGTATTGGATGGTTTGTTCGAGGTATTGTCCTGGCCGGGATTGCGCAGCTTGTTCACACCGGCTTCACCCGCTTGGGTCGCGGACTATCTGACCGATAGTGAAGAGGAGAAAGCTCGGTTGCGCGCCGATGGCTGGATCGTGCGCCGCAGCTTGCTGCGCTACGTAAAAGGCATTGAAGAAGAAGTCGTGCGCTTGCGCCGCCGCATGGCGGATTTCTCGCTACCGTATTACCTGATTTATTCCGAGCGGGATCCGGTCACGCCCGCGTGGGGCGACGAAGATTTTGCCCGTGTGACGCTGAGCCATAATCCCGTCAGTGAAATTCTGAAATTGCCTGATCTACCGTATCACCAGCATCTATTTTTAAAAGAACCGGCGCGCACCGAATTGCTGCGGAAAATTGAGCACTGGCTGGATCGTCGGTTACATACGCAGGAATGATCTACCGCCTCAATTGACAGCCTATTGGTATCGTTTGCCGCTTCACTTATACTTGCCCGCGAGTTTTAACAGAGCAACTGAATATGAGGTGACAAAAATGCTGAAAGCAACTCTCGCGGATCTGATGCAACGCATACCCGGCAAGGCGAGTCCGGAATGGCCGATGGGTGAGCCGTTTACGCTGGCTTTTGCGCATGGCACGATGTCGGTGGAAGTGTATGCGCCTAGAGGTTCCGATATCCAAACGCCGCACGATCAGGATGAGTTGTATTTCATTCATACCGGCCGGGGAGAAATCGTCATTGCCGGTGAGCGGCATGCGTTCGAGCCGGGCATGGTGTTTTTCGTTGCGGCGCATGTCGAGCATCGCTTTGAGAATTTCTCACCGGATTTCATCACTTGGGTAGTGTTCTGGGGACCGAAAGGTGGTGAGAAAAGCCCGGGAATCGCGGGTTAACTGATCATGCTGAAATTCTACGGTTATAAACAGTGCGACACGTGCCGCAAGGCGGAACAGTTTTTACAGCAATCAGGTGTCGCTTACGAATTTATCGATATCACACTGAATCCGCCGGATGCGGAAGGATTGGCGGCGATTGTCGCGCGTGCCGGGGTTTCACTGAATAAATTGTTTAATACCAGCGGTGTGCAATACCGCGAATTAAAAATCAAGGAGCGGCTGCCGGCGTTATCCGATCAAGAAATATTGGCGCTGCTTGCGGGCAATGGCCGTTTGATCAAGCGCCCGCTGATTACCGACGGCAAACGGGCGACCGTGGGGTTTGACGCGGAGCGGTTTGCAGCTGTCTGGCGTTGAAGTCTCACTCAAATTTTTGCTTCCGGATTGCTGGCAGCGCGCGGCGCTTTGCGCTATAGTCGCAGCACTGTCGACAATCATGCTTGCGCTTTGCCGCTCATGCTTGTACTCTTCTCCGCCATAGACGGCGTGAACAGGGCTTATCAATAACCGGATCAAGCAGGAGGCAAAATTGGCTGAACAACGTTTTTTTGTACGTAAGGCAGCGGTACTCGGGGCTGGTGTGATGGGAGCGCAAATTGCGGCGCACTTGGTGAATGCCAATATCGAAACCTTACTGTTCGAATTGCCGGGCGACGGCAAGAATCCGAACGCCAATGTGATCAAGGCAGTGGAGAAACTGAAAAAGCAAGAACCCGCTCCGCTGTCCGTCAAAACCAAAGCGACCTGTATTCAACCCGCCAATTACGAGCAACATCTCGAACTGCTGAAAGACTGCGATCTGGTCATCGAAGCGATCGCCGAACGTATGGATTGGAAGCGCGATCTTTATGTCAAGGTCGCATCCTATCTGGGCGAGCACACCATTTTCGCCAGCAACACTTCCGGGCTATCGATCAATCAGTTGGCTGAAGCATTTCCGGAAGAATTGCGGCACCGTTTTTGCGGCATCCATTTCTTCAATCCGCCGCGCTATATGCATTTGGTCGAGCTGATTCCTTGCCGGGGCAGCGACGCGGCCATGCTCGATCACCTCGAAGAATTTCTCGTCACGAATCTAGGCAAGGGTGTGATCCGCGCCAAAGATACGCCGAATTTCATCGCCAACCGCATCGGTGTATTTTCGTTGCTAGCCACGATGCATCACGGCCGGGCGTTTGATTTCGGCTTCGATCTGGTCGACGCACTGACCGGTGCACTGATTGGCCGCCCCAAAAGCGCCACGTTCCGCACTGCCGATGTGGTGGGTCTGGATACGCTGGCGCATGTCATCAACACCATGCGCGATACGCTGCCGGACGATCCGTGGCATGCATATTTTGCTGTGCCAGATTGGCTGCAAGGCTTGATCGAGGCCGGTGCATTGGGGGAGAAAGTCAAACGCGGAGTGTACCAGAAGGTTAAGAATGAGATTCATGTGTTGGATCGGACAACAAACGAATATCGATTATCGGGTGCGGAAGTCGATGAAGATTTGAAACGCTTGTTGAAATACAGCAATCCGATGGAGAAGTTTGCCGCGTTGCGCAACAGTCACGAACCGCAAGCACAGTTTTTGTGGTCGATCTTCCGCGATCTGCTCCATTATTGTGCAGTGCAACTGGAAGCGATTGCCGATAATGCACGCGATCTCGATCTGGCGGTGCGCTGGGGGTTCGGCTGGAATCAGGGGCCGTTTGAAATTTGGCAATCGGCCGGCTGGAAACAAATTACCGACTGGATTCAAGAGGATATTGCCGCCGGTAAATGCATGAGCCAGGTGCCGTTGCCGCAATGGGTCATGACGATTGCGGCAAGCGGCTCGGGCGTGCATTCAGCGCAAGGTTCGTTTGCGCCGGCTGCCGGAAAACCGCACGTGCGCTCAACATTGCCGGTGTATCAGCGCCAGCTTTTTCCTGACCGTTTAATCGGCGAATCGGCCATGTACGGAGCAACCATCTTTGAAACGGACGCAGTAAGGCTGTGGCATACCGGCGACAAAATCGCCATTCTCAGTTTTAAGAGCAAGATGCATACGATCGGTATCGATGTGCTGGAAGGAGTGCAGCAAGCGATTAAGGAAGCCGAGCAGAATTGGCGCGCGCTGGTGATCTGGCAGACCGAACCGCCGTTTTCCGCCGGTGCCAATTTGCAGAAAGCCACCGAAAAACCCAAAGCGGATGCGCATCAAAGCAATGCGCCCGCGGAACCGCCTGCGCCGCCAAAACTGCCGACTGCATTTCAGTCGTTCCTGAAGAAATTACGCAAATCGACCCAGGCTACCGTGCTACAAGTGGCGCGTGAACTGGATCTGGCCGATGTGCTGATGGCCAAGAAACTGGCCGAAGTGGAAGGCATGATCAAACAGTTTCAGCAAACCTCGCAAATGCTGCGCTACTCGATGATTCCGACCGTCACCGCCGTGGATGGTCTGGCGTTGGGCGGCGGATGCGAGTTTGTCATGCACTGCGACCGCGCGGTGGCTACGCTGGAGAGCTATATCGGTTTGGTGGAAACCGGCGTCGGATTGCTGCCGGCGGGCGGCGGGTGTAAGGAGTTCGCCATGCGGGCTGCGCAGAACGCCAAAGATGGCGATCCTTTTCCGCAATTGAAATATTATTTCCAGACCGTGGCGATGGCGGAGCTGGCCAAAAGCGCCGAGCAGGCGAAAGAACTAGGTTATTTGCGCCTTGCCGACACGGTGGTGATGCATCGTTTTGAGCTGTTGCATGTGGCTAAAGCACAGGCGCTGGCACTGGCCGAGGCCGGTTACCGTCCGCCGTTGCGAGTGCGGGAAATTCCGGTGGCGGGGAATACCGGCATTGCGACGATCCAAAGTCAGCTGGTGAACATGCGCGAAGGCGGTTTCATTTCCGAACACGACAATCTGATCGCGAATAAAGTGGCGCATGTCATGTGCGGTGGTGATCTGACACCGGGCAGCCTGGTCGATGAAGACTGGTTTCTGGAATTGGAGCGCACGGCTTTCATGGAATTGCTGGCGACGGAAAAAACCCAGGCGCGCATTGAATATACGTTGAAAACCGGCAAACCGTTGAGAAACTGATATCACGATTCACGGAGAATCCTATGACCAAGCAAACGCAAGAAGCCTATATCGTAGCCGCCGCACGCACACCGGTTGGTAAAGCGCCGCGCGGCATGTTCAAGAATGTACGCCCCGACGACATGCTGGTACATGTGCTGCATGCCGTGATGAAGCAATGTGAGGGTCTCGATCCGGTGGCGATCGACGATGTCATCGTCGGCTGCGCCATGCCGGAAGCGGAACAGGGCATCAATGTGGCGCGCGTGGCGCTGCTATTGGCCGGTTTGCCCAATAGCGTAGCCGGGATGACAGTGAATCGTTTTTGCGCATCCGGTTTGCAATCGGTTGCGCTGGCGGCGGATCGCATCCGCCTCGGCGAAGCCGATGTGATGATCGCCGGCGGCACCGAGAGTATGAGTATGGTGCCGATGATGGGTAATAAGGTTTCCATGAATCCGGCAATGTTTCAGCATGAGGAAAATGTCGCGATTGCTTATGGCATGGGCATGACCGCCGAGAAAGTGGCGGAGCAATGGAAGGTCTCGCGCGAGGATCAGGATGAATTCGCTTTGACCAGCCATCAGCGGGCGATAAAGGCAATCGCCTCAGGCGAATTCAAGGATGAGATCGCGCCGTATACGGTCGATGAAAAACGGCCGGATTTGATTGCGCATACGGTACATGAAGAGATAGTCGTGAAGGATACCGATGAAGGGCCGCGCGCTGACACCAATGCGGATGTGCTGGCGAAATTGAGGCCAGTATTCGCCGCCAAAGGATCAGTAACTGCCGGAAACAGTTCGCAGATGTCCGATGGCGCGGGTGCCGTGGTGCTGATGAGTGAAACGGCGCTGAAGTGCTTTAACCTGTCGCCGCTCGGTCGCTTTATCGGTTTCTCGGTAGCCGGTGTGCCGCCGGAGATCATGGGTGTCGGGCCGATTCAGGCGATTCCCAAAGTGCTCAAGCAAACCGGTATCAAGCAGGACGATCTAGAGTGGATCGAATTGAACGAAGCCTTTGCGGCGCAAAGTCTGGCCGTGATTCGCGATCTGGGATTGGATCGCAGCAAAGTGAACCCGCTCGGCGGCGCGATTGCGTTGGGCCATCCGCTGGGAGCGACTGGTTCCATCCGGGTGGCGACTTTGTTGCACGGGCTGCGCCGTCATCAACTGAAATACGGCATGGTGACCATGTGCATCGGCAGCGGTATGGGTGCGGCGGGAGTGTTTGAAGCGCTTTAGCCTGTTTGTAATATCCATGCAATGATAAGGAAAAACGCTGATTTTTCTTATCAACTCACTCGTTTTTCAGAGCTTTCCTAATGTCTCTTGCAAAGCGTGAGTTGTAATTTTCATCAGAACGCGCTTTCTTCTCGTATTAATCTCTTCGCTTATCGCGAAACCTCAAGTAAGCCACCGCTAAGCCGTAACAGTCAGTTCGCTGCATGTGTATTTGCGGTATTTCTTAAACGTAAGGTCCATGCTTCAGTTCGTGCTGTCTGTGGCTGACAAGTGATTGTCGAGAAACTTTTGTGTTTAACCGGGTGGTCGCCAGTGGGGGTTGTTTTATAGTGAATTCATATGTTTCTTTCGATTTGCTGTCCTGTATCAGCGATTTTGCTGTCCGCATAAATGCGCAAGGCATGATTGAGCAAGCATCCAAGCCTTCGCAGGCGTTTCTGCAATTATCAAAATTGCCGCAAGAACCCATTGAATCATTTATTCAACCTGAAGATAGGGTGTTGTTTGCCGAAGCCAAGCAAAAAGCGAAGCAAAGCGGTAGCAAGCAAACTTTCATTGGCCGCTTTTTACGCCAGCGCGTACTGCCGGTTTGGGTCGATTGCTACGTGTACCCGCTACCGGAGAATAAGTATCTGGTCGCGGCATTCGACGCAACGCACTGGAAGGATAACGAGAGCCGTCTGATTTATCTCTCCACGCACGATGGTCTGACCGGCTTGCCGGGTAAGGTTTTGCTCGACGATCGTATCGCTATGAGCATGCAAACGGCGCAGCGGGAAAAGCATTCCCTGTCCTTGATTGTCTTGAGTCTGGACGGCTACCGGAAAATTAACGACTTGCTGGGACATGATGTCGGTGATGAGCTGATCAAAGCGGTGGCGGAACGTCTGCAAAAATGCATACGGCGTAGCGATACCGTAGCGCGGGTCAGCGATGACGAGTTTTCCATAATCACGATGGGGGTCGGGCGAGACAGTATCGATTTGATTACCAGAAAAATTTTAACAGCCATGCAGCGATCTTTCCGGATTGGTGAACATACTCTGCATATCAGCGCCAGTTTGGGAGTTTCTCTGTATCCGGAGCATGGTGAGAGTGCTTCGTCCCTGTATCGGAATGCCGAAATGGCGATGTACAGAGCGAAAGCGCAAGGCAAGAATCATTGGAAGATTTATAGCGACCAGGTTGACGATACCGAGAGAAGCGACCTGTCGCTGGAATCGGCCATGTACGAAGGAATCGAAAACGGCGAATTCATGCTGCACTATCAGCCGATCTTTTGCACACAAACCGGTCAATTGAGAGGAGCGGAAGCGCTGATGCGCTGGCAAAATCCGACTCGAGGTTTCGTTTCTCCCATGAAATTTATTCCATTGGCGGAAAACAGCGGTTTGATAAAGATTCTCGGTACATGGGCGTTGCGCAGCGCGTGCTATCAGGCAAAACAGTGGCAAGCCAATCTTAAAGATTTCTATATCTCCGTAAACGTATCCCCGCGGCAATTCGTGCAAGAAGGTTTTCTGGATATGATTCATAAAGCGTTAGACGAATCCGGCTTATTACCGGGGAATCTGATGCTGGAAATTACTGAAGGTGTGCTGATGGAAAATCCACAGCATTCTGGGGCGATTCTGACGCAATTACATGCGGCGGGGGTAAAAATCGCCATCGATGATTTCGGCACTGGGTATTCATCGCTGGCTTATTTGAAGAAATTTCCGCTATCCGCGCTGAAAATTGATAAGTCTTTTGTGGATGATGTAGTGAACAGTGTGGAAGATATGGCGATCGTGGGCACAATTCTAAGCCTGGCGGAGGGATTGAATCTGCTGGTGGTAGCCGAAGGTGTGGAAAATGACGCGCAACTGGGTTTTCTGAAACAGGAGGGATGTAATCTGGTACAAGGCTATCTGACGGGCCGGCCGGTACACTCGGAAGCGTTTAGAGATAAATACATGGCATGATAGTCCTTCCGGTTTTCAAACCCTGCCGTTTGTTACAGATATGCGCTAGTTATCTTCCTTGCACTATAATTCCATACTTGCCAAAACAATACAGAGGGAATGTTTCATGAGCGCTATTTGGTTCAAAGATTATACGATCGAATATCTGGAAGGATTGCGCAACGCCAATATGGGAGAACATATCGGTATTCAGTTTACCGAGCTTGGGCCGGATTTTCTCAAAGGGCGCATGCCGGTCGATAAGCGTACCACGCAACCATTCGGTATCCTGCATGGTGGCGCCAGCTGCGTATTGTCGGAGACGCTCGGCAGTGTATCCGGTTGGATGACCATCGATCCGGAAAAATACCGCGCGGTTGGGTTGGAGTTAAATATCAATCACATCCGCGCAGTGACCCAAGGTCATGTCATTGGTATTTGTACGCCACTGCACACCGGCCGCCGTACCCAGGTTTGGCAGACGGATATCGTCGAGGAAGCCAGCGGCAAACGTGTGGCGATTTCGCGTCTGACCTTGGCGATCATTGATCAAGGCACGCTCAGCACGCAGAAGGAGCATGTGATCGTCGACAGAGCGTCGTAGAATTCTCAACCTTATTCTGGCCGAGCTTCTGTTGCGGCATAAAAGGAAATAGCTGCGGAATCCGAGAGGATGTTTTAGGGAAGCTCTGAAAAACTATGTACCAGGCCATGCTGCGTTGAAATCAGGTTCAAAATGCTCACTTATTTCTCGTAAAATGCACTTTTTTACCTGATTTCACCTTGCCTGACCGTTGCTTGCTGCTTCTTTTTAGGTGTTCTTGCCGTCTTTATTTTTATCGGTATCTGTAGCTGGAGTTTCAACCTTTTGCTCAATGGCATCGGGAGTAGTTGTTTCATTAGTGGCAGCACCAGCAGGTTCTCTGTCGCCACCTGCATGATCATCCTTGCCTTTGCTGTTCCACATGAAATAAGCCGCACCCATGGTTACTACGACAACCGGCATCGCAATAAATACCAGCAGCGCATATTCTACCGTGATGTCTGCCTTCGCCGGCAGCGGTCTGGTGACGACCATGTAGGCATGTGCGAAGGCGACACTGTAAACAGGAATCAATGCCGCCAAGTAGCGGTTGGTGATTAGCGGACGAACCGTCAGCATGTTCAGAACATTCGAAGCGTAATATCCAACGAAGTACACAAAAATGTAGAAGAAAATAGCTTGCATCGTTTTTCCTTATTGATTTGGTTTGTTGGTGATGAAAATTGGCAATCCTAAAAAGACTGGAATATTCAAGCTTATGATACACAGATCGCTGTGAAAATTGTACTGACAGCGGGAAGGTGAAGTTCAAGGAATGTTGAATAATCCATCAAGCTAATCTATCGAGCAAGTTGTAAATTGAAACAATGGTACAAAAGAACATAAAGTTTTAGGCGATTTCCCGGCGCTAGATAGCGCAGCAGATCGAGTTTTCGGTGCTGCCTTCATCTCTACAAATCCTTCACATTTGCCGTGCTAGACTGCCCCTGTATCTTCCTGAATGTTAGTCAATCAACGTTCTTTTTGAACGTTGATTTTTTTTGCCTTTCGATACCCGGTGACCGTTGTCTAAAAACCGTTCCTCAACGGTTGTGCGAAAAGTTTTATCTTGCCGAACCTGAAAATTAGGTATGCTAGCCCTTGGTGATATTTTACGGGTTACTTTTATGGATTCTCCCACTGCATTGACTGCCGTCGCGGCTGAGCTGGGCGCATTGGTAAAGGAAAGATTACTGAATATTCCGGATTATGCGGAGCGGCAGGAACTGCATGCGGAATTGAACACGGTGGCGTATGAGTTACTGGCGCCGCCATTCGAGTTGTCGCATCTGGTTTTATTGTCGGAACGCAATCATGTCGATCAGGAGCGGCAACTGGTGGGCGAGTTATGTGCGCGTTACGGTGTCACGCCGCCAAACATGCACGAAAATGATTTCAGCACCGATTGCGGTGAGTTTCGTCTGCGCTGGGAACGGCATACCGAGTATTCGACCTACACGATTTATCGCGCCAAACCGTTTGAAACCCCGTTCGCCCACCCCCCTGTTACTTACGTGCCGCAGGATTGGCTAGCGCGCTTGCCAGGTGAATTACTGGTGGCGGTACATATTGCGCTGGAAGATCGCGCACGTCCTAAACGCAGCTTGCACGAGCTGGTTACACTGTTTGCTTCCGGCACTGTGATCGGCTCCAAGGTGGCGGGTGGTGCAGCCAGCGTGTGGAGCGATAATCAGATTCATGCCGATAATTTCGGCCGCATTCTGATCCACGACGACAATTTGCGCAGCCGTCAGGTTGGTCGGCTGGTGCAGCGCCTGCTGGAGATCGAAACCTACCGCATGCTGGCGATGTTGCCGCTGCCAACCACACGCAAGATCATTCCGCAATTGGCGCGCGCCGATCAGCGCCTGGCCGAACTGACCGCAAACCATGTGCAATTGACCTGCATCGAGGATGAACAGCGCTTGTTGAATGAGCTGACGCAACTGGCGGCGGAAACCGAGCGCTTGTCGGCACTGACCAGTCATCGCTTCAATGCTTCCAGAGCCTATTACGATATCGTTAAGTTGCGCATTACCGAGTTGCGCGAGGAACGTATCGAAGGGTTGCAGATGCTGCAGGAGTTTATGATTCAGCGGCTGTCGTCGGCGATGGGTACGTGCGAATTGGTGCATACCAAGTTGGAAACGCTGTCAACCCGCTTGGGGCGTGCGTCGGCATTGTTGCGCACCCGTGTCGACTTATCGATGGAAGGGCAGATCCGCGATTTACTGAAATCCATGGACAACCGCGCGCACGTGCAATTGCGCATGCAGGAAACGGTGGAGGGGTTGTCCGTGGTAGTGTTGAGCTACTATCTGCTGGGCATTGTCGGTTACGGATTGAAAGCGCTGAAAGCGGCGGGGCAGGATATCAACGTCGAGCTGCTGACTGGCATAGCGATTCCTTTTGTCGTGATCGCGGTGTATTTCATCGTGCGCGGCGTTCGCTCGGTGATCGGCAAATTGCACCGGGAAAAGTGAGTGGCGCGAATTCGCCCGATCTCGCCTTACCTGACCGTTGCTCACTATACTTTTCTGAGCTTCCCTAACATTCGGTGATGCTGACCGCTAATCCGCCGAGCGATGTTTCTTTATATTTCACCGACATTTCCAATCCGGTTTGCTTCATCGCCGCGATACAGTTATCGAGCGACATGAAATGCTGACCATCGCCGCGGATGGCCAATGATGCCGCAGTGTAAGCCTTGATCGCGCCAAAGCCGTTACGTTCGATGCACGGCACCTGCACCAGGCTGCCGACAGGGTCGCAGGTCATGCCCAGGTGATGTTCGAGTGCGATTTCCGCCGCGTTTTCGATTTGCTGTGTGGTGCCGCCCTTGATCGCGCATAAACCGGCTGCCGCCATCGCGGAGGCGGAACCGACTTCGCCCTGGCAGCCCACTTCAGCGCCGGAAATCGAGCTGTTGTGCTTGATCAGACCGCCGATCGCGCCTGCTACTAGCAGGAAATCACGTACTTGTTCCGGCGTTACGCCTTCGTGCTTGACTGCATAATAAATCACCGCCGGAATGACACCCGCAGCGCCATTGGTCGGTGCGGTGACCACCATGTGACCAGCGGCGTTTTCCTCGTTGACCGCCATGGCATAAGCGCACAGCCAGTCGTTCAAGTTGGCTTTTTGCGGATTACTTTGTAATTGCAGAAACAGCGCGTGCGCGCGGCGTTTGATATTGAGTCCGCCGGGCAACCGGCCTTCGGCCACCAAACCTTTTTCCAGGCAAGTGCGCATCGCATCCCAGATGGCATCCAGACCATCGTTCAATGACTGTTCACCGACTCGCTCGAGCTCATTGCTACGTTTCATAGCGGCAACCGATAGCCCACTGTCGGCGGACATTTTCATCATTTGATTGGCACAATCGAACGGGAATCCGCAAGAACTGGTTGCTTCCATTTTGATCGGCGCAACGATCTGGCCGATTTCGGCCAATGTGGAGATAAACCCGCCGCCGATCGAGAAGTA
>JBDHRU010000218.1:0-3665 GCA_039807765.1 Nitrosomonas sp. | reverse complement strand
CAAGAAGTGCAGAAATCGGTTGCGCCTTTTGTGCATCAGTTTGTGCATGGCGAAGAAGACGGGCCGGTGCCGTTTCACTACCCGGCGCAGAGCTATCAAAAAGATTTGAATCTGGAGAAAATGGGTGCCTAAACGAATCGTAACTGGTATTCAGAATATCGGACATCGCGTGATCGACGGTGTCTGGCGTTTGGGTATGGCTAGCCGCTTTTTTATGCTGGTATTGTTTAAATCCGGCACTAGCTTGCGCCGCTTCAATCTGATCATCCGGGAGCTGTATTTTACCGGTGTTCTGTCACTGATCATTATTGTCGTATCGGGACTCTTCGTCGGCATGGTGTTGGGGTTGCAAGGGTATGAGACGTTGCAGAAATACGGTTCGGAATCTGCGGTCGGCACGCTGGTGGCGTTATCGCTGGTGCGTGAGTTAGGGCCAGTCGTGGCGGCGCTGCTGTTTGCTAGCCGTGCAGGTTCCGCGATTACCGCCGAGATCGGCTTAATGAAGGCAACCGAGCAATTATCCGCGATGAGTATGATGGCAGTCGATCCGGTAGCGCGCGTGGTTGCGCCGCGCTTCTGGTCGGGTGTGGTTTCGATGCCGTTGCTGGCGGCGATATTTTCCGTCATGGGCGTGTTCGGCGGTTATCTCGTGACGGTGGTCTTCATCGGTGTGGATGAGGGATCTTTCTGGTCGCAGATGCAAGATTCGGTCGATTTCAGGTTTGACATCATGAACGGTTTTATTAAAAGCTGCTATTTTGGTGTCGCGGTGACCGCCATCGCCGTTTTTGAAGGTTACGATGCGCCGCCGACCGCGGAAGGTGTGTCGGGAGCCACGACACGCACCGTGGTTACATCGTCATTGGCGATTCTGGGGCTTGATTTTATTCTGACCGCTTTCATGTTTAGAGGAGTGAGTTGATGCAGCGGACAACGATGGATTTGTGGGTGGGATTGTTTGTGGTCATGGGGATTGCTGCGCTCATGATTTTGAGCCTCAAAGTGGGTAATCTCAATGTCTATAATCCTTCTCACAGTTATGTCATTAGCGGCAATTTTGAAAATATCGGCGGTCTGAAAGTACGTGCGCCGGTCAAAAGTGCAGGTGTCGTCGTCGGGCGCGTTACTGATATCCAATTCAGCACGCAGACGTACGATGCGGTTGTGACGATGAGCATGGATAGCCGTTTTCTGTTTCCTAAAGATACCTTCGCCAGTATTTTGACATCGGGCTTGTTGGGCGAACAATATATTGGATTGGCGGCAGGTGGGGATGAAGTCATGCTAAAAGATGGTGATAAAATCATGAAAACCAATTCCGCCATGGTGCTGGAAGAACTGATCGGACGTTTTTTGTTCAATAAAGCGGCGGAAGACGATTCCAAGTAGAAGTAAGAGAACGGTATTTGTTAATATTGCGATTGTTGGTTTAGTATTGCACACTACGATTTAAAATTTTGGTGAGGAAACAATGAAAAGATTTCTTGGAATAATGGTATTGACGCTCTCGAGCTTGCTGGCATTTCCCGCATGGTCCGTAGAGATGGCGCCCGATCGGTTGGTCGATAAAACAGTCAAGGAAGTGATCGAGATCATCCAGAAAGATGAAGAATTGAAAAATGGCAATAAAGATAAAATGCTGCATCTGATCGAAACCAAGATACTGCCGCATTTCAATTTTACTCGCATGACGCAGCTTGCGATGGGGCAACATTGGTCGAAAGCCGAACCGGGACAGCAAACCAAATTGGTCGATGAATTCCGCACCTTACTGGTGCGCACTTATTCCAATGCATTGACGACGTATAATCACGAAACGATCAAAGTCAATCCGATCAAACAACTGGGCAATAGCGTCGAGACCACGGTGCGTACAGTGGTCGTGCAAGGAAAAGGAAGGGAGCCGGTGCCGATCGATTACAGCATGGAGAAAAAGCCGGACGGCTGGAAGGTTTACGATGTGACCGTCGCCGGTGTCAGTCTGGTTACTAATTACCGTGGATCATTTAACAGCCAGGTGCGGAAAGGCGGTGTTGAAGGGTTGTTGAAGGCTTTGTCGGATAAAAACAAATCCCTGGAAGGTAAGAAATAATAGCGGCTGACTGCAGTGAACTCCCCGATTCAAATGATCTTTCGTGAGGGTGACTGCGTGATTGTACAAGGTGCCGTTACGATCGATAACGTTGTAATACTGACGCAACGAGGAATTGCACTGTTTGACGATCGGCCGCTTACTATTGATTTGGGTAAAGTAACCGAGGTTGATTCCACGATCGTCAGCATGCTGCTGGAATGGTTGCGTGTAACGCGAAAAAACAATCAGGCATTGCGCGTCATCAATATGCCCGATAGTCTCAAAAGCTTGATTCAATTATACGGGGTGACGGAACTCATTCCGCTCCCGGTATTTCCAGTCAATCCGCCAAGTGCTGCTTGACCAAGCATTGCTTGGCCGCTGCAGAAGCATAAGTTTACTCTACTATGTTACCCGCTATTGAAGTCAAGCATGTATCCAAGCGCTTTGGTAACCTGTATGCTCTGTCCGGCATTGATCTTGAAATTCACACCGGTGAGTTTTTTGCTTTGCTGGGACCGAACGGTGCTGGTAAAACGACGCTGATCAACATCATAGCCGGTTTATCGCTGGCCGACAGCGGTTCGGTGAGTGTGATGGGACACGATGTCATCGCGCACTACCAGCAGGCGCGCAACAATCTGGGTGTGGTGCCGCAGGAACTGGTGTTTGATCCTTTCTTCACGGTGCGCGAGGTGCTGCTGATTCAATCGGGCTATTACGGCATTAAACACAATGCGCGCTGGGTGGATGAAGTCATCGAGCATCTGGATTTGACCGACAAAGCCAATGCCAACATGCGTGCGCTATCTGGCGGCATGAAACGCCGTGTATTAGTGGCGCAAGCATTGGTGCACAAACCGCCGGTGATCATCCTGGACGAACCAACCGCTGGTGTCGATGTGGAATTGCGTCAGACGTTGTGGGATTTTATTCAACAGTTGAATCGCAATGGCCACACTATCGTGCTAACCACGCATTATCTGGAGGAGGCGGAAACCCTGTGCAATCGCGTGGCGATGCTGAAGGAAGGGAAGATCGTCGCGCTGGATAGCACGCAAAATCTGATCGGCGCCATGAGCACGGGCAAATCGTTGCAGTTGCGCTTGCAACCGGATGCCTTGCCGGTTGAGCTGCAGCCGTTACAGATCCATCATGACAGCGGCATGGTCGAGTTGAAAATTGACAGTTATGCACAAGTCGAATCCATTCTATCGGCTCTGCGATCAGCGCAAATCCAAATCCTGGAAATGCACTTGCAGCAACCCGATCTGGAAGATGTTTTTATCAGTATGATGAGAAATAGCAACCACTAATTGAGATGACCGGATTTTTTACGCTGCTGTATAAAGAACTGTTGCGCTTTTGGAAAGTCGGGTTTCAGACGATTGTCGCACCGATGGTTTCCACATTGCTTTACTTGCTGATTTTTTTTCATGTGTTGGAAGCGCATGTGGAAGTATATCCGGGCGTGGCGTACACCTCATTCCTGATTCCGGGATTGGTGATGATGTCGATCATTCAGAACGCCTTTGCCAACGCGTCGTCCAGCATGATTCAGTCGAAGATCAGCGGCAACATCGTGTTTATC
>JBDHRU010000217.1:0-3687 GCA_039807765.1 Nitrosomonas sp. | reverse complement strand
GATGCCTGGTTCGGGCGCTCGATCGGGCCGCAGCAGCACTTGCAGATTTCGCAAATGCGCGCGCTGGAAACCGGCCGTTACATGCTGCGCGCGACCAACACCGGCGTGACCGCGATCATCGACGAGCGCGGACGTGTGCTGGATACCATCGAAATTTTCACCACCGCGGCATTACACGGTGTAGCGCAGGGCTTCACCGGCGCAACGCCATATGTGCACATGGGCAATTACCCGGTGCTGGGATTGGCTTTTTTACTATTCGGTATCGGATTGTTATCCGCCTTCCGCGCCACATGGAAAACCCGGTAGAATCCGCATGTTTTTAATTTAACGATATAACTTGACGCTTCATGCCGACACTGACCTTTCAGGAAATCATTTTCACCTTACAGCGCTACTGGGCCAAACAGGGCTGCGCCATTCTGCAGCCGTACGATATGGAAGTGGGCGCGGGCACCAGCCACACCGCCACCTTTTTGCGCGCCATTGGCCCCGAGCCATGGAAAGTGGCGTACGTGCAGCCGTCGCGCCGCCCGAAAGACGGTCGTTACGGCGAAAACCCGAACCGCTTGCAGCATTACTACCAGTTTCAGGTGGTGCTGAAACCGGCGCCAAAAAATATTCTCGATTTGTACCTGGATTCGCTGCGCGAGCTGGGTTTCGATCTGACACAAAACGACGTGCGCCTAGTCGAGGACGATTGGGAAAACCCGACCTTGGGCGCGTGGGGGTTGGGCTGGGAAACCTGGTTAAATGGCATGGAAGTGACGCAATTCACGTATTTCCAGCAAGTCGGCGGTATCGATTGCAAGCCGATCACCGGTGAAATCACCTACGGACTGGAACGTCTGGCGATGTATTTGCAAGGTGTGGAAAGCGTGTTCGATCTGACCTGGACGCAAGGACTGCGCTATCACGATGTCTACCATCAAAACGAAGTCGAGCAATCGAAATACAATTTTGAAGAAAGCGATACCGATTTTTTGTTTTTAGCATTCGGTAAGTATGAGACACAAGCCAATCGCCTGATCGAAAAACAATTGGCGCTGCCGGCTTATGAGCAAGTGTTGAAAGCCGCGCATACGTTCAATCTGCTTGATGCGCGCGGCGCCATTTCGGTCACCGAACGCGCGGCGTATATCGGCCGTATCCGCAATCTGTCGCGCCAAGTCGCTAAAGCCTATTACGACAGCCGCAAAAACTTCAATCCGCCGTTCCCGTTGGCGCCGCGCGAATGGGTCGCGCAAATGCCGGACATGCAGGAATCCGCATCATGACCAAAAACCTGCTCGTCGAACTGCTGGTGGAAGAATTGCCACCGAAATCGTTGAAACAACTCGGCAGCAGTTTTGCCGAGTTGCTCGCTTCCAACCTGAAAGCGCAAGGATTGATCGGGCACGATGCAGTAGTCACGTCTTATGCGACGCCGAGACGATTGGCGGTGCATATCGTCAATGTTGCGGCGCAAGCGGTCGATCAAGCAGTCACGCAAAAACTGATGCCGGTGAAAGTCGGCTTGGATGCCGCAGGCCAAGCCACGCCACCATTATTGAAAAAACTCGCCAGCTTCGGTGCCGATGCCTCGGTCGTGCCGCAACTCAAACGCGCACTGGACGGTAAAACCGAAACGCTGTTTCTGGATACTGTTGTTCAAGGCACGCTGCTGACCGATGGGCTGCAAAAAGCCTTGCAAGATGCAATCAGCCAGTTGCCGATCCCAAAGGTAATGACCTATCAACTGGCAGACGGCTGGCAAAGCGTGCATTTCGTGCGCCCGGCACATTCCCTAGTGGCGCTGCACGGCGCGGACATCGTGCCGGTCAGCGTACTCGGCTTGCAAGCCGGACGCGAAACACAGGGGCATCGTTTTGAAGCAAAAGTGAATCCGATCGTGTTGCACAACGCCGATAGTTACGCGCAGCAACTGCAAACCGAAGGCGCCGTGCTTGCCGACTTTGCTGAGCGCCGAGCCGAAATCGTGCGCCAGCTTGCTGCTGCCGCTGCGAAAGAACATCTTACGCCTATCGACGATGAGGCTTTGCTTGATGAAGTTACCGCATTGGTTGAACAACCTAACGTGCTGGTTGGCCAATTCGACACCGAATTCCTGCAAGTGCCGCAGGAATGCCTGGTTCTGACCATGAAGGCAAACCAGAAATATTTTCCGCTGCTCGATGTTAACGGAAAGCTGGCGAACAAATTCCTGCTGGTTGCTAACATCTGTCCGGCCGATCCGGCGCAAGTCATCGCCGGTAACGAACGTGTGGTGCGCTCGCGCCTCGCCGACGCCAAGTTTTTCTTCGATCAGGATCGTAAAAGAACGCTGGCATCGCGCTTGCCGGAGTTGGATAAGGTGGTTTATCACAATAAGCTGGGCACGCAACGATTGCGTATGCACTATGTGTGCGAGATTGCCAAAATGATCGGTGAAATGCTGGGTGGCGACGAGTTAGCTAACCAGGCGTACGAGGCCGCTACACTGGCCAAAGCGGATTTATTGACTGATATGGTCGGGGAATTTCCCGAATTGCAAGGTATCATGGGGCGTTACTATGCGCAATATGAAGGCTTAAGCGATGAAGTTGCATTTGCTATCGAGGATCACTATAAACCACGTTTTGCCGGTGATGAATTGCCGCGTAGCCCGGTGGGTGCTTGTCTGTCTCTGGCAGACAAACTGGAAACCTTGGTCAATATGTTCGGTATCGGAGAAACTCCGACCGGTGACAAGGATCCGTTTGCGTTGCGCCGTCATGCATTGGGCGTTATTCGTATTTTGAATGAAAAGAATTTATCACTCGACTTAATTGCTTTGATTAATCGAACAATTGAGATCATTGAAGGAACTGAATCAATCGAAGTACAGCATAAAATTAAGCAAGAATCTCGTGAACAACTGATAGCTTTTACCCGAGAAAGACTCGCCGGAAATTTGCGAGAACGAGGCTACACTGCCCAAGAAATCGATGCTGTACTCAGCTTGAATCCGCAGCTTATTTTGAAGGATATTTTCAAGCGCCTTGCTGCCGTGCGGGCGTTTACCGCATTACCGGAAGCAGCCAGTCTGGCGGCTGCCAACAAGCGGGTTGGTAATATTCTCAAAAAAGCAAAATCAGAGGGTTTCTACCCTTTGAGCTTAAAAGAACTTGATCTGCAAGAACCAGCTGAACAAGCACTTTATAATGAATTGTTAAAAGTATCACATATAACCAACCACGCTCTTGGCACTGATGATTACGTAGCTTTTCTTAAAGCACAAGCTGCATTGAAGTTACCAATTGATAATTTTTTTGATCACGTTATGGTAAACGTTGAGAATAAAGCATTGCGCAATAGTCGACTTACTTTGTTGGCAAATCTTTATAATCTCATGAACCGCATCGCCGACCTTTCCAAGCTGGCCACCTGATATGAGGCTGATCATCCTCGACCAAACCGGCGTCATCAATGAGAGCAGCGACACGTTCATCAAAACGCCGGATGAATGGGTTGCGATTCCTGGCAGCCTGGAAGCGATTGCGCGCTTGACGCACGCCGGGTACCGCGTGGTGATCGCCGCCAATCAGTCGGGCATCGGGCGCGGGCTGCTCGACATGGCGACGTATAACGCCATCAACGACAAGATGCACAAGGCCGTCAACCACGCGGGCGGGCGTATCGATGCGATATTTTTCTGCCCGCACACCA
>JBDHRU010000216.1:0-3704 GCA_039807765.1 Nitrosomonas sp. | reverse complement strand
TCATCGTTCTTGATGGCGGCGCGCAATTCCCTTTCCAATTCGAGTTGATCGCGTGTCCACACCACCGACGATTCGGCGGAATAAAAACCAAAGTGATTGCCGCCGTCCTTCTTGACGCGGTACATGGCGGTACCGGCTCTTTCCAGAACCGTTTCGCTGGACAATCCATTCTCGGGATAAAAGCTTACACCGATACTGACGGATACAAAAACTTCCATCCCATCAATCTCGAACCGTTGCCGGATGGCATCCAACATTTTCTGCGCCATTTCGGATGCGGAGTCTTTCCTCGCCAACCCGCTGGACAGCAACACGAACTCATCGCCGCCCCAGCGCGCCAGAATACCTTCCGCAACGGCAAAATCGTACAAACGCGCGGAAACCATTTGCAACAGTTTGTCACCTGCATGATGCCCCATCGCATCGTTAATTTTCTTGAAATTATCCAGCGTGACAAAAAATACCGCGATGATCTTGCCGGTACCTTGGATTGCTTGAATTAGAGTATCGAATTGCGCCAGCAAACGCGAACGGTTCGGCAGTTTGGTCAAGGCATCGTAGCTTTGCTGATGCGCCACCTGCTGAGCCAGTTCGATGCGGTCGGTGATATCGGTCATCGCGATGACCGATCCAATCACGGCTTCGCGATCGTCGAACAACGGGTTGCGCGTGATACGTACCGTCCGTTCGTTGCCTTGCGCCGTTTTCAGCATGCATTCGACCATACCGGGTATGCCAAGATTGCCGGCCACAGAATCCTTACCGGTTTGATTCACAGGCAGATTGCTTGTTTGCACATCGAATCCCAGAGTCTCCGCCAGCCGCTTTCCTTTGATCTGATCGAACCGGTTGCGCAGAATATTTTCCGCCCCTTTATTGATGTAAATCACCTGATCCAACGCATCAGTGATGATGACACCATCTCCGATCGACTCCAAGGCGGCATTGGAATGGGTTTTACTAATCCAGAAAGTACGCAGAAAATCATTGATGCGCCGCCAGTTCCACAGCGGATACAGCGACAGCGTGCCGAGCAAGGCCGCACCCGGAGGAATCCAGATACGGTAAAACTCCAGCATCAACCCCGCGAGGAACACAGCGGCCCCAATCGACGCAAGCAGCGGCGGTACGGTGAAGTTCTTCCCGCTCCAGGCGATGATTGCCAGAACAATGCTCACCCACACAACCGAAATGACGGTTGTGATCGCAGCGGGAATCGGATAAATCACGCGTCCGGTAGTCAGCATCGAAAATACGTTGGCATGCCATTCCACCCCCGTCATGGGTTGATGATTGAGCGGCGACAGCGGCGTGGCAAAGCGCGCACCCATGCCCGTCGCCGTCATGCCGACGATCACCGTCTTGTTCCTTAAACCAGCCAGAGCGTCATCGTCGAACAGAATCCGCGCATACGATATTTTGCGGAAACTGCCGGATTCACCGGCATAGGGAATCAACGCCTCTTGCGCCCGCACCCAGTATCCCGTTTGTTCCTGCATTTGCTCCAGAGCAAGCGATTGATATCCTGCCCGCACCGCGGCCGGATTAGTCAGCGCCAATCCCAACGCAGGCCATACCGGCGCGTTGATGCCCGCATATAAAAAAACACGACGCGCCACACCATCGCTATCCAGCTCGACATCGGTATGCCCCAGTACCGCCTGCTGGGTAAACAGCGGCAGCGGCTGCGCCAGCGCCAGCGTCAACGTATCCGTACCGTCCAATGCCGGTGCTACCGGGAAAATGACACCACCGTGCATTGCGATGGCGTAAGCCAATAAATGGTCTGCATAGGGATCGCTATCTTGTGGTTCGGATAGCAGTAAGTCCAAGGCCGCCGCTTTGTTGCCGATCGATCTCAGGCGATTGATGAGTTCCGCGTGTACGCCTCTAGACCATGGCCAGCGGCCCAACGCTTTGAAACTTTCGTCATCAATGGCGACGATGACGATTTCGGGATCCTGTGGATATTGTTGCAGGACCGCCATCTTGTCGTACAAGATGTAATCAAAACGTTCCAGTACTCCGGTATAAGTCAAGCCTGCAACAGCGGCAAGCAGAATTACAACGCGCGCGGCAAACGAATAATGCTGCCACGGCTTACCCACCAGGGTCATATCAATACCAGCAGCGGCAGCAACATCAGCAACATGAACCAATAAGAAATGCCGAACGGCACTTCAACCGCTTGCGGCTTTCCCCACGGCCCTTGAAAACCATCCGACTCGATGGTTTTAATGCGGAGATAATAGGTGCCGCTGTCCGGTTTCGCGATCGTCAGCTGCGAAGCGGCAGTCGATTCCTCATGAATAATGTCGGTGAATTCCTGATCGCGCGCAAACTGAAACTGGAAACTCTGTCCTTCCTCGGCGGCGCGCCAGGCGAACGTCATCTTGCCGTCATCGAGCTGCGCCTCTCCCACCGCCGGTGCGGGATAGGGTACGCGAAATGCTATCGTGTCACTGAACGGGCCGGCGCCCTCACGCGCCGAAACCGAGAAAATGCGCCAGAAATAATGACCGGGAGTAAGCGATTCGGACAATGTCACGCTGTTTTCCTTGACTTCGGGGTTGAAGTAAAGAGCAGTTGAGAAATCGGCATCCTTGCTGATCATGATCGCGTAATGGGACACATCGGTTTGCGCTGCCCACTTGAATTGCTGCTTCTCCGGTTCTGCCATGCCACCGGGCAGCGGTGCAAGAATAAAAGGCGCTTCCGGATAAGCATTGAGCGCGAAAGGAATGACTGCATCCCTACCTTCGATCGATAAACCATCGATACCGCGAACCCTCAACCAGTAGTCTCCATCGGGAATCTCGCCATCGCGGAAAGGCAAACTCGGCGTGGTAAATTCCGATCGTAAATTTTTGAAGTCCCGGTCTGCAGCGATTTGTGCACGGTACGCATACGCACCCTTCAGTGGACTGAATTTAATCACCAGCGGCAAACTTTGGTAATAACGCACCGCCCCGGACAGATCCGGTGGTGGCAGCAACTTAACCGGCGGTACCGGCGACATGCCTTGCGCGGTCATCGTGCCATAACCCGCCGGTACTTTGACATTTCTTTTCTCACCGGCAACTTCCACGTTACCGCTAAGCACCTCACTGCTGGTACCCGCCTGCGTTTCGGTTATCCCAACACGGAAATCCGTACCACGCACCGAACTGATCGCGGACGGCGTCTTGATCCGGAAGCGCGTGGCTTTTCCGGATTTTTCCGGTACTGTGTTTTCCGTGCGCCCCTGCAGTAAATCAATCAGCGTATCGATCAAACCGTAATCGCCGAAAATGCGCATTGTGTCGAAGCGCAACTGGGTATTTTCCTGCACCCGCATTTGCGATTTGTCGGCAAACTCCACCGTCACGAAAGCGTCGTTACCACTGTGTATTTCATCGCCAATCAGCAGTTGCATGCCCTGTTCGACCGGCAGCCGCTCACGGTCATTACGCTGCACGGTCGCTTCACCATACACGCTCATCACCCGTGCCGATGTGTTTTGCACCTTGCTCCAGGCTACCGGAATGCGCAATTGGGTGCCGGGTGGTATCACATAGGGATTTTTCACTGCATTGAGTTGCTGCAATTGCGGCACGTAGTCCATACTTTTGAGATGGCGCTCGGTCAGATTCCATAAATTATCGCCGGGCCGGACGGTATAGATCCACTCTTCGGCAACTGCGGAAACCGGGAAAATCATCGCC
>JBDHRU010000215.1:0-3711 GCA_039807765.1 Nitrosomonas sp. | reverse complement strand
GATGGTGGCGAATCAGGGATTTGAACCCCGGACCAACGGATTATGATTCCGCTGCTCTAACCACTGAGCTAATTCGCCATATGCTAAAACGCAAGGGCAGCATTGTGCCTTTGAGGGGGTAGCTTGTCAAGATCAAAAATGTGACTTGACAAGGGTTTATGCGTGTTTTCAGGGGATTCGGTGTTGTTTTCCAATTATTTAAGGAAACGCTGATTAATTCGGTGGACGAGATGAAGCACGAGGCGCACGGAACACAGCAACCGAGACCTATCAATAAGATAGGTAAGGCGCGAGTACCGCGCAACGAAGTGATTCGCTCGTATAGTCAATTAATCAGCGTTTCCTTAACGCGAGTTGCTCGTCAGCGGCGTTCATTGAGAATGCATAACTGCCGGGTGACCAAACAGTCAGTCAGCTTCCGCTTTCAATGAAGATGCAGTTTGTATTACCTATCCGCAACAAAGCGACTGTATAATCAATCCTATGAAATTCGATATGATAGTGATCGGTGGCGGACTGGTGGGGGCAAGCCTGGTGGCTGCGCTGAAGGATAGCGGTCTGAAAATCGCGCTGATAGAGCCGCATGAAACACTGCCGTTGCCGCGGGATGATAGCTGGGATAGTCGGGTGTATGCGATCAGCCCCGGCAGCGCGGCTTTCCTGCAGGAGCTGGGGGTGTGGCAATTGATGGCAGCCGAACGCGTAGCGCCGGTTTATGAGATGGCGGTGTTTGGCGACGACAATACGGCGCGCATCAACTTCAGCGCGTATGAGATCGGCGTGCCGGAGCTGGCGTTTATTGCCGAGAACCGTCAACTGCAATCGGCTGTTTGGGAGGTGCTCAAGTCTGCGGATGAAAATCTGCACCTCTTGTGCCCGGCAAAATGTACAGCAATTGTTTGGTACGACACGCATGCCGAGGTGCAGCTGGCGGACGGCAGTCGGCTCGAAGCTGCCTTGGTGGTGGGCGCGGATGGGGTGAATTCCTGGGTGCGTAAACAAGCTGAAATTGAAGTGTCGCGCCATGCGTATAACCAGATTGGCGTGGTAGCCAATTTCAGCGCAGAACGGTCGCATCGCCAGATCGCCCATCAATGGTTCAAGCGGGATGGTGTGTTGGCGTTGCTGCCATTGCCGGATAAACGGGTATCGATGGTGTGGTCGACCACGGAAGATCATGCGGATTTCTTGCGTAATCTATCGGCTGATGCGTTGTGTGCTCGCGTGGAGGAAGCTTCTTCGCATACGCTGGGCAAATTACAGTTGATTACCTCGCCGGTTGGTTTCCCGCTGAATTTTGTGCACGTGGATCAATTGATCAAGCCGCGTTTGGTGCTGATCGGCGATGCCGCGCACGGTATTCATCCGCTGGCTGGGCAGGGGGTGAATCTGGGATTGCGCGATACGCGTGAGCTTGCCGCAGTACTCAAGGCGCGCAGACTGCAAACCGATTGCGGCGATTTTATGCTGCTGCGGCATTACGAACTGGCGCGCAGGGAAGACATTCTGGCGCTGGAGCTGGTCACCGACGGTTTGCAGAAATTGTTCAATAATGCCAATCCGACCTTGGCGCGCTTGCGCAATCTCGGACTGGAAATCACCAACCGCTTGCCACTGATCAAAAACTGCTTGATGCAACATGCTTTGAATTAAATTTTATTTTCTAACACTGGAGTCATTATGGCTATGCGCTTAAAGCTGCTCATCTCAATCCTGCTAATGAGTTTTTTCTCCGGATCCGCCTGGGCCGATGAAGAAGCTTTGAAAAAAGCCATATTGCCGCATTTTCCCGGACACACGATTGACAGTCTGAAAAAAACGCCGTTGTTGGGTTTGTACGAAGTGGTGGTGGGCGACGAAGTGTTTTATACCGATGATAAGGCCAATTATTTTTTCTTCGGTCACATGATCGACGCTAAAAGCCGCACCAGCCTGACCAATGAACGTATCCAGGAAATCAAGGCGGCACGGCGCGTGCCATTGGATTCCCTGCCATTGCAGCATGCCATCAAAGTCGTGAAAGGCGACGGTTCGCGCAAGCTGGCTGTTTATACCGACCCCAATTGCCCGTATTGCAAGCAGCTGGAAAAAGAATTGCTGAATATCAGCAATGTTACGATTTATACCTTGCTGTACCCGGTGTTGAAAGGCTCAATGGAATTGTCGAAAAAAATTTGGTGTTCCAAGGATCAAATCAAAGCTTGGGATGATTTTATGCTGAAAGGGATCGCACCTCCGGGTAAGGATTGCGATACACCGCTGGATGCATTGCTGAAATCAGGTCATGAGAATAAAGTATCAGGCACACCGACGTTGGTTTTCGCCGATGGCTCAATTGTCGGCGGCATGATTCCCGCTGCAACCATCGAGGAAAAACTGGAAAGCGCGAGCAAGAGCAAATAAATTCCGCCGAGCGGTTTTAGAAAGCTTGCTGGAGAAATTCAGCAAGCTTTTTTATTGCCGTGTGAGTGCGGGTGACCGGTAATCGCGTGGCATTAATACCCACATTTTTCCGCGTTGCTTCATTTTTCCCGCCTGATTGCCCGCTTCATGCCCGAATCCCCAGAAGAAATCCGCACGGATCCCCCCTTTGATGGCGTTACCGACATCTTGTGCCACCATCAGTCGGTTCAGCGGCTTGTTGCTGTTGGGCCAGGTCGTTGCCAGAAATACCGGTGCGCCTTGCGGGATCGACAACGGATCGATGGCGATGCTGCGTCCGGCGGTTAGCGGCACGCCCAAAGCGCCGATTGGTCCGGATAAATCCGCCGGCAGTTCGCGGAAAAATACGTAACGGGCGTTTTGCTGCAATAGCCCGGGCAATTTTTTCGGGTTTTGCTGCCCCCATTGTTTGATGCCTTGCATGGAAGCTTTTTCCAGCGGTAATTCACCGCGCTCGACCAGGAGTTTGCCGATCGAGTTATAGGGATAGCCGTTCTGATCGGCGAAACCGATTTTCATGGTTTCTCCGCTATCCAGCACAATCCGACCGGAACCCTGGACATGCAGAAAAAACAACTCCACTTCGTCTTCCACCCATAGCAACTCGTAACCATTGAGCAGCTTCGGATTGTTCATGATATCCGCCCGACTGTGATAGGGCACAACCTTGCGTCCGTTCAGGCGGCCGCGCAGGCGCAAATCCTTCAGTTCAGGGTAGGCGGCGCCCAGTTCGATGATCAGCAAATCATCCGGGGCGGCATATACCGGGTAGCGATAGCGGTTGGAGGGTTTGCGGCTGCCTTTGAGCAGGGGCTCGTAGTAACCAGTGATCAAACCTTCCTCGGTATTATCAGTGTTGACGATTTGATAGGGCGTGAAGTAGGTTTCAAAAAAATTTCTTAACGTGGTGTTATCGTTTTTCTTCTGCGCAGCCGCCAACCGGCAAGTTTCCTTCCAGGCGGGTTGTTTGCTCAGAGCCGTGCAGCTTTTCAGGAATGCCTGCCACGCCGGTTGCAGATCGTCCTGCTTCCAGCCGGTTAATGCCGACCATTGAACACGCTTGTGAACGGATTTGGTCAGCGATTTTTCGGGGGGTGGCGGTTTGACGGCTTCAGCCGGTTCAGCGGGCGGCTGCGTGGGACTGATAGGCTCGGTAGCGCAGGCGGTGAGTAACAGATAAGAAACGATAACGATAAAACTGAATTGGTTTTTCATCGGATTTTGGTTAGAGTAGCGGTCTGTTTTTAACTTGAGCGTGTATCTTACATT
>JBDHRU010000214.1:0-3726 GCA_039807765.1 Nitrosomonas sp. | reverse complement strand
TTTCAGATGCAAAATGCTTTTTTGCATTATCAATATAAAATCCGTAGTTTTCATTAAAAAGGACAACAGCATGAAGAAAATATCAGCTAAAAATACTCTCATGGGAATGATTCTTATACCGGCAATGTTTTCTGGTGCTGTTTTGGCACAAGAAACAATTATTGATAAAGATAAGTCTGTAAAAAAACCTGAAGCTTATGGTGTTGACGATCGTGGTGTAATTGCGAGAAACACAACAGGACTTTGCTGGCGTACCGGTTACTGGACACCGGCCATGGCAATTCACGAATGTGATCCCGATTTGGTTAAAAAACCGGAAGATGCGGCAGCTCCGGCTGCGCCAGCTGCAGGTGCGGCAGCTGCTAAAACTGCACCAGAGAAAATCACTTTCTCTGCCGATGCGTTATTTGACTTCGATAGCGCCAAACTCAAACCCAATGGTATTCAATCTTTGAATGAATTCGCCAATGGTATAAAAGATCTTAAGTACGATACCATTATTGCAGTGGGTTACGCCGATCGTATCGGATCCGATGAATACAATAAGAATCTCTCGATTCGCCGCGCCGAATCCGTCAAAGCGCACCTGGTTTCAAGAGGCATAGAACCAAGCCGCATCTTTGTCGATGGAAAAGGCGAAGCAAATCCTGTGACCGGCAATAGTTGTGTTGGCAATAAAAAAACCAAAGCGTTAATTGAATGCCTGGCACCGGATCGCCGTGTTGAAATCGAAGTAGCAGGTACCCGATAAGAATACCGGCTATCTTTCTAATTCACAAAGCCCTGCCCTGATGTGCGGGGCTTTTTTCTTTCTACCTATTCGAAGCACATGAATGGCTCGCAGCCAATCGATACCCTGATAGAAGCGAAATGGATTATACCCGTTGAACCGGCCGGGATCGTTCTCAATCAACACGCCATTGCCATCGATAAAGGAACCATCCGGGATATTTTGCCGGTATCAGAAGCCAAACTACGCTACCCAGCCAAACAAACAATCACCCTAAGCGATCATGTGCTGATCCCAGGGCTCATTAATCTCCATGCGCATGCCGCCATGACTTTGATGCGCGGACTGGCCGATGATTTACCATTAATGGAATGGCTCCATCAGCACATCTGGCCGGTAGAAAACCGTCATGTTAATGCACAGTTCGTATTGGAGGGCGCACAGCTCGCGTGTGCCGAAATGATCAAGGGTGGCATTACCTGCTTCAACGACATGTATTTCTTCCCGGAATCTTGTGCGCAAGCTGTCATCAGCTCTGGGATGCGTGCTGTCGTCGGCATGGTGGTGATCGACTTTCCAACCGCCTACGCCAGCGATGCGGACGATTATCTGGCAAAGGGATTACAATTGCGCGATCAATATCAGCATCCGCTGCTGTCCTTCTGTTTTGCACCGCATGCGCCTTACACCGTCAGTGACAAAACCTTTCGCAGCATACTAACTTACGCAGAACAACTGAATGTGTCCATCCATACACATTTACACGAAACACAGGACGAAATCCGCTTAAGCTTGCAATCCTCGGGCGTGCGGCCAATTGAACGTTTTCAACGATTGGGTTTGCTCAGCCCGAACCTGATCGCCGTGCATATGGTGCACCTAACCGATCATGAAGTAAAACTCATGCACCAATACAGTTGCCATATCGCCCACTGCCCCTCTTCCAACATGAAGCTCGCCAGTGGATTAGCGCCGATAGCGCCTTTACTAAATCAAGGCATCAACGTCGGTCTTGGCACCGATGGCGCAGCCAGCAATAATCGCCTGGATATGTTTGAAGAAATGCGCCTGGCAGCGCTACTGGCCAAAGCGACCAGCGGCCGGGCCGATACGCTTCCGGCGCACCAAGTGTTGCAAATGGCCACATTGAATGGTGCCAAGGCATTGGGGCTGGGAGAAATAACCGGCTCCTTGACCATCGGCAAAGCAGCTGACATAACCGCTATCGACTTCTCCGATCTGAATCTCACACCTTGCTACAATCCGGCCTCGCATTTGGTTTATGCAGCAAGCCGCGAACAAGTGAGTCATGTGTGGGTAAATGGTAGAATGCTGCTGCACGACAAAGGACTGATGACGCTCAATCCGGTTGAATTGCAATACCGCGCGGCATACTGGCATGAACGTATCGCAGCAATATCTCAACACTAGGCACAAAGGAATGCATATGGAAAATGACGGCATTAATGCTGATCCGCTGGAACTGGAAAAATTCAGCCAACTCGCGCACCGCTGGTGGGATCCCAACAGCGAATTCAAGCCATTGCATGAAATCAATCCATTACGCCTGAATTACATTAACGATCTCACCGGCGGATTGGCCGGAAAAGCAGTATTGGATGTCGGTTGCGGCGGCGGTATTTTATCGGAAGGCATGGCGTCGCTGGGTGCGCATGTCACTGGAATCGATCTCAGCGACAAGGCGCTCAAGGTTGCCAAGCTGCACCTGTTGGAAAGCGGGCATCACGTCGATTACCGTAAGATCACGACGGAATCGCTCGCCAAAGAACAACCGCAACACTACGACGTGGTCACGTGTATGGAAATGCTCGAACATGTGCCGGACCCGATGAGTGTCATCCGCTCCTGCGCGCAATTAGCCAAATCGGGCGGCTGGGTTTTCTTCTCGACCATCAATCGTAATCCGAAATCCTATCTGTTCGCCATCATTGGCGCAGAATATATCCTCAAGCTGTTACCGCGCGGCACGCATGAATATGCCAAATTCATCAAACCATCCGAACTCGCACGCATGGCACGCAACGCCGGATTGACGAATGAACAACTGATCGGCGTGACATACAACCCGATTACCAAAGTCTACGCCTTGGAAAATGATACCGACGTCAACTACATCATGGCTTATCGCAATTAATCCAATCGCCGCATCTGTCATTTTTTGCAATTCTTTGATTCATGATTAAAGCCGTACTCTTCGATTTCGATGGCACACTGGCCGATACCGCACCCGACCTTGGCCATGCACTGAACCGCCAACGCACCTCACGCGGCCTGTCCGAATTACCTATCGCGCAAATCCGCCCGCTGGCTTCCGCCGGCTCACGCGGCTTATTGGGACTCGGCTTCAACATCAAACCGGGTGATACCGGCTATGAATCGATGCGCGATGAATTTTTGGATTTCTACACCCAACACTTATGCCAAGATACCCGCTTGTTCCCGGGTGTCAGCGAATTGCTCGACCAATTGGAAAAACGCAACCTGCCTTGGGGCATTGTGACCAACAAGCCGGCGCGATTCGCTCACCCGCTGATTGAAGCGCTCGGCTTGGCGCAGCGTATGGCCTGCATCGTTTGCGGCGATGAATTAATGAACACCAAACCGCACCCGGAGCCGCTGTTAACCGCCAGCACCAAAATCGCCATTCCCCCCGCACATTGCATCTATCTCGGCGATGACATCCGCGATGTTCAGGCCAGTCTGGCAGCCAGCATGCAGCCGATTGTCGCGCGCTACGGTTATCTGGGTAACGACCAGCCGCCCGAAACCTGGGGCGCCCGGTATCTGATCGATCACCCCGAGGAACTACTTGCTTATTTATAAAGGACACTCGCCATTTCTGTTAAAATGCCCGGCCATAGGATTTGAACTTTTTTGTACCATCGTTATCCTATGCAAAACCATTACGAATACCCGGGGGCGATCCGGTTTCGACGTGGGTTGCAAAGCAGCGCAGGGCATACCGAGGATCAGAT